>JAMPKV010000010.1 GCA_039962225.1 Microcoleus sp. AS-A8
CAGGGATGTTTCAAATCAACTAGTCCATCAAGTACAGCGATACAGACTTGAGGATGACCCAATGTTTGAGATGTAAGTAAGGAAGTCACTGCCTCTTGTTAAACGATTTATATAGACGAAGATATAACTAAAGCTATTTGGCTTTATCAAGTCAATCAAATAAATTAATAAAGCTAAATCAATATCGCCTCTGCTGTCGTCTCCGCTTCAAATCCTCAGCCAGTCGAATATCCACCAGTTCCCCCTCCTCCCACGCTTCACCATCCGGTTTAACCAACCGTTGTGCGAGTTTTTGGAGTTCTACATCTGAAGCGCGATCGCCTTCTAGCAACTCATTAATCCGTTCCACAGGCATTTCAACATCAGCCGCAAGTTTCCCAAGCGCCCAGTCACGGTTACTCAGCGTTTCCTCAATCAGAGATGCGATCGTTGGTACGCCACTCACCACATCAGTGCGGCGAGCAGTCTCCGTTTGTCGCAACTGCTCTAGCGATTCATTTTCACCTAGCCACGCATCAATCAGCTCCACTGCCACATCACTCATCTTGCGCCCATGCATCGCGCAAGCCGCCTGAAAACGCCGCTTAAATTCTTGGTCTGGTAAGTAAAGCCTTACAGAAACGTATTTATCTTCAGCCAATCCTTGTTAAGCACAAATAACCTTGTGCTTAATTATCTCTGGATTGTATCAGCGCTAGGCAAAATAGGCACATAGTCACTCATATTGCATTTTTGTGACTATGTGCCTAAAATTAAGTTACTTCTAAAAAAAATCTCGATGAAGCCAACCGAACAGCAACAGCGCTTCCCCCAAACTCAACCAGACCCAGCCTACCTGCAAGCCTTACAAGACTTTGGCGTGTTGGAATTGCGCGATGCCGTAGGCACTGCACTTGGTGCAGAACGCTTAACATCTCTTAGCAAAACAAACCCACTCAGCCAAGGAGAACTCGACTCACTCACCGCCTTACTCATCCGCCAACTCACTAACAACCTGAATCGCCAACAACTCTCCAATCTCCTGAAAGCTTTCCAGTTAGATAGTTCAATTTCTGGCTTACCCTCGCTGAGTTTCCATCCTTCAGTTTCGGGTGTTAGCCTGCCAGAGAATTTCCCGGATAGTGCAGAAACGCCCCAGTTTTTGTATGGCGATCACATCCAGTGGAAGCCGCTATCTGATACAGACGAAACCGACAGGGGCATCGTCATTGGGCGGTTTTACGCCTTTGATCCTCATCGCTACCAATGGGCGTGGAAATATCTAATTTTTCTCACTCCCGAATCTCCCAGCACTCAATTCTGTGTAGCGGATACCTGTTGGGAAGAACATCTCGAACCTTTGCCATTGGAAACAAACTCATGACATCTCCTCGTCCCCTCGGACAACAAGAACTAGAGTTAATTCGTCTCTACGCCAACTGCCAGTTAGGGATGTCTCCCCGTACCTTTGAAGCCAAGTGGAACGTTACGCGATCGCAAATGGCAGCTATCTGTCAATGCTCCCTCGCCACAGTCCAACGCTGGTTTGAGCGAGGAAGTAACTTTTCGCCACCGACTCGATACCACTTGCGCTACTTAGCACTCGCAGATTTATTTATCGAGCATTTTGAAGAAATTCCCGACAGATTAAAAGCTCTCTTATGCCCTGTGTCCAATAGTCAAGGCTAATTTAAACAAAATTAACAAAAACCTATCAGATTGGGAGGAATTCAATTCATGCCTAACTTGTCCACAGAAGAACGTTTTAGGGTGGTTAGAAGTATTCCGTTGCTGCTGCCGACCTCTAGTACGAACAAGGACATGACCTCTATTTCCACCTTCGACATCACCAAAGAACCCCTGCTCGACTTGCTACGGGACATCCAACAGGGCAAAATACAGCTCGTGGACTTTCAACGTTCTTGGTGCTGGGACGAAGAGCGCATCGAACGGGTGATTGCTAGCGTCTCCCTTGGTTTCCCAGTGGGAGCGGTAATGCTCCTTCAGCAAGGCAACCCGGATGTCAAATTCAAGCCCCGCCTTGTCGAAAGTTTGAACCTCGCTCATCCTCCCGTGCCGACAGCTTTGATTCTTGACGGACAGCAACGCCTCACCAGTCTGTTCATGTCCCTGCTATCCGACCAACCCGTGCGGATTGACCGAGGCAAACGCTACCCACCGGAGCAACGTTGGTACTACATCGACATTGCCCAAGCTCTCGACTACCCCCACACCGATCGCCGCGATGCCATCTGGGGCTTAACGGTTGATAAAAAGCTCTACCGACCTGGACAACCTGTAATTGACTGTTCGGCACCGAAAAAAGAATTTGAACTCGGTTTATTTCCCATTTCCCAGGTCTTTAATTTCCCCCAGTGGCGCTCTCAATACTGCAAATACTGGCATTACGACCCCCAAAGATTAGCCTTGATTGATGAGTTTGAAGCAACCGTTATCAAAAAATTCGAGCATTATCAGATGGGATTGTTCGTCTTGAGAGCTGAACTGCCTAAAGAAGCTGTTTGTTACATTTTCGAGGAAAACAACAAACGACAATGCGAACTGACACAATTTGACTTGTTAACCTCCTCCTTTGCTGCTACTGATTTTGATTTGCGCTCAGACTGGATAGCTATAGAGAAACGCTTTAGTTCTCATCGAGTTTTGCGCCTGTTAAAGCCAACGGATTTCTTGCAGGCGATCGCGTTGATGGGCAACTATGCGCGACGAGTGCAAGCTCAGCAGCAGGGTTGTCATCCTGAACGGCTACCGGGAGTAGCCTGTAATCGTCAGGATGTGCTGGGTTTAGAGTTGGCGCAATATCAGCACTGGATGGAACCGATCAGTGCTGCCTTTGAGGAAGTGGCTCGTTTTCTCCATACTCAAGCCATCTTCGATGCTAACGATCTTCCTTATCCCATGCAGCTTGTGGTTATGGCTCCTTTATTTGCGATTTTAGGAGAGGGAATGAAACTGGACTGGGTGCGGCAACACTTACAACAATGGTTTTACTGTGGGGCAGCATCGGGGATTTATTCGCGTTCGCGGGAAGCGACTGCCGGGAAGGATTTGCTCGAAGTCCCTCAATGGCTTAATGGTGGCGAAGTGCCATCAACAGTAAAAGAAGCACATTTATCAGCAGAACGGTTGCAGAGTTTAGTGAATTCTCAAGGGGCGACTTACAGAGCGATCGCTGCTTTACTCAGACGTGATGGGGCATTAGATTTTGTCAGTGGTGAACCCATTACGGCGGCTCGTTACTTCGACGAGAAGATTGAGAACCACCACATCTTCCCTCAACAGTGGTGCAAGCAACAAGGTATCCCTCGCTCACGTTATAACAGCATTGTCAACAAAACACCCCTAACGGCGAAGACGAATAAGTTTTTAGGGGGAAAAGCCCCATCCAAGTATCTGGCAAAGTTAGAAGAACAGGGGATGTCAAGACAGAGGATTGATGAGATTTTGCGATCGCACCTAATTGAGCCGACAACTTTGCACAGCAATGATTTTGAGGCATTTTTTGAAGCAAGAACCCAGGCGTTGGTAGCAAGAATTAATAGGGCGATGGGTAAGAGTTTAGTTAGAAAGTTGTTGCAGGAAAATGGAAATGGGAACGGGAACGGGTTCCATCTAAAGAGATTTATCCCTAATCAAGCTCTCATGTAAAAGCGGCGATCGCCCAAAGGGCGGTGCCAGAGGCAATCGCCGGACTGTATTTAGAACAACTGTTTTTGTCTGGGGTTATGTAGTACATCTGTTTTAATTGAGATTTTCAAATTTTACTCTCTTAGTTTTCCCAAGTCATGAGCATCATTACATTTCAATGCCACCTCAAAGCGACTGAAGACTCCCTGGGTCATCTCTGGAGGCTAATGGTGGAGAAAAATACACTTTTGGTCAATGAACTGCTACAGCAGATTAATACTCACCCTGATTTAGATAACTGGTTGCAAGAAGGAAACATCACAGCCCAAGTCATCCAAGGACTCTGCAAAAATCTCAGAGCTGAATCTCGCTTCCAGGATATGCCAGGTCGTTTCGCTAACGCTGCTGAGAACTTAGTCAAATACATTTACAAATCCTGGTTTGCTCTACAGGAAAAACGGAGGTTTCGTCTCCAGAGAAAACAACATTGGCTCTCTATGCTTAGAAGCGATTTGGAACTAGAACAAGAAAGCGGTTGTAGTTTAGAAACGCTACGTGCTCAAGCCACGAAAATCCTCACCCAGAAAAAGGCTGAGTTAGAGCGCAATCAAGAAGAAAAACCAGACCCAGCTCCCAAGGATAATTCAAAAGCCTTATTCAACAGCCTCTTCCAAGCCTACGACAAAGCAAAAGCCCCCCAGGAACGCTGTGCGATCGCCTATTTATTGAAAAATAACTGCAACGTTAGCAAAGTAGAAGAAGACCCTGAAGCTTATCAACTGCGGCGGCGCAAGAAGGAAATTCAAATCGAACGCCTCGGCGAACAGCTCAAGAGCCGTCTTCCCAAGGGAAGAAATCTATCTGACCAAGAGTGGCTGGAAGCCCTGGAACAAGCGCAGGAACTAATCCTCGATGACGAAAAATTGAGAGAAGTGCAAGCCAGCCTTACCAGAAAACAAAGTTCAGTTCCTTTCTCGATATCCTACGAAACCAGCACCGACTTGCGATGGTCGAGAAATGAACAGGGGCGCATCTGCGTTAGCTTCAATGGCAAAGGCATTAGCCAGCATAGCTTTGAGGTCTTCTGCGACCAGCGCCAACTACATTGGTTTGAACGCCTTGCTCAAGACTACAAAATTTTTACACAGCACAAAGAACAGGTTCCTGCTGGATTGCTGACTTTACGTTCTGCTCGACTAGTTTGGCAAGAACGTGAAGGTGAGGGCGAACCTTGGCAAGTGCATCGGCTGTTGCTTCACTGCTCTGTTAACACTCGTTTGTGGACGGCGGAGGGAACAGAGGAGGTACGTGCCGACAAAATTGCGAAAACGCAAAAAATCATCGACAGCATGAAAGCAAAAGGCAGTCAGAGTAACAAGCTGACAGCCCATGAAACTTCTCTAAAGCTACTCAACACCTTTGAGGGCTTCTCCCGCCCCAGTCAAGCAGGCTACAAGGGCAATCCCTCAATTGTCATTGGGGTAAGCTTCGGACGAACCAAACCAGCAACGGTTGCGGTGGTCAACGTCGAGACTGGCGAAGTTCTGGTATACCGCGATGTTAAGCAATTACTGAGCAAGCCCATCAAGGAGGGGAAAACTAACAAGAAAAAGACTCAGTATGAGCAACTCAAACGTAGGCGAGAGCAGGAACGCCTCAACAGCCACGAACGCCACAACGCTCAAAAAAATGGTGCTCCTTGTAACTTTGGAGAATCGAAACAAGGGGAGTATGTAGATAGGCTGCTGGCAAAAGCGATTGTGGAAGTGGCTTCACAGTATCGAGCTAGCAGTATTGTCCTACCTGACTTGAGAAATATAGAGGAAGCGACTGAGAGTGAAGTGCGAGCCAGAGCTGAACAAAGATTTCCTGGCAATCAAAAGCTTCAAAATGGCTACGCCAAGAATTATCGTGCCAGCATTCACCGTTGGAGTTACAACAGGTTAGCCCAGTGTATTCAGGTTAAAGCCGAAAGAGCTGGAATTGCCACAGAACAAGTACACCAACCGCATGGGGACACTCCTCAAGAGAAAGCAAAGAATTTAGTCCTAGCTGCTTATAAAAACCGTAAAGTATCCGCTAGCTAGGCCAAGCTATTCTGAACCTTGACAATACAAATATAATGAATTAACAGCGCCGCTTGTACATGCTTATTGCCTCTGTACAGCGCTAAGTTAGGGTTTGTTTGACTGCTCGCAAGGCAGTCCTACTTTCTGAACCCTGGAGCTGTCCGGCCCGTGATGCTGCCCTATGAATACCTTCTTCATAGGTGGAAAAGTTCCCGTGTCTGAATACTGAAGTATTAAGTATACGGGAAAGGTGCGCTCTCAGCGAAATGTGGTCGGGCTGAGGGAGAAGGTAAATTTTCCCAAAGCCTTAGCCCTTGTTAACAAGGGTGTGGATTACCACAGTGGTGGCTCCGAACTCGTCCCCTTCGGGGGAGCCCTCCCTAATATTTTTTTGATGGCTCAAAGCGGGGTCAAAATCTCCCAGTAGCCGTCAGTCGTTCAAAACTCTTGTCCCGTCTTGATTTTAGACGTTCATATCACTAATCTTTCTCCTTGGGCAAGAGCTGAAATGACCAATTTAAAATCAGCCGACAAAAATGTATTTGTCAGCTTGTTTGGACAAGGGTTTCAGCGGGCGCGGTTTCATCAACCCTCCCGCCTTGGGGTGGGTTGAAAGGCAATTGAAGAACAGGAGGAAGCTCGGACTTTTTAGTTTCATCAACCCTCCCGCCTTGGGGTGGGTTGAAAGAAATATGGAAAGCCTCGGATCGAGCAAGGCTATCAGTTTCATCAACCCTCCCGCCTTGGGGTGGGTTGAAAGTCGTCTCTGTCTTTCTGAACCATTGGCTTATTCTTAGTTTCATCAACCCTCCCGCAACAGGGTAGGTTGAAAAGCATAGGAAACTACAATACGAAGTACCGCAATTTTAACAAGGGAGGGTTGAAAGGAGCGCCTGCCTTACAACTCAAAAACCGAATATTATTTACTTTAAGTAAAAATCTGAGTTTATTCTCCACAAACAGCGACGTTAATTTGCGAATAGTTAATTACAGAGAACAAGCGACATTAATTTGCGATTTTTGGCATGGATTTACTAAAAACGACACTAATTTGCGAATCGCGACATTTAATCTGCGAATGTACAACATACGACATGGGCAGTACTGGACTCGAACCAGTGACATCCTGCTTGTAAGGCAGGCGCTCTACCAACTGAGCTAACCGCCCGATAACATAATTAGGTTAACACAAAAATGATAATAACATATGCCCTCCGGTCAAATACATGATCGCATAACTTTGTGGAGCTTACCCGTCGTCACCGGTTTGACCCTAGCCTCGACACAGAGTGGCAATCTGGCCTTAATCGTTTCCGGAGGGTTCCTCTTTAGTGGGCTGATGCTCAGTCCTGACTTAGACCTGAAATCCTTACCCTTCAAGCGCTGGGGGTGGCTGCGGTGGATTTGGATACCCTACCAAAAAGCGATGCGCCATCGCTCAATCTTTTCTCATGGCCCTCTCATCGGCACTACTCTCAGGATGCTTTATCTGGCTACATGGACAGCCTTGGTGGGGATACTGATTTTGGGCGTCGTCCAGTTATTCCGAGACGTGCCTTGGAGTTGGCAGCAGTTTGGTCAAGATATCAAGCAATTGCTGATCAATTACCAAGCCGAATGGATTGCCCTGTTTGTGGGTTTGGAACTCGGAGCGATGATTCATTCTGTCAGTGATTGGACTAGCACTGCCCTCAAGCGTTCTCAACGGAAGCCCAAGCGCAAATCGACGACACGCAAGCGCACCCCGTCCCGGCGTACTTCCCAGAAATGAAGGTAAAAGACTTAATTAACCCTTGTCCACAACGCTAATCCACCGCCCCGCCCCCTCGCGGCTATGCATTGGTTCTGCACCAGGAAGTAGGTGAAAAATGCCTGCTCTTTGACACTTTGTTCATAAAAGCGGGTTTCCCGTTCTTCACCCCCACGAATATAGCCCTCATATAGCTTCAGTCCCGATAATGACACTCGCATCCGGGTAAAGTCGAACGCAAGTATATTAGTTTTTGACCAGAACTGGGTAGGGCCAGTAAGAATGAATTGCAACAGTCCGAGTTCAACGGAATTTTGCACCCGGCCTCGCTCTTGAGAGGAGTCCGATGGGGAGTAGGATAGATGAATCTTGACCCACTTGGGTAAAAACCGTCCAGCACCTAGAATAATCCCTGCTCGTTGGCGTGATTTCTTCGTCCCTGTGATAAACCCTAATCGCCAGCTACCGAGCAATTGTGGATAGGTATAGCGCACTTTGCTGTGTTTAGCCGCTTTTTCTGCCATGAGCAGTGCTTCAACCACCGCCTCTGGTGCCGGGGCTATTGCAGATGGGGTTGTTAAAAACTCAATCGCTGGGTCTAATGCGGAGTCCATTTTGGGAAGATACGAGGTTGGGTGAGTTGCCCAGATGAGCGGGAGCAATAGGCTAAGGGCGCTATCATTATGGATGTAGAAGTTAAGTTTTGTAAAGCACCTTGACTGCAACCTTGAAACCCACCAACAGCGCCAGTGTATCAACAACCTGGCACGCTCTCGAACCCCTCTGGCAGGGAGGCGAAGAAACCGTTCAGCAAGGATTACCCCATAGTCAGCTAGCACCTGCTTGGCAGATATTGCTGTTAGGAGATGGCTCTCCCACTCGCCATCTGCAACTCCTCACAACGGAGCCGACGGAAGTCGATGTGATTGATATGTCCCTGATTGGTATGGCAGATGATGGGGCACCAAAGCATATTCAAGCCGTACCCGCGCCAAGATTAAGACGGCAGGTTTGGTTACGCACGGCTTCGGGTCAGCGACTAGCCTATGCTGCTTCTTGGTGGGATGCGAACCATGTCGATGAATATTTACAAAATCGCAATATACCGATTTGGGCTAGCCTTTCTCGCTTACGCAGTGAACTCTATCGGGATATTCAGGGAATTTATTACGGTCACTCAGAGGCGTTAGAGTTAGCGTTTGGGGAGAAAGGGCCGTTCTGGGGTCGCCACTACCTATTTTGGCATCATGGGCAACCTCTCACGCTCATTTATGAGGTGTTTTCACCTTATTTGAAAAAATACTTAGGAGAGACGCATCTTAATATAGAAGCCGAGCTTTAATTGAGTCCAGCCAGCTTGGCAATTAATTTTGCTCTCAATCATCCTAGAGTAGGTGTAATCCCTACTCTAGGATGGCTTTGACCGATGAGCGAGTAGAAACTTTGATATCAAGTCCGGCTAATTACCCACAAAAAATTCTCTCTTCTCTGCATCTTTGCGTCAGTCCTAATGATGGGCATCCAAGCGGACATGATATTAGACAGTCACTACTTTTTCGGCTTTTTCAATTTTTTCCAAGATGAGCTTGGAACGCTTAACCATCTCTGGAATTGCAATTGGGTAATCACCTGTGAAACAGGCACTGCAAAAACTGTTGGGGTCTTCCCCTGTGGATTCCAGCATTCCCTTCCAACTCAGATAAGCCAAACTATCTACACCGATTTGCATGGCAATGTCTTCTACTGACTTTGTTGCCGCAATTAATTGGTCTTGGCTATCTGTATCAATGCCATAGAAACAGGGGTGAGTCACTGGCGGTGAAGAAATTCGCATATGAACTTCAGTCGCACCTGCATCACGCAGCGCTTTAACAATTTTGCGGCTGGTCGTTCCCCGCACAATCGAGTCATCGACAATCACGACACGTTTCCCCAATAAGACATCTTTCAGGGGGTTGAGCTTCATCCGAATGCCCGATTCCCGCATGGATTGAGTCGGTTGGATGAAGGTGCGACCCACATAGCGATTTTTAATCAATCCTTCCGCGTAGAGAATGCCGGATTCTTGGGAAAATCCAATCGCGGCAGGAATACCGGAGTCGGGTACACCAATGACGATATCAGCATCTACTAATGACTCTTTTGCCAACTGACGCCCTAGCTTTAAGCGATAGCTATACAGCGTTTCATCCGTCATGATGCTATCGGGTCTGGCAAAGTATATCATTTCAAAAATGCAAAGCTTGCGCTCTGGCTTGGGACTCCAGTGAAAGGATGCCATCCCTTCTTCGGTAATCCAAACCAATTCCCCTGGTTCAACGTCCCGCAGGTATTCAGCACCGATAATATCTAAACCACAGGTTTCTGATGCCAGCACGTAGCGCTGAGGATGACTGCCTACAGTACCAATGACGAGAGGGCGGATGCCATTGGGGTCGCGCACGCCCATCAACCCAACTGGGGTGCCAATCACTAAACTATAAGCGCCTGAACAGTGACCAAAGGCACTGAGGGCTGCTTCCAACCATTCTTTGCCGCTATCGACTTCTGAGCCGATCGCGATCGCAATCATCTCAGAATCCGTTGTTGTCGTAAAATTACAATTACGCTGGAGCAAATGTTCGCGTAGCTCTCCTGTATTCACCAAGTTGCCATTGTGGGCTAGAGCCAGTTTCCCTAAGCGAGTTTCCACCAGAGCAGGCTGAGCATTGGCAATACGACTAGAACCTGTGGTAGAGTAACGAGTATGGCCTACAGCCATGTCCCCTGGCAGCTCGGCTAAGATTGACTCGTTAAAAACCTGGGACACTAGCCCCATATTCTTGTATAGATGCACCCGGTCTCCCTGAAACACCGCAATCCCTGCTGATTCTTGACCCCGGTGCTGTAGCGCATAAAGACCAAAGTAAGTTAATTTAGCGACATCTTCCCCCGGTGCGTAGATGCCAAAGACTCCACAAGCTTCCTCCGGTTTATCGGGTCGCTGTGCATAGCTATCCTCAGATTGAGCCGGATGCTGCTGAGAAGAAAGGGGTTCGTGATGCATCATACTAAGATAGGTTCCTGATAGCGGCAGAACGTCAGTGAGACTTAGAGCGAAGCAAAAAAGCGTCGTAATTGTTAAGGTGGGTTAACAACTCTTTAACAATAGCACCAATAACAGTCGCTGGGTGGACTGAATGTGTTGCTATTAAAGCCTTTGATCTGTTTTACACAGGCGTTTACCGCCCAGCTATACATTCAAACGTCGTTCAAGAGCGTTTGAAAAGCCTTCGCTCATTTCTATCATCGTAACGTCGATTATCGGCTGATTGTCATCAATTAACAGTTTTAATCCAGCATTTTGGCTCTTGACAAAACCTAGATTTTGCCAATGTTGAGTCTGCTCGCCCCATTGATCCTTCAGGTAAGATTCCCACATAGCTTGGTGTTCAGGCTTGACCGATACGAGAATGCGACTGGCACTCTCACCAAAAAGTACCTCATCCCAACGCCTCTCTACATCCGTTAGCCCCAAGTTAATTTGGGCACCCAATTGACCAGCAATACAAGATTCAGCGAGGGCAACCGCAATTCCGCCTTCCGCACAATCATGGGCAGAACGCACCCAGCCTTGACGAATCCCTTCCCGTGTTGCAGCTTGGACGCGCCGTTCCAAATCAAAATCCACGACAGGCGGTTTACCCGCAACAACGCCATGAATACTGGCGAGGTATTCAGAACCCCCTAAACCGAGGTAAGGCGTAGAATCAGTCAGTGGCAATCCCAAAAGATAAATTAAATCTCCTTCAGCTTGCCAACCTTGAGTGCAAATGCGAGTCATATCAGGAATCAACCCCACCATCCCAATCACTGGCGTTGGGTAGATAGGCTGAGGTGTGCCAGTGGCATCCAATGTTTCGTTATAAAGAGAGACATTACCCCCAGTCACAGGCGTTTCCATGATTCGACAAGCCTCTGCAATCCCCTGACATGCCGACGCCAACTGCCAATATCCGATCGGCTTTTCGGGACTGCCAAAATTCAGGTTATCGGTAACCGCTAAGGGTTCCGCACCCACACAGCTAAGGTTCCGCGCCGCTTCGGCAACAACGGCTTTAGCCCCTTCATAGGGGTCAAGATAGACATAACGAGAATTGCAATCTACCGTTGCTGCAACGGCTGATTTTGGATTGAGAATGCCTTCTTCCACTGGACGCAACCTGACAACAGCCGCATCAGCACCACCGGGCAACATCACAGTATTGTTTTGCACTTGATGGTCGTACTGGCGATAAACCCAGCGTTTAGAAGCAATCGTGGGAGTATCCAGAAGTTGCAGGAGGAGATCACTCCAAGTTTTACGGTTCCCTTGGATGTCAATTCCCTCAGTGGTGCAAGCAGGGAGAGAGTTGGCTGTCCACTCCCAAGCTTGACGGGCATATTCCGGCGGTTCAGCTAAAAGTTCTCGGTGATAAATGGGCGTATTATCGGCTAATGCTGTGGCTGGGATTTCCGCTGCCACTCCGCCTTGGAACAAAATTCGCACAATTGGCTCTTCAATAACCGTACCTGCTACTACAGCCTGTAGCCCCCAGCGATGGAAAATATCAATTAACTCTTGTTCCCGTCCTTTGTGAGCAACAAATAACATCCGTTCCTGGGATTCGGAAAGGAGATATTCATAGGGAACCATACCGCTTTCCCGCACTGGAATCAGGTCTAAATCCAGCTCAATTCCTACACCGCCTTTTGCTGCCATCTCTGAGGTAGAACAGGTAATTCCAGCTGCACCCATATCTTGGGCGGCAACGACAGCCCCGGTTTTAAAGGCTTCTAGACACGCTTCAATTAAAGATTTTTCCAGAAATGGGTCACCCACTTGCACCGCAGGGCGGTCATCCATGGATTGTTCGCTGAGTTCCGCACTGGCAAAACTCGCCCCACCCATGCCATCTCTACCCGTGGTAGAACCGACGTATAAGACTGGATTACCGATACCCGCCGCCCCGGATTTGACGATTTCTGGGGTTTCCATCAATCCCAGTGCCATGACATTCACGAGGGGATTATCGCTATAAGCGGGGTCAAAGTAGACTTCGCCGCCGACGGTGGGAACCCCGACGCAATTATGCGTCACGATGCCAGAAGTGGTGGCAAAAAGATGGGTATTGTCTACCTCAACATCGTAGACATCGCATTCATCAACACTATTGACTGCTAAACTTTTAATCTTTACAAAGGCTATTTCATTGGAAACTTGATAACGGGGAAATGAATGTTGTGTCCCGTTATAGCGTTCTAAGGCTGTCGCTAACTGCTCATTGCGTTCTTCGCCAAACACATTGGCTAATGCTGTTAATCCACTAACATTGCCAACTTCCAAACTCCATAATGGCTTACGCACATGCATACGACCTTGGATTTGTCCCTCACAGGCTGGTCGCTGATAGATATAAGGGATTGCTCCCTGACTCTGAAGCAGTATCACAGCTTGCTCAAATAGTTTGCGGCTTGTTGTTCCAAATGCGATTTTGGCATGATTACCATGAGTTTTCGTGGTTAACGAGCCATCACCTCGCAACAAACCTTTAAGGGCTTCACGCTGTAAATAGCGAGGCCATTGGAACACAAAAGCGGGAAAAGCTTTATCGATTGCTCCGGTACCGCACTTCCAAACCTCTTTCAAAAGGTAGCCAAACAGCCATGAAGTTGCATAAACAGCAATAGTGGAATCACGTTTTTCGATGCAGGGTCGCAGCCCAAGATTTTTCAGTCCAAATACCACGTCATTGACGTACTCGTCCTCATGAAGAGCAAACGTGAAAATGATTTTATAGGTATTGCTATTTTGAGAAACACATCCTTCGGAGAGATAGTAACCAAGTAAGCGTGCAAATACCTCATCGGGCTGGATAACGGCGAACATGTGGTTGGCTTTGCCACGTCGGAAGAGACAGATATCGCTTCGCGACACATTCAGCAATGGCTCTAGGCTGAGAAAATGTGAGAGAGGTAATGTCCCTTTTTTCAGGTATCTGTGGCGATTACAGGCAGAAGGTTCGAGTTTCTGTAAAGCTGCGCGTAGTTCCTCTGTAGGTTCCCAGCTTGGTGGTAGGTTTACATAAACATTTTTATCGCCCTTATGCTGTTCACCTAGAGTAGTCAGCAAATCCAGAGATGGAGCATCACTCTGTTGTTGCTCTACCTGCGGGTAGGGCATATTGATGAGTATGGGAATCTGGTCGCCAACTAGAAGGGATTGCGATTCGCGGGTGCGCCATTCCCCATCTTCCAGGAGCAACATGGGATGGTCGGGTGTGACGGTGAGAGTTCGACCAAGGGCTGTACGAATGGTTATCAGGGTTGTGGCGCGTCGTTTGAACAGACGGCGCACAGGTTGCCAACAACTTTGCTGTGTGTCGGCATCCAAGGAAAGTGTTTCAACTGAGGCAGAAGGCTCTAATTCGACTGTAGTCTGAGTTGAGGGCAAACGCGATTCAACAAAATTGCCGATTGTATCGAAATGTACGCCTTTGTCGTCCCGCCAGATAAAGGTTTCACTGGGGATTAAGCAGTTGCCATAGTGGGAGATTCCTTCTACGACACCACTGAATAGCCTTCGCGTCCTGGCATCGTCCAGGGAACCGAAGCGCAGGGAGTTGAGTACGGCAATGGGACGCGCCCCCATGGTAAAAATATCCCGTAGGATGCCGCCTACTCCCGTTGCTGCACCTTGAAAGGGTTCAACGGCGGAGGGGTGATTGTGGGATTCGATTTTAAACGCCAGTCTTAACCCGTCTCCTAAGTCTACGACTCCGGCGTTTTCTCCGGGGCCGACTAAAATGCGATCGCCTTCTGTGGGAAACTGCTTGAGTAAGGGACGCGAGTTCTTGTAACAGCAATGCTCTGACCACATCACGCCAAACATTCCCAGTTCAGCCTTGTTGGGATGACGCCCTAACCGCTGGACGATGTCTTGGTATTCTTCAGGCTTCAAGCCTTCAGCGGCAATTTCTTCGGGAGAGAAGGGAGCAGAGGAGATGCTGGACATGAACACTTTGCAATGGGCGACAGTGCCATATTTTATCGGTATTTAGGATACTTGCGATGAGAAAACCTTTTAGATTTTAGATTTTGCAGGGTTTGGAGTTGTTTTTTCCAGCGTTGGTAACGGTATCATCGCTCTTGGCATTGGGATCACATTCCCCAGCGCAAGGCAGGGGTTTTGACGGGTGCATCCCAAAGTTTAATCATCTCCTCATCCATCTTCAGCAGGGTGATGGAGCATCCTTGCATTTCCAGGGAAGTGATGTAAGGGCCGATTAAATTTCGCACAATCTGAAGGTTATGCTTTTGGCAGACTTCTGCTAATTTGCGATAAACGATGTACAACTCAGACAGGGGAGTGCCACCCATACTGTTGACAAAGGCGAGGACGGAATCACCGCTTTGCAAGGGTGAGTCAGTTAGTTCAACCTCTATCCATTGTGATTTGTCCGCATCCCATTCACGCACGGTGCGGGAGTAGTTCATGTCTTCGATGATAGAAACTGCCAGCATCTCGGTGATTTCATCGACTGACTTGAGAGGCATTCGTTGGCGTCCCGGTTCCCCGTGAATACCGATACCCGCTTCCATTTCATCTTCCCCCAGTTCAAAAGTGGGGCTACCTTTGGCAGGTACGGTGCAGGAAGTGAGTGCTATCCCCATGCTGCGTCCGTTGAGGTTAACCTTATGGCAAAGGTTGGTAAGTTGCTTCAAGTCATATCCCTGTTCAGCCGCAGCACCACAGATTTTTTCAGCCAGGACGGTTGTGCCAACACCTCGACGCCCTTGGGTGTAGAGGCTATCTTTAACCGCGATATCATCATCAATCAGAATATTGGATATTTCGATGCCTTCGGAGTGAGCTAGTTCGGCTGCCATCTCGAAGTTCATCACGTCGCCACTATAGTTTTTAACGATATTGAGGACACCAGCATTCCCATTAACCATCTTGGCAGCTTCTAGCATTTGGTCAGGAGTGGGAGAGGTGAAGACTTCACCGGGACAGGCAGCATCTAACATGCCGAAGCCAACAAAACCGCCGTGCATGGGTTCGTGTCCACTACCGCCACCGGAGATAAGGGCGACTTTGTTTTGAATGGGTGCGTCGGCGCGATAGATGAAGTGAGGGTCAAGGTGGACTTTGATTAGGTTAGAATGGGCGGCTGCCATGCCTTGTAGGCTTTCGCGTACTACATCGTCGGGGTTGTTGATGAGTTTTTTCATAGTTTCTCCATTGCCTTCTGTGTCGGTACTCCAAGTCTTAGTCAGTATGGCCCCAAGAACCGCTCTCCATTAAAGTGGATCATGTGAGTTGGAGACTGGGCTATCCAAACTTCGGTCTCCCAAGAGATGTTGGTCAAATATTTCGCCAGGTCGATTCGATTAAGGAAGGCGCTGACAAATACAAGACCCGCTGTTGAATCCTTGAATACTATCTCAAGCTCATTCCGGCGTTTTGGGTCTACGGAGCCATGACTGGTAACAGCCTCAATCAGCACGAGCCAATTCTTCTCAACATAGTGAACCACAACGTCGGGCATCTTTCCGTGGGTATCGACAGCAACACCTAATGCCTCAAGTGATTCTCTGTCAAAGTAGCCCCACTTATTAGCTGCATCGCCTACATAAATTAGCTTTCCACCTGGAGTGAAACGAGGGCAAAACTCGTTGATAATCTGCTCAATCAGTATGTTCTGCCCACCTGGTGATAATGAGATGGTCTTACCTGAAGCTACCGTTACAGGAATCCATGCCATCTCCCGTTCTAAGGCGTACCGCCCTTGTAGTGTCTCGACAGACGTTAGGTAGATTTTTAGTTTCTCAGTCCAGGTATCTGTCTCGTAAGCACGGAGTAACTCCAGCGTGTTTTCCTCGACTTGATAAACAGTTTTGGGGCTGTTCGGCGGTCTTGAAGGCTTGTCCGGGTTGGCGACAAGAATACCAGCTTCTAAGAACTGATGAACAGTCTGACGACGGATAGTTTCGCGAGTGTTGGGTGCGTACTGTTTCCCGTAGTACTTAGCGATGAATTCCATGATGGGAGTGATTCCCCGTAAAGGGTTACTTGCATCAGACCAAGGGTTATCCGGTTTTAGATGAAGTAGAGCCAGCAACGTCAGGGCAGACCTCTCATTTTGCTGTGCAGGTGGTAGACCTAGATCTCTGAGAACAGCCTTGGCTTCCTCAGTTCTCCTAGTCATTTTAAGAGCGAGAGAATTGGTGTTGTCAGGCATGTAGGATGAATCCTTTTTGAAGAATTCAAGAGATAGTTGTATGGGTTGACTTAATAGATAAGGTTCTTTAAGTGATATCGACTCATGAGCTTGTAAACATGCTTTGACAGAACAAGCTACAGCATGAGCCAAGATGGGAGGAACTGCATTGCCAATCTGGTTATACTGGCTGTCTTCAGAACCCTGGAATTCAAACCAATCGGGAAAACTCTGTAAACGAGCACCTTCACGAACCGTAAGCCTACGCCTGCGTCCATCGGGCAAACGAATCCGCAGCATATCGCCAGTAGGAGCACTCAGGTTGCGGCAAGTCACGGTTCTAGAGGGAGCATCAAGGTGCAAATCTCTGGGTCTGATACATTTGGAGGCTATCTCATATTTCTTGACATATTCATCCATGCTGGAAGTGAGAAACTTTGAGTTAGGAGGTGCAACAAATGCGAATTCTCCGAGTGCTTCACCAGCGGTGTAAGGTGAGTTTAAATGGGTTTTTTCTGGCCATTGCCAGCCCCCTTGATGAGCAACGCAAAACAGACGCTCTCTACGCTGAGGTACGCCATAATGGGCAGCGTTAAGAATATTCCACTCAACGATATAGCCTAGTTCTTTTAGAGCTATAACAATCTCTTCAAAGTAGGCTTTGTTGCGAAATAGCATTCCGCGCACATTCTCAAATAAGGCTATTTTTGGATGATAGCGGTCAATGGCGTCGAGAAAAATTGGGAACCCATCGCGACTATCTTGGAGTCCCAACTGGTGTCCATTGACGCTAAAAGGCTGACATGGGGGGCCTCCAACGATCACATCTGCTTCAGCCATCAAATTGGGGTTGCGTGTCAAAGTTAACTGATAACATGTACCCTGCAAGTTTTGCTGATAAGTAGCGCAGGCATCCTCTAGCATTTCATAACCAACTGTTTTAAAGCCAGCTACTTCAAAACCCAGCGCTAGCCCTCCACAACCGGCAAACAGATCGATGACTAAAGGTTCCGTTGGCTCTCTTAGAGGGAGTTGGAGTTCTTGTTCCAAAAAATCAAAGTAGAGAGGTCTGTGGTTGAAGATAGCCGTTTTCATCGAAGTCTATATTTTGTGCGTTCCTCACTATAAGTCAGCACCCATCGGACTAACGATGAACAATAAAATATAAGCCTGCGCTGAATAAAACTGAATCACTTTGCACAGGCGATCGCATCACGTTGCATTTTACTGGTTTCAACTCAATTGCCCAGAATTACATTGACTCGGACTCAATCCACACTGTAACCGCAGCAACAGCAATCAGCATCTCGTCATTTTTATCATTAAGGGAGGGAATGGCTCGACCCTGAACCACCATCCCACCAAACTCAACCGTGAGCGTTTTGCGCCCAAAAGGGAGCACAGCCAATACCTCGGCTTCCCGTACTTGTTCCGGATAAGGGACGGCTATTTGGACTTCAACAATCATTTGATCGGGATCGCTTAAACCCGCAACTTCCCAAACACCGGGCAAGGCATTGTGCGCGATCGCATTGCGTACAGCCCTTGCAGCAGCGACAGTCGCTTCCTGTCCGTGCTGATCGACTCCCATACCCATTTCGATAATCAAGCGTTTACGCACCACAACCCCCTCTTTTGTTTTCACTTTCTCTTCCACAGGTTAATACAACAGAGCGCTGCCTGTTCATTTCAGTCGCTAGCTAGGTGACTCGACCCCCAGCACGATTGTGTCCCAATTCTCGGATAATTTGATCGGCGTAGTTGAAAAAATCGGGAAAGCTGCTCATGCTAATTTCTTCCCCCTGTCAGGGATTATGTCATTTTGGATTTTGGATTTTAGATTTCGGATTTTGCAAGCATTGCCAATAGGTAGTTTCAGAACTTCAAACAGAACAACTCTCAACCTACTTGATATCCGTTGTTAGTAGAAGGACATGGCGAAATCAAATTTTGAAAACTTGCAAATTTACAAACTGTCGGAGAGCATCGCTGACGAAATTTGGAATATCGTCGGAAATTGGGAGCAATTCGCTAAAGATACCATCGGCAAGCAGATAGTGCGTTCTGTAGATAGCATTGGTGCCAATATCGCACAAGGTACTGATCGACATAATTTTTCAGAGCATCAACATTACCTTAGGCTCGCCCTCAGCTCTTTGAATGAAACAAGATACTGGTTGCGACGAGCTTACACTCGACATCTCTTAACACCAAAACAAATCCATAAACTCAAACCCATCGTTGATGAACTCTCCCTTAAACTAAACGCATACCTAAAATCCATAAGATCTGATTGATGGCTGAATTCGGTGTGACTTAGAACAGAGATATTGAGTTAAATTGAGTTTATTTGGGTTTTATGGAGCCGTTTAATAAGAGATAAATAGCTAGCCGTTAAGAGTTATCAATTAGTTCTTATTTGTTCTTATATTAATTGATATGGGGGTTACAATTTTCGTTTCCTTCGCGTTTTTCTAAGCTCACATCTTGAGGAAGATGACGGCTAACCCAGTCGGCATTTTCTCGAAGTACATGATAAATACTGCCACGAATCAAAGTTTCTAGACGCACTCGACTCTCTAAGGAATGATGGATAGACCCCAGGGTAGTGTCGGAAGATTTTTTTTCCTCGATAACGCTATCGCGATTGGGCAGATTCTTGAGGACTTGAGCAATCAGCTTTATACGTAATTCCTGCATCGAAAATGCTACTTGATAGGGATATTGAGGATACTCTTCCAAAATAGATTCAATTTTGTTAATCACAAATCGCAAGGTTGATTGGCTGATTTCCTGAGACATTATGCACCTCAATATAATTGAAATCGTTTTTGATATCAGGATGTCTAAGACTTCTTCTGTTTAAATAGTTTAATCCCAACAAACCACTGACAAAAGGAAGATTTCTGGAAAAATATGGGAGACTAGCCCTTTAGAGGGCAATGACTTCTTCGTACGCTTCGGAAAATATACCCTTGAGTGCATGTCAAAAAGCCCATAGGAGTATAGTCGCGTCTCACCCGCTCAAGAGCAGCGACGAGAGAGCGTCTAAAATTTTGCAGAATAATGTTCTTGTGGAAGCTCTGTGGCGGCTCGTGTCGAGAACCCTTCGGCTGGGAGCAAGAACCCAAGATAGCGCTACGCTTGATGCCATCGCCTGGACTGAACGAACAATAATCAATCGAATGCCTGTAGCAGCTTGTTGAATTGAATGATCTAATCCTAACTAAAATCTCTACAGATGGATGTTCATAGGCATCAATATTTTGGATTAAAAATTGGCTACTAAGATTACATTTGTTAACGGTATCTCATCTTATTGGATTGTAGGAAATAATCTAAGTTTGCCAAAATTTTGCACTATATTTAATTGTTTAATCGGGTGCTGTAAACATCTAGATTTTGGAGAAGGCAGGGCATTGCTGAAGAGGGATGTCTAGTCAAGGAGAATTTTTTGCACAAAACTAAAAATGTGGATAACATAGGCTCATTATGAATCGCTTTAAGAGTTGCTCAAGTGGGCCTTTGAAGCCTTAAGCAAGTGAGCAAAGCGCTGGAGCGACTTGCCAGAGCGCGATCCCCATCCGTCAAAACAGTTATTTGATTACCGCTGTATGCCTCAACTCCAAAGACATCGACTCCGTAAAAAATCAGTTTTTTATCCTTGGTTTAATAGCTGCGCTACCACCCCAGCCCCTCTCACCAATTATTGATTTGAAGCATTTTTTTGTCTTCCAACCCCAGTCAATCAGGGCATCCTCGGATTTATGTATGTCCTGGGATCACACTAGCGACGGATCTTTTGATCCCGCTTGTCTGTATACTGTATGACGGTTGATTAGTCTGAGTATACTTATCTCAAGATATTACAGCTCATGCAGTTTTTCGGACTTGTTTGGGTGACTTCCTGGGTCAGCTATATCCTTACCTCCAGCCAAGGTTTATTCAAAGTACCTGATTACCTTGTCAGTGCTTTTCCAGCCAACCTTTTGTCAGTGGTCAACAGTCCAACTGAACTACCAACTCCTCTAGTTTCGACACCCCTTTACTCAAAAATCTGGTCTTCTAAATCTCCGGTTGCCACTTTCCCTAATCTAGCCTTTCAGACGGGTGCAGGCAGTTTTCAGTTTCGACCCCAGCCCACCCAAACGTCCGTTCGTCCTCCAGTCCAACTCGATTTGCCACAAAACACATTCTGCCAGCCCAAGTCAGAGCCAGAAAACGACTTCTTGCGAGTGACACCCCTGTCATCTGTATCAGCATCCTGGGAGGAAACGTCTCCTCGTGAGGGTTCAAAAGCAACATTTCCTCAGCAGATTTTTCAGGTTATACAGAATTTGTTGCCTTGGCGTCAGCGGCGTGAACCCGTCAAAACGTTCGCGTCATCGGTTGTGGTTATGAGTACTCACTCGTCGGAACCGATTGCGGACAAACACCAGGGTGAGGGACAGCGTGTCAAGCGAGGCTTTTGGCGGTACTCACAACTTCTAACCCATCGAGCGTTTGCAGCGCCTTCTAAGCCGGAGCCAGAGAAGTTTCAAGTTTGGGTGAAGGAGCGCTTAATTGCGGAATTTCCCAGCCAGAAGCCAGCAGAACTGATGGCTGAGCGCCTGAAGCAATTTTTGTCTAACTCCTCTGATCCTTATTTGAATGCTTCACCTGTTCTACCCACCGTCTGGGAAGGGCAACCCGCTCTCAAGGTCGGCGATCGCCTATTGTTTAAAATTGATGATGCCCTAGCAACCGATTTAAACCACAATGCACAACTGTTGGTAATTGAATGGGCGAACAATCTCCGCATGGCTTTGGGAAAAGTGTCTTTGAAGCTAGCAGATGCCCAGAAGCACATGTACAACTTGGTAGAAACGCCCAGGACGTTTAAGGGTAACGCTTCTTGGTACGGTGCTTATTTTCATGGACGGCTGACGGCTACGGGAGAAACCTATAATCAACATGAACTGACAGCCGCTCATCCCTCTCTGCCGTTTGATACCTATCTGAGGGTGAAAAACCTAAACAATGGCGCGTCTGTCATTGTCCGGATTAATGATCGTGGCCCCTATATCTCTAACAGACATCTGGATTTATCACGGGAGGCGGCTCGTTGCATTGATAGTGAAAAGGTGGGGGTCATACCTTTTGAAGCCGTAATTATGCAACCGTCCTCAGTCCCAGCTCATGAGTACCTGACTAAGAATAAATAGAGCGTGGGGGCTAGAAGTTAAAATTTCCTAATTCGTAATTAGGTTTTGCATACAGATTTAGACCCTTTCGCTTTTGCGGTGTTATATCATGTCCGTCACAGAACCACACGATACGGGAGTTTGGAGCGAGGAATGCGAGTTCTCTGGGAATGGGCGCTCTAAAGCACTCACGACAAACAGGCTTTGATTAAGGTTAATCAGCCGGACACCATATCATCGGTTGTTTTTTGCTACTGTGCGAGTGTGGCAGATTTTGGAGGAATTTGATGTCCACTCACCAACAGGCGCATCCGCTCACGCCAAACCGCCTGCTTGCCTGCTTACCCGGTGAGGAACTAACAGCATTGCAGCCTCATCTGGAGCAGGTATCACTCTCACATGGGCAGTCCATCATATTGCCAAATGAGCCGATCCCGTTTATCTATTTCCCGATTAACTCATTGCTTTCTTTAGTGACGGTGATGGAGGATGGCTCAACGGTCGAAGCTGGCGCGATCGGGTGTGAGGGCATGGCTGGTTTGCCAATTCTTTTGGATGCGGGCACGACGCCCATGGAAACGCTGACGCAAATTCCGGGTCAAGCCGTGCGTATTAAAGCGGAGATTATCAAAAAGGCGTTCGCTCAAGGTGGAGCGCTGCAAAAAATTCTCCACCGTTACATACATACAACCATTATTACTGGTTCACAAACGGCGGCCTGCAACCGTATTCATCCTATAAGATCAAGACTCTGCCGCTGGTTGCTCATGAGCAGTGACGGTGTGAGTTCAGAGGAACTTGCCCTCACGCAGGAGTTCCTGGCGACGATGCTGGGCGTCAGGCGTGCCGGAGTCAGCGAAGCGGCTAGTCAACTTCAGGATAAGGGTTTGATTCGTTACCAGCGTGGACGCATCCAGATTGTGGATAGGAAGAGCTTGGAAGCATCTGCTTGCGAATGTTACAAGGTGGTCAAAGCAGAATATGAACGCTTGTTTGGCTGAAGCTTGTGGTGTGCCATCTCACAACAAACTGCTTGACAGTATCGGCTTTTAGGGAACCCTAGAAGCACTTTATGCGAATGTAATCTATGAATAAGAATCCGCAAAGTTTTCAGTGCGAACTCCCGCCATCAGATGTGTGATAGCGCTGGCGGGTTTATGAATGTAACTGGGTATCAATACACATTATGCTTTTGTCTGCAACTTGCTATAAGTAGAACAATCCGTTTGTTCTCTGTACGAAGTCGTGCCAGAAAACTATGTCATCCTCTACTCAACCTAAAGCCGTCAAATCAACCACCGATAGCCCTCATCACCAAATTGTGATGGTGGGCGGAGGTGCCGCAGGCATTACCGTCGCCTCCCAGTTACTCGCCAAAAATAGCAAACTTGACATTGCTATCATCGAACCGTCCGACAAGCACTACTACCAGCCCGCCTGGACATTGGTTGGAGGAGGTCGGTTTAAGGCAGAAGATACCGTTAAGCCAGAAGCCTCCTGTATTCCCAGTGGTGTTACCTGGATTAAAGACTATGCCACCGAATTCGACCCTGATAACAATCTTGTAAAAACCCGTGAGGGAAAACAGGTTTATTATGACTACTTAATTGTGTGTCCTGGTATTCAGATTGATTGGAATGCGATCGCAGGATTAAAAGAAGCGCTCGGAAAAAATGGTGTATGTAGTAACTACAGCTTTGAAGGCGCTCCCTACACCTGGGAAACCATCCGCAATTTTAAGGGAGGAAATGCCCTATTTACCTACCCGGCAACTCCAATTAAATGCGGCGGTGCTCCCCAAAAAATCATGTACCTCGCCGACGACAGCTTCCGCCAGAATGGGGTTCGCAACCAGACAAACGTGCTGTTTTGCAGTGCCGTGGGTGCAATTTTCCCTGTTCCCGGCTACGCTGAGCCACTGATGCAGGTGGTTAAGCGTCGGGACATTCAGCTAAACTTCAAACACAATCTCAAGGCCATCCGGCCTGAATTTAAGGAAGCCGTGTTTGATGTCACCACGGATAACGGGGTGCAAGAGGTCGCCATTCCCTACGACATGATTCACGTCACCCCACCCATGAGTGCCCCAGACTTTATCAAAAACAGCAAACTGGCTGGGACAGAGGGGCCGAGTAAAGGTTGGGTCAATGTCAATAAAGATACCTTACAGCACAACGTATATCCTAATATTTTTAGTTTAGGAGATGCCTCTTCTCTTCCCATCTCCAAAACAGCAGCGGCTATCCGAGGACAGGCACCTGTACTCGTAGAAAACTTGCTGGCTGTAATGCAGACTCACTCCCTGACCGGCAAATACACAGGTTACACATGCTGTCCGCTGATTACAGGTTACGGCACAGTGATCATGGCAGAATTTGACTACACCAACCAACCTCTGTCCACTTTCCCCATGGACCCTAGGGAGGAGCGTTATAGTATGTGGTTGGTGAAGCGTCATGTTTTACCCTGGCTTTACTGGAATCGAATGCTCAAAGGTAAACAATTTGAGGGAAAAGCCCTGAAGCTTAAGGGATGGAGACCAACAACGACTTGAGAATAGAGTCGGTCTGCTCACATCCTGCCTGATTCGGCGTCAATCGTGCTTACCTGCGGGGAGTTCAAAGATGGTGCTGGCGAATCCAGGCAGCGTAAGACCCCTTTTAAGTATCCAGCATCTTTTAGCTGTCTAACCCCCCGAAATTCGGGGGGCTGAAGCTCCTATACCTTGCTTTTGAGTTCGCTCAGTGCGGCTCGAATTGTTTCAATTCGTTTACGGTTCACACCTAAGTCCGACTGTCCTAGACGCGAGGCGGAGCGAACATGGATGACTTTAGCACTGGAATCGAGTAAGAATTCCACATCATCGACATACCCCATCAGCTTACTCTTGAATTCTGCGTAGAGGTAATTCTCGGTTTCTGTGATAATTGTTGTTCTCTCCTGGTTCTGAATGACTCTCTTGAGGTCAGCCATGGCCTGTGTGGGTGTTGAGTCAAAAGTTAAAGGCTCAATTTTATGCACAGCATCTTGGCTTTGGCTATTGACGCAGTTGGGGCTGCTAGGGCAGGCTGCTAGTTGCCCAGATGCCTGAATACCGATATTTGTAGGTCGTGTTCCGGCAAACATTGTTCCTCCTGAAAAAGCTAGTGTTACTCCCAACCAACAAATAGCAATGAGAACTAAGGATATCGTGATGATCAGGGCTGACCGAAAAGGCGATGATTTTTGGGTCTCTATGCTCATTGGGCGGGTAAGTTGTTTGTAAACTTTCTTTAAAAACCTTACCAAATAGCCGGGAGAGTACTAAATTAATCCTTCGATCTCGATCGCCTCAATCAGCTGAAGACCACGAGGGTCACCCACTCTCAAGAGTGCAGCTTTAGCGTCTTCCTGAACCCCCAAGTCTTCATCTTCGGCAAAGGCTTCAAGCAAGCCATCAATCGCCCCCCCGTAGATGGCATTCGAGGGAAGTTCCCGGCATAACTGTCCGATTGACCAGGCACAATTACTCCGCACGGCTGCCACCGGGTCTTGTTTCAGGGCTGTAATTAGGGGTGGAATACAGGCCACAATGTCTCCATACTGCAACTGAGCCATTTGCGCTAAAGCACTAGCCGCCCACAACCGCACGGCTGAAATCTCATTTTTCAGAGCATCAGTCAGAGAAGGCAAAGCGCGGCGATCGCGGCAGTTGCCCAATGCCCAAACCGCACCTTTACGCACATAACCATTCCAATCGCGATTCAACTGTTCAATTAATGGCTCTACTGCTGTTGAACTCGGATTGCGTCCGAGGGCATAGGCCGCACTCACTCGTACCAAGGGGCACACATCTTTCAAAAGGTTAATGAGATGAGGAATTGCCCTCTCATCTTGAATTTCACAAAATGCCCGCGCTGCCAGCATCCGTTGTGGCGTTTCCCGTGCCGTTAACAGTGGCAACATTGCTTCTGGGTCAGGCTTGTGAGCTTCTGACTCGCTATCGATCGGCTCTATTGCATCTAGAGGGTCTTCTAGATCAGCCGCATCGAGTACGCTCAGATCGTCATCATCATTGTACATAGTTGATAAAGTATCCTATCCCGCCCGATTTCACCAGTCTCTTCTTGCGACTTTTTACAACTAAAGATAGCCAAAGATTACATGATGTTAATTAAAATTAGATT
Organism: Microcoleus sp. AS-A8; assembly: GCA_039962225.1. NCBI lineage: Bacteria > Bacillati > Cyanobacteriota > Cyanophyceae > Oscillatoriales > Microcoleaceae > Microcoleus > Microcoleus sp. AS-A8. The sequence continues at coordinate 26,038 of JAMPKV010000010.1, forward strand.
GAATCGGCTGATATTTCTAATTTAATCACGGGGGGCGAGGTGACTGACCACCTAGACCTGGCTGGCCGGAGTTTTTAATGACCTGCGAGAAGAGTGAGGCCGGAGTTCAGACGACGATGGAGGAGTGGGGTGGAGGATTAAGGAGAGAGGGACTTGACCATCCACAGGGATTGAGTTTGGTAGCCCAATTGATGGTAGAGTGCCAGCGCAGGTTGGTTGGATTGAAAGACTTGGAGGCCAATCTGGCGATCGCCCCTTGCCCTCGCCCAGTCTTCGGCGAGACGCATTAACTTTGAACCCATGCCCCGACGTCGATGTTCGGGCATCACGTAAAGTAAAAAAATATGAGCATGGCGATCGCCCCGCACCTGATCGATCGCATTCCCTAGCCAGATACAACCTACTGGGTGACGCCCAACGGATGAGTTTCCAGGCACCTCTACTGGATCGGTATCAACCCACCACAGAGGCGTTTCCCTAGACAAGTACTGATTCACCGTTTGGACGAGATGGGAAAAATCTTCCTGCTGTGGGAAAAGCTCTCGATAAGCCAGTTGGATGAACTTCATTAACATTGAGCGTTCATATCCTGACCCAACGCGCAGCCAGTAGCCCGGTAGTAGTTGCTCAGACACTCGTGCGCGGGAGTCTAGTTGAGTGACCCAGCGGATGTCGGTAAAATTGGGGCATCTAGGGTTTCCAAATGGCCTGTTGTATCGGGTGTGCGGTTGCTCATAGACTCAACATCCTCAATGGGTGCCGGTCCTGCCATATCTGATGGCAAAAAGATGCGAGCGCTTACGGATAGGAGCGCCACTAAAAACACTAGCACGATCAGGAACGGAGCAATGTACTGACGAAAAATAGCCATATTTAAAATTGTAAGAGCACAAGCATGTGTGAGAAATGAGCGAAGATTTGTAAATCCCTCGCTGTTTAGTTTAACGATTTGCCAGCAGATTTGAGGATAGAAGCTATAAGCGATCGCGCTTTGTATCCTCAATCGCTCTCTGCCAATACCAATTTTCTGGCATCCCAGGATGATTCTGCCTGATCCGATTGACTAACCGTTCGGCGGCAGCCTCATCACCTGCCAACAGATTGATCAGTCTGCGTTGAAGCGCACTATCAACTGTACTCTGGTTGAGTGGAGATTTTGTTCTGCGTCGGCGGATAAAGGGTGCCTCAACTGGAAGCTCAAGGGGTTCGGAGGGTAAGTTTTGTGACGATGACGACGGTTGTCTCCGTTGTTTTTTGATTAACAGGAACAGACCGTAAATCAGTAAGCCAATCGCCACAACAAGGAAGAGAGTAATTAAAAAAGTGAAGGCGTCAACGGGCAAAAATCCTCGGAGGAACTGGGGCAGAAGGTAACCCAGTAAGCCCGCAGCGACAATAGCGACAAACAGGATCAGTGTTCCGATCAAGATGAGTCGATTAAAGCTCATAATTTTTCTTCCTAATCATCTAGTCCAGGTCGGGGGATGGGGGCAAGTCGGGAGTTCCAGGGGGCAAATACGGGTAGTAGTAGCAATCCGGGTATAGCCGCAACGATACTCAGCAGGAAAAATAAAGACCACCCTGTGGCTTCTGCCAACCCTCCTGCCGGTGCCACCAAAATATCTCGGCTAACTGCCATCAAACTAGAGAGTAAAGCATACTGAGTTGCCGAGAATCGCTGGTTACAAAGACTCATCAAGAAGGCAACAAAGGCGGCTGTTCCTAGCCCAGCACAAAAATTTTCAATGTTGATGGTCAACACTAGAAAAGGATAACTTTTGCCGACTTGTGCCAGAACCAAGTAGGCTAAATTACTCACCGCTTGCAGGGCACCGAAGACCCACAGTGAGCGATTGATCCCAATTTTGCTCAGAATTGCTCCACCCGCAAGGGTACCGATAATGGTGGCTACTAACCCCATACCGCCTTGAATCCATCCAATATCTGTTTGGGTAAAGCCCGTCTTGAGCAAAAAGGGTATGGACATGTTGTTAACTAAAGCATCACCCAGTTTGTAGAGGACGATGAACACCAAAATGAACACAGCCCGGATGAAACCGGAACGCTGAAAAAATTCTGCAAAGGGGAGAACGACTGCATCAGAGAAGGATTCAGGAGGGCGTTCCTGTTCGCTTGGTTCGGGTGCCCAAAATGAACTGAGCAATCCTACTGCCATGAGCAAGGACATCAAGAGGTAAACGGTTGGCCAGGGAATTTGGCCAGCCAGAATCAGCGCCCAAGCACCGGTCGCAAGCAATGCGACGCGATAACCTAACACAAAAACCGCTGCACCGGCTCCCATTTCCCGTTCTTCCAGTACGTCGGTGCGGTAGGCATCGGCTGCAATGTCTTGAGTCGCACTGAAGAAGGCAATGAATAAGGCATTAATCGCAAGGAATTGTAAGGCTTGACGAGGCTGTTGTAAAGCCATGGCTGCGATCGCCAACAGTAACGCCCCTTGTGTTAAGACAAGCCAACCCCGCCGACGCCCCAAAAACGGCGGCACAAATCGATCCAGCAGGGGTGACCAGATAAATTTTAAAGAGTAGGGTAAACCGACTAGGCTAAACAACCCTATGGAACGTAAGTTTACGCCTTCTACGGTCATCCAGGCTTGCAGTGTCTTACTCGTTAAGAATAAGGGTAACCCAGAAGAAAAGCCCAATAATAGTAGCGCCCCCATCTTGCGACTTTGAAAAACTTGTAGGAAAGATTTCGTGGCTTTCACAGAAAATTGGAAGGATAACTATAAATTAGATTGGAGTTATCATCCCATAGTAAGGTTTCTTGATTGTTGCGAACCTCGTACCGTTTTAGGGTTGCCTGCAAGGTCTGTGAACCTAGCTGCTTAGTGAGGAGGGACTTCCCGCACGGAAGAGTTAAATGATGATTAGCTTAACTAGCATTTGTGGTGGATAACTTGAGAATTGGGATGATGGCCTCAGAGTCGATTTCCCTTTGAGTCATCATCCCCAAAAATTATTCCTTAGATTGCCGCAAACGGGCTGCCGCTATCCCTTAGCTCCTCCTTCATAATCGCGCCAGACGCCGACTAAGACACCTTGAACTTGCACGCTTTTTGCCATCACTTCAATAGGCTCATACTTAGGATTTGCCGGTTTGAGGGTGACATACTCTCCCAGACGGTAAAAGCGTTTTAAGGTGGTGCCATGTCCTTCCACTCGTGCTGCAACAATTAGACCATTTTTGAGTTGCTCTGGGTCGGAGACAGGTCGCATAATCACGAAATCCCCTTCAGCAATTAGGTCTTCAATCATGCTGTCTCCAATTACCCGCAGGGCAAAATTACCCGGTTGGCACCATAGGGGAGACACATCAAGTTGTTCGTCAGTGTCGGTAAAGGGTTCTACCAATCCACCCGCCGCGATCGCACCTAAGACAGGTACGCCCGTGTTAGCATTAGCCAGAATCCTAATGGTGCGAGCTTTTCCTTCTGTCCAGTCAATGTAGCCTTTCGCTCGTAAATGCTCCAGGCGACTCTGAACGGGTGCTGGCGATCGCAAATTCATCGCTCTCATCATCTGCCGAATTGAAGGCGCATGTTGTGATGTGCGAATATACTCGATCAACCAATTGTAAAGTTGTTGTTGAGCTTCAGTCAGGGGTTCCATAAAGCGACAAGGGGGTAAGGAATCGTTGTGAGGGATGGGGGCAAAGTCTTTGTGTGGAAAACTTGGAGTTGAAACCTAGTTTTGACACGAATACTTCGCCCAAACTTGAGCTTTGAATGACCATGATTCATCACTCATCACTTTCATGTGATGATTGTTACCATCTATAGAACATTCGTACTACCAAAACCCCTATTCTGTCCAGTAGGGCAGATTTATTCTCTGCCCAACTCCGTATTTTAATCCGCTCCTAGAAGGCTAACGAGTAAGGCTTTTTGAGCGTGCATCCGGTTTTCTGCCTGATCCCAAATGCGCGATTGCGCGCCTTCCATCACCTCATCCGTAATTTCTTCTCCCCGATGTGCGGGTAAGCAATGCAGCACAATCGCCTCTGAATCAGCACTCGTTAGTAGTTGCTCATTCACCTGATAAGGCTGAAAAACAGGAATTCTGGTATCCGCTGATGCTTCCTGGCCCATACTCGCCCATACATCAGTGTAAATAACGTGAGCGCCCTTAACCGCTATCAAGGGATCATCCGTGAGTAGAACTTCCGTTTTACCACTAGCAATCTGCTGTGCCTTCCCTACGATATCCTGGTTAGGTTGATAGGCCCGAGGAGTCGCCACTCTGACATTCATCCCCACTAAAGCACATCCCAACATCAGAGAATGCGCTACATTATTGCCATCTCCCAAATAAGTCAACGTTATCCCAGCCAGCGAACCAAAGCACTCCTCAATGGTTAACAAATCGGCTAAAACCTGACAAGGGTGTTCTAAGTCCGTTAAAGCATTAATAATTGGAATCTGGGCATATTGAGCAAAGGTTTCCAGTTCCTTCTGGTCAAAGGTACGAATGGCCAAGATATCTAAATACCGATCCAGAACTCGTGCGGTATCAACGATCGGTTCCCCCCGACCCACCTGGGTAACATTCGGATTCAAGTCTATGACTTGACCCCCTAGTTGGTACATAGCCACCGAAAAACTGACTCGCGTTCGGGTTGAAGCCTTGGAAAATAACAGCCCCAATACCTTATTACACCGCAAGTTTAGCCGTCCCGCTTTCAACTGAGCCGCAATTTGCAACAGCTCCTGTATTTCATGGGTACTGAGATCTGCTAAGCCCAGTAAATCTCGTCCTTTTAATGCCTCCATATTTTTCCCCCGATGAGTTAAATTAATCGGCTTTCGCCAGAACACTATAGGATGTAGGCAAGACAACAAAGTGCGTTTAGAGCAGGTTTTAGCCTTCTCATTTGCACTGTCTTAAGAACCTATCAGATTTTTATCAAATTAAACCAATTTTTTGGAAGTACATTAAAGACAAATTTTTCAGTATCGGTTAAAACAGATCTATGATTTTTGTTGTGTTGTTCTGTTGCTTCATTTTCTAAAACAAATTTTTTGAAATTTTTAATTTTACAGATAGAATTAACTTAAAAATTATTCCTTCTATAAGGCAGTACTTAACTGGAATGAATCCAGACTCCATATTTTCTTATTAAATTAGTGAAAATCCATAAAATATAAGTCTATCATTCAATTCATCGACTGAAGGATAAAATACGTTTTATTAAATTTAGGGAATTTCTCGGAGATTCGACAAATAGTATAGAACTAAATTCAATAAATTGCATTAAATTTAAAGTAGTCATTGCTCTAGGGTAGTCGATAAAATTGACGGAAGGGTATTAGATTTTTCGAGGCGTCTTATACAAAAATCCCAATGATAAAATTGCTCGTTTGACCCATAAGTGCTTGCAAAAAGTTTATGAACAGGAAGGGCAAGAGAATGGGATGATTTTTCAACCTTTGGGAAGGTAGAGACGTTGTTGCGTTTTTGGTGATGAGTGAGGAAGGACAACTAGCTAGATGAACATTAATATCGAAGTACGTCAGCGCAATCCGAACCCAACGCTTCGTAACTCAGAGGGGGATTGGATCAGAGTTTCAGGCTATGGGAGTGGACTGGCTCGATTAGCTAAGAAATTGATATCTTGGCGAGTCTTGCGGCTAACCGAGAAGGATGCACGCCCCCCCAGGATCTGGCGCTCTCAACAAAGGATGAAAATCTCTCTCCCCCATTACCCATTAGCCATTACCCATTTTCAAGACAGATGTGAATTCCCCAATATTAGTCAAGCCACCCTCTTATCGGGTGTGTCTCCAGTTCCGAGATTGGGCAAACTATCGACTGGACTGGGAATCGTTCTTGTAAATCTGGGATTATTGATGGCTCCAGTAGTGGTGTCCACTCCAGCACTGGGAGCTGAGCGAATTTATCTATCTTATGGCCCTTTAGAAGTGTCTTTGTCGATCAAATCTCTCGCTACTTATGCAAGAGAAGGCAAAATTGATCGGGAATTAGCCGCTTATACAGACCGTCTTAATCCGCAGCAACTTGAGCAGTTGCGGACAATATTACAGACTCGAATCGATATAAAACCGCTAGCGATCGCGCAATTTCTCTATTCCTCCCAAGGAAAAGTTATCTTAGATCGAGTCGGTCAAATTATCCAAACCAAGGCGGGTCAACCCGGTTTCTACGCCATTCGAGCCGCGCTGATCCAGGCGGCAGGTGCACCAGACGGATTGACACTGTTGAATGTGCTGGAGAAGTTTCCTACTTATGGCATCCGGATTAACTCGGTGCGTGGCTTTCAGGTCATTGAAGAGCTATCAAGCCTGATCCAGCAAACGCAATTAGCGATCGCAGCCGTTGAACAACAGGCTCTTAGAGAAACGTCAGCACAGGCATCGGAACGGCAATCAGCACCACCGTCTACACTCTCATCAGGACACACATTACCGAAAGGATTAGGCCGGGAATCGAATTATTTCTCCACGTTACCCGACCTGCGGCAACCCGGAGAAACTCAATTTTCCAAGGAAAGCCTTACCCTCTACGACCCTAGTCGTCAAAGACAGTTTCCCGTCGATGTTTACCTCCCTCAACCCAGTCAACGTCCAGCACCTTTAGTTGTTATTTCTCACGGTTTAGGATCAGACCGCACGACGTTTGCCTATTTAGCCACCCATTTAGCTTCTTACGGCTTCGCGGTGGCTGTACCTGAACATCCAGGAAGTAACGCGGATCAATTGCAGGCTTTAATCAATGGACTTGCCAGTGAGGTCACTCCCCCATCGGAGTTAATCGACCGACCGTTAGACATTAAGTTTCTGCTCAATGAACTCAATCGCTCTTTTGGAGGACGCATCAATCTGCAACAAGTAGGCGTCTTAGGTCAATCGTTCGGAGGCTACACGGTTTTAGCACTTTCGGATGCCAAGATTGATTTTGAGGTATTGGGCAAAGAGTGCGACCCCTCATATGACTCTTTGAATTTATCCCTCCTTCTCCAGTGTCGCGCCCTAGAGTTGCTATCTAGAGACTATCAACTCTCCGATGAGCGAGTTAAAGCCGGGATTGCCATCAATCCTGTGGGGAGTACGATTTTTGGAAAATCCGAATACAGCCAGATTCAAGTCCCACTGATGTTAGTGGCAAGTAGTGACGATAATGTAGCTCCAGCTTTGCCCGAACAAATTCGACCCTTTACCTGGCTGACAACCCCAAACAAATACCTGGTTTTGCTCAGAGGAGGAACGCACTTTTCTACTCTAGGGCAATCAGAAAGAGCAATACCCCTACCCCCTCAAGTGATTGGTTCCGATCCCACGGTGGCACAGAACTATATGAAAGCCTTGAGTTTGGCATTCTTTCAAACTTACATTGCCAATAATCCAGATTACCGAGTTTACTTGAGTGCTTCTTACGCTCAATTTCTGAGCCGATATCCTCTTCCCTTGAGCCTGGTGGAGTCTTTGACCGAGGAGCAGATTAAGCAGGCAAAACAGGCTGAAAGTTCCAGCCCATCCCCATCACCAACACCAGTACCTGTGCCTACACCCTAGAAACATGGGGTTGCTGGTAGTAATTATGTAGGGGCTGCCCTTGTGGTAGCCCTCTCACATTGCAGGGTACCCACAAGGGGTACCTCTACAGGTTTATTTTTGGCTTCAGCAACCCGGAAGCGATCGCTCACCGACTTTAATATCTGTAGTCTCAGCCCTGAGAGCTTGCATCCAAGACGTTGCTATCTGAGCGTCAGCCTTTGCCTTTCATTAAAGGTGGTATGGCAGCTGATTACAATGGTGCAAGCGCTCAGCAAATAGGATTGAATAGTGCAAGGTTTTTTAAATCTCAATAAGTCAGCCGGTTGGACATCCCATGATTGCGTTGCCAAAGTGCGACGGCTTTTGCGGCTCAAGCGGGTGGGACATGGGGGAACGTTAGATCCGGCGGCTATGGGTGTCTTACCAATCGCACTGGGTAAAGCCACTCGATTGTTGCAGTATATGCTGCCAGATAAGGCATACCGAGCCACAATCCAACTGGGAATACAGACCACAACGGATGACTTGGAAGGAGAGGTAATCGCCACTCAGTCTGCACAGGGGTTGACGCTGGACGAGATTTTATCTATTTTGCCGCAGTTTGAGGGCACGATTCAGCAAGTCCCGCCGATGTACAGTGCGATTCAGGTGCAGGGAAGACGCCTGTATGATTTGGCAAGAGCCGGTGAAACCGCTGAGGTGCCCGTGCGAACGGTGGAAGTTTATAACATTCAGGTTTTGGATTGGCGTCCGGGGGAGTTGGCTCAATTGGATGTGGCGATCGCCTGTGGTTCAGGGACGTATATTCGTGCGATCGCGCGAGATTTAGGGGAATTACTCCATACCGGTGGCACCCTAGCCTCCCTCACCCGTACCCAAAGCTGTGGCTTTCATCTGGAAGATAGCCTGACTTTAGAAGAATTAGAAGCACAATTGCAACAAGGTACATTTCAGCCCATACCACCCGTCACGGCGTTGCAACATCTAGCGGTTGCCACCTTACCCGCACCCGAAGCTCATCGTTGGTGTTTGGGGCAGCGTATCTTTTGGAATAATACCTCTACAGATGTCCCGACAAATGCCTTACGGGTTCAGCGAGAAGAGGGGGAATTTTTAGGAATTGGTCAGGTGATTCCTTCAGAAAATGGGCTGTTGCTTGCGCCTCAGATGGTTTTTGCTTCTGCTGATTAATCTTCATTAATTAAATCTTGAGTTTTATCACTCTTTTAGCTGAGGTCTTTACTATGTCTTCGGGCAGAAGTTAGTCGCCTAGGAATTAGAGATGATCTGTAAAGATAGTAACCAAACATCTTCAAAATTGTTACTCAGTTTTGAAAGCAAGCTGATCAAACATAACAACACAAGTTCAGTAAATGTAGTTTTTGTAGGAGGCCCAAGTGAATCTATTTCAGTATTGTCGAAAAATTTTGACGTCTCTCGTCTTAATTTTAGTTCTGACGACAACGGCTGCTTGTAGCGGTACGGCTCAAGCCAAACAGCCCACGAATAGTTTACCAACAACCATAAATTCCAACGGCAACTATGCCCAACTTGAACGGGGAAATAGCGCTGTGGGACAGGATTTTGGCAATTGGGTTGTCGAGACGGCTAAGGGCGTGGTTCAAGATGCCTACGTGCGTGACAACAATAAGCTAGGTGTTGTGATTACGCGTGACGTTCGTCCGAATGAAGTGAAGCCCTTAGCTAAATCTTTGGCTCAAGGATTCCATAAGAATTTTCCAAATCAAGATTTAAAAGTTTTGGTTTACGCACCTGACAAAAAATTGATTTTGACAGCTCAGTATGATGAGCAATCCAAGCAGATTGAATACAAATAGATCTTCGCTCATGAAGCGGTGATATTGGCTCAAGGCTGAGTCAGTAGAGTTAGCAAACTTTGAAAGAGCTTTAGCGTAATTTTACGGCTGAAGCTGGGATAAAAAAGGAGAATTTTAAAATGACAAGTAGCGAACAATACAAGCATCAAATCATGAATGATTTGGCTCAGGGGAATGTGGAATCTCTCGATGATGCCTCGACCAATACGGCGCAGGATTACGAAAATTTTGATGATTTTGCCCAGCGTTCCTCGGCGTCTGAACGTCGCCAGTTGTTTGGTCGGTCTTTACATCCCGACAAAATTCCTCCTAGCCAGATGGAGCCAGAACTGCAAAAGGCGATCGCACAAATTAAGCCCAATGAACGGGATGATGTGGCTCGTGCCTTTTTCAAGCACTTAAAGCAACGAGGACTAAGCGATCACGCCCTTGAGCAACAGTTGGGTCTTTCTACCCACCATCCCAGTCGCATGAGTCCTGAGGATGTCAGTAAACTCGCGTCCTTCGCGTATCATTCCCACCCCGATATCTTCCAAGAAGTACTCACCGAGCAACCGGGAATTATGAAGTTTCTCAGTAATCCCGTTGTGGCGGCGGTTTTAGGAGTGGCAGCGGCTAAGTGGCTGGGTAATCACCACAAGTAAGGGTAGGGCACGGCAACTTTAATATCATGTCTGGTTGATTACTCATCATCAAATCCTCTTCGTAGTGGGCGCTTTAGCGCCCTTTTTACTTGGAAGGATGGGGAAGCTGATAGATGTGAGCTTCGGCTCACAAAGAGCAAAACCATTGCACTTGGATCAAAACAGCCGCAAAGCTTATCCCTCAGCTCACCGCCAAACCGCTCAAAACATCAGATCGAGTAGCTCACTCCTGTGAGATCATGAATACGGTCAACGGCGATTCATGAAATTTTAAGAAAATGGCACAACAGCAGAAACCAACAGTCGTGATCACAGGTGCCTCTTCGGGAGTGGGCTTGTACGCCGCTAAAGCCCTTGCCAAAAGGGGATGGTATGTGGTAATGGCTTGCCGAGATTTAGATAAAGGCCAAAAAGCGGCTCAAACACTGGAAATACCGCAGGGGAGCTACACTCTAATTCAGATCGACCTGGGTTCCTTGCAGAGCGTTCGAGACTTTGTCAGGGTTTTCAGGGCGCGGGGCTTGACTCTGGACGCTTTGGTGTGCAACGCCGCTATCTATATGCCTTTATTAAAAGAGCCGTTGCGAAGCCCAGAAGGCTACGAGTTGACGATGACCACAAATCACCTGGGTCATTTCCTTTTGTGCAACCTGATGTTGGAGGATTTGAAAAAGTCCTCGTATCGCGATCGCAGGCTGGTGATTTTGGGAACGGTGACGCACAACCCGGATGAGTTGGGCGGGAAGATTCCACCGCAGCCCAACTTAGGCAATCTAGAAGGCTTTGCAGAGGGCTTTAAAGAGCCGATTTCCATGATCGACGGCAAGACGTTTGAACCCGTTAAGGCGTATAAGGACAGCAAAGTCTGCAATATTTTGACCATGCGGGAACTGCATCGGCGCTATCACGAGTCCACCGGCATCACCTTCAGTTCTCTCTACCCAGGATGTGTGGCAGATACGCCGCTATTTAGAAACCACTATCCTCTGTTCCAAAAAATCTTTCCGTGGTTCCAGAAAAATATCACTGGAGGATATGTGTCACAAGAATTGGCCGGTGAACGCGTGGCGCAAGTGGTTGCCGATCCAGAATACCGCCAATCCGGTGCCTATTGGAGTTGGGGCAATCGCCAGAAGAAAAATGGCAAGTCGTTTGTGCAACAAGTCTCTCCCCAAGCCCGCGATGATGAAAGAAGCGATCGCCTGTGGGATTTGAGTGCGCGGTTGGTTAGACCGATGTAACAGTAGTTGTAGGGGCGCAAGGCTTGCGCCCTCTGGAGTTCGGATTCCAGGATAGGCATCTGCTTACCTTCAGACCGCACATAAAAATTTTCGCAATTATTTTAGAAAATCTGACAGGACTTACGCCAAATACCTCTCAAACTCTTATTCCTCCGTGCTCTCTGTGCCTGGAGTGGTTCGATTTTCCGTTACCTGTGCGTAAGTCCTATCTGAGTCCGTCGTGACTATTCGGAAGCTGAAAATTTCTCTCTCAACTGTCGCAAAATAGGAATTTTTGTATATTGTTCAGAGCGTATGGTATCCCAATCTAATCCAGTTGGGCGTGGGTAGGTTGTATGGGTTTCAATCACTGCCTCTGGGGTGATAATCCAGTTGAGTGCCCAATCGTGAGCCTGCATCGGCAAACGCCCCTGTTTAACAATCTGCAAGGGATGCACCGTTGTCACAATCGGGGTATGGGGCTGCACCAACCCAAACTCTTGGAGCATGGCAAGTTCCAAGTCGGCAAATCCTGCCCCTTTGCCCGTTCGTCCTCCATTGTGCGTTACCGCCACACAACCCACCATCACTAAATCAATGGGTTGCATCTCCTCAAAACTGACCAATCGACCATAATTCAGTGCCTTGCGGGCGATCGCCGCGTCTTCCAGCGAGATATGGCGCTGCTGCAAATCCTCCCTCGTCAATTCCACAAAGCAGCGAGTATCAGTCAAACGGGGTACCGCCATGTAGAGACGTTTGCCATCTTGCAGAGCACGCAACCGGACGGGAATTTGCGGTGAATCTGGATTGCACTTAATGGCACAAGCATCCTGCCAAATGGGTAAAGCGGCTAGTCGTTCAGCCGCCTGCTGTACACCGATAAAATTGGGAATGTGACCACAGGGGTCACCAACCGCTACCCCCTGTTGTTGGAGTAGCGCCCAAATCTCAGCCCTCAATTCATCCTTATCGGGATGATAACCACTCCAATTGGTTTTAACCTGGTTAGACATTGATCACATCCATGGTTTGACTTGGCAATTTCTACTCAGCGCTATTTTCCTGGGTTTGTTACAAAATAATAAAGTGGTAGCGCCAGCTCTTGACATTTGTAACGCGCCACAGTCCCTCAATGAGTCGGTTCCCTATGCCTAACTTGGATGTCACCGTTAATCCTGAAGCGAAAAACCCTCAAAGCGTGCTTGACTCTCAGCAGAATTTATCATCATCAGCAGTCCTTACGCCTACCGATTCCTTTGTGTGGCGGCACATCGGCCCCAGTGCCGCTGAAATTGAACAAATGCTCAACCTTTTGGGGTTCTCCAATTTTGACGCTTTAATTGACCAAGCTGTCCCTGCCGCCATCCGTCTCAATCGACCCCTACAATTATCCGCCGCTCAAAGTGAGGATGCAGCATTAGCTCAGATTAAAGAAATTGCCTCTAAAAATCAAGTGTTTCGGTCGTTTATGGGCATGGGCTACCACGACTGCATCACCCCGCCTGTCATCCAGCGCAACATTCTGGAAAACCCAGGCTGGTACACGGCTTACACCCCTTATCAAGCTGAAATTGCACAAGGACGTCTAGAGGCACTCCTGAATTTTCAAACCATGATCATTGACTTGACGGGTTTGGAAATTGCCAATGCTTCCTTACTGGATGAAGGCACGGCCGCCGCCGAAGCGATGAGCATGAGTTATGGCTTGTGTAAAACCAAAGCCAATGCCTTTTTTGTCTCCAGTGCCTGCCATCCTCAGACGATTGAAGTGGTGCAAACCCGTGCTCAACCCCTGGGAATTGAGGTGATTGTCGGCAACCATCAAAGCTTCAAGTTTGAACAACCGATTTTTGGCGCACTCCTCCAGTATCCAGCCACAGATGGCACGATTTACGACTATCGGGTGTTTATCGAAAAGGCTCATGAAGTGGGTGCATTAGTCACGGTTGCTGCCGACCCCTTAAGCCTTACCCTCCTCACACCCCCTGGAGAATTTGGCGCGGATATCGCGGTAGGAAGCACGCAGCGCTTTGGTGTGCCTCTGGGATACGGGGGGCCTCATGCCGCCTACTTTGCCACGCGAGAAGCCTACAAACGGCAAGTTCCAGGGCGGATTGTGGGTGTCTCCAAAGATGCTCAAGGTAAGCCTGCATTGCGTTTAGCCCTGCAAACTCGTGAGCAACATATCCGCCGTGACAAAGCCACGAGTAATATCTGTACGGCGCAGGTACTACTGGCGGTGATGGCTTCAATGTATGCGGTTTATCACGGTTGTGAGGGAATTAAACGCATTGCCCAGAGGGTACATGGCTTAACGGCGATGCTGGCGGCAGGGTTGAAGCGACTGGGCTACAGACTTGGGTCAGAATTATTCTTTGATACGCTGCGGGTGGAATTGGGCATCCACAAGTTGGAAGAGATTTTAGCGGCGTCCCAGGCGCGTGGCATTAATCTGCGAGTTTTTGACACGACTGCGGTTGGCATTACTTTAAACGAAACCACCACAATTGAAGACTTACTCGATTTGTGGAAGATTTTCGCCGGTGTCGGGGTGCAAGGTCTTGCAGAACTGCCTTTTGGGGTGGAAGATGTCGCGAAGGGGGTCAATGTTGCGTTTGCAGAACCTTTTGCCCGTAAGAGCAGTTATTTAACCAACCCTGTCTTTAACCGCTATCACTCAGAAACGGAATTGTTGCGTTATCTGCATCGACTGCAAGCGAAGGATTTGTCGCTGACAACATCGATGATTCCCTTGGGTTCCTGCACGATGAAGCTGAACGCAACGGCTGAGATGATACCTGTAACTTGGTCGGAGTTTGGTAAGATTCACCCCTTTGCTCCCTTGTCGCAAACGGCTGGGTATCAGGTGTTATTCCAGCAGTTGGAGGCATGGTTGGCGGAAATTACCGGCTTTGCAGGCATTTCTCTCCAGCCGAATGCGGGTTCTCAGGGGGAGTATGCGGGACTTCAGGTGATTCGTCAGTACCATCAACAGCGAGGGGAAGGGCATCGTAAGATTTGTCTGATTCCAGAGTCGGCGCATGGTACCAATCCCGCGAGTGCCGTAATGTGTGGGATGAAGGTGGTACCTGTTAAATGTGATATCCAGGGAAATGTTGACCTGGATGACTTGAAGCGTCAAGCGGAAAAGTACAGTAAAGAACTTGCCGCCTTGATGGTCACTTATCCCTCGACTCACGGTGTGTTTGAGGAGTCGATTCGGGATATCTGCGAGATGGTTCATGCCCACGGGGGACAGGTTTACATGGATGGGGCGAATATGAACGCCCAAGTGGGTTTGTGCCGTCCGGGCGACATTGGGGCGGATGTCTGCCACTTGAATTTGCACAAAACCTTCTGTATTCCTCATGGAGGCGGGGGGCCAGGAATGGGGCCAATTGGGGTAATGGCGCATTTGGTGCCGTTCCTACCTGGGCATTCTGTTGTGGAGATAGGGGGGAAACAACGGATTGGGGCAATTTCTGCGGCACCTTGGGGAAGTGCAAGTATTCTGCCAATTTCTTGGATGTATATTGCCATGATGGGGGCAGAAGGATTGACGGCAGCGACGAAGGTGGCGATTTTGAATGCTAACTATATTGCCCGTCGGTTAGAAGCTTACTATCCGGTTTTGTATCAGGGGAAATCGGGGTTAGTGGCGCATGAATGTATCTTGGATTTGCGACAGTTGAAAAAGTCGGCTGGCATTGAAGTGGAGGATATTGCTAAGCGTTTGATGGATTATGGTTTCCATGCCCCAACCGTTTCATGGCCTGTGGCGGGGACGATGATGGTGGAACCGACTGAAAGCGAGTCGAAGGAAGAATTAGACCGTTTTTGTGAGGCGATGATTGCGATTCGTAAGGAAATTGAAGAGATTGAAGCGGGTAAGGTGGACGCTCAGGATAATGTGTTGAAGAATGCACCCCATACGGCAGAATTTTTGATGAGTTCGGAATGGAATCATCCTTATTCTCGCGAACAGGCGGCATATCCTGCACCTTGGACAAGGGAACACAAATTCTGGCCTACTGTGGGCAGGATTGATAATGCATTTGGCGATCGCAATTTAGTCTGTTCTTGTGTGGGAATGGAGGCGTATACGCAGGGGTAATTCACTCTGTCTCTGTAATGGCATAGGAATTCTGTAAGGGCACGACATTGTCGTGCCCTTACTTCAGTTAGGTATTGCTCAATCCTCATCCATCATCTGACGTAGTTCCTCTTTTGCTTCCTTCGCCAACTGGACACTATGAAGGCTTGCCAGTACTCCTCCTGCTGTTGTTAGGCTGGCTTCTGGTACTTTGTCTAAATAAAGAAGTCCAACACCGGATAAAGTCATGAGGGCAGATGCTGTGGTGATGGCAAGAGCGAGGTTATAGCTTTGACGAACTTGGCGCAATAATTCTCGCATAATTTCTTCTTTGATGTTGCTAGAGTCATTAATGCCTAGTCGATATCAACACAATAGTTTGAGAGCAGTACTGGGATTATTTCTAGAAGCGACGGGAAAATCCTTGCCAGAATACAGCAAGAGCGTATCAGCCAGTGCGATTTCGCGATTTCTCAATCAGTACAATTGGTCAACTCGTGCTGTGATTAAAGCTGTACGTAAATCAGTATTGGAACAAATCAACGCACACACAGGAGTTGGTCGCCGTCCAACTTTACAAGTCATACTTGATATGACAACTCTAGAGAAGACAGGCCAGTTTAAGGGACTAGGCAATCTGATTAGAGTTTACAACGGCAAACGAGGACTTCACCTAGTTGTACTTTACATTTCCCTTGGTCCCTGGCGATTACCTTATTGCTAAGGTTTTAAATATGAAACCAACGGATATCGTTGACCCTAAAGTAGCGGCAAAACTGCCATCCTCGCCAAATACGTTACCGAAAATCCCCACGTTATCTATTACAGCGCCCAAATTGAAGGCAAAAATCGTGCTGACCAATTTCTCTGGGATATCTGCACTCAATTAATCAACTATTACCCAGATGTAGGGACGGAATATAGTGTGCCCCTACCCGATAACGCTACGGAGGGGAGTTGGTTTCTGTCGCTGTTACTTCAGAAAATTAGCGATTCCCTAGAACCCAACCAACCGCTGATCATTGCCATTGATGCCCCAGATGCGATCGCTCCTAACAGCCAAGCCGCTAGCTCAAATTTGTTCTATCTTCCCCGATATTTGCCCCATTCCGTTATCGTCTCTATCATTCCCATTTTCGCGATTGGCTAAATCAGAGAATATCAAATCTGACCCCGTAACGCCTCCAATTCCTCCCGCAACGATAACGGCGCATATCCTAAATTAAACGCCTTTGCACTATCCAAAGAAACATCGGGAGGTCTTGACGCCGCCATTTTTACATCCGCTTGCCTGCAACCTTTCAACCCTTCACTCGGCAGTTCAAACACCTTTACTAATAAACGACCAAACTCATAACGCGACATCCGTTCTTTCCCACCTAAATGAATGCGTCCATTCACCTTCTCCAATGCCAATAAAAGACCCTTCGCTGCTGTGGTTCCACTAGCAGGAGTACGAAACTCATCGGTGAATAAACTTAGTTCTTTCCTCTCTCTCAACGTTTGAATAAATGGCTGCATGAAACTTTGAGCTGGAGGTGCAGCTACACCAAACATTAACGGCATCCGGCAAATAGCCGTCATCGGATAACGCTCTAACATCCCTTCCTCTGCCATGACTTTTTGTTCCCCATATAAGTTGACAGGAGACACGGAGTCCGTCTCTTTATAGGGAGGATTTAATCCATTAAAAACTAAGTCCGTTGAAGTAAAAGCACAAGGTATAGAATAATCCGCACAAAGCCCTGCAAGATTACACGATGCCGTTACATTAATCGCATGGGACTCCTCAGGATTACTTTGACAAACATTCGGGCTGGATTGCGCGGCTGTATGGATAACGGCATCTGGCTGAATTTCCTGAAAAATGCGCTTGAGTTCCTCAAAATCTATTAAGTCAACTTTCAGAAGAGTGATATCTGAAATCTCTACAGTGTGTGAAAAAGACGTGCCATAAATATCCCATTCTTGTTTGGCTAGCTGGCAAAGGTTCCATCCCAAAAAACCACTGGCACCTGTAACTAAGAGCTTTTTCATGGGTGAGTGCTACACAAATCAAGGTTACGATTAAACCACACAGGGTATTTGCACTTTATCAATAAAAATTAAAATACTATTATTGACTAGAAGCTAAAAAAATGCCTAGAGCCGAGCCTGAGAAATTGATTGTCGGGCACTGTGCTAAATTCTGACTTCGTTAAAATTTTCTAAGTATATCTATGGCGCTGTATTCCACACCGCCTATTTGTCTGGGAACACGATGACCAATCAGCCCAATCCTCCTCAGTCCAGTCCGCCGACCGATTATCCGAATGGTTCCAGTGACTATGGTACCGCCTTAAATCCTGTTGCTCTTGACTCCTCTTTGGCAGAAGTGACGCCACCTCAAGAGGCAAGTCCGTTGTCTATCCTGCCGCTATCGAATCGCAGCAACCAACCGAGTGTGACTCAAAATATGACCCCATCGCTGCTTCCGTTGATTACCTTCGTGGCGATCGCAATTCTGATTCTGGGGTTATCGATCAATAACTTCTGGATTGGCCTGTCGGGAGCGATTGTCACGTTGTTGCTGTCGCTACCCGTGATTTGGCCTCCTTTGAAGCGATCGCTCATTCAAACGCTATCTCCGGAAGAGCGATCGCAATTCGTGGCTGTCTTTGGAGTTATCGCTGCGATCGTGGGTTTAGCCTCCCTGACGGGTGTCACAAAACGTTTTGATCAAGTCCTCAAGAGCATTGACTCTGACTCCATTGGTTCGCTGGCTGAATGGATTGGAGCCTTAGGTCAAATCATGATTGCCGTCCTTGCCGTTTATATTGCATGGCGACAATATGTCATTTCTAAAGACCTAACCATTCAGCAAAACGTTATTACCCAACAGCAAACCATTGATGCTTACTTTCAGGGTGTCTGTGACTTAGCTTTAGATGACGAAGGCTTGCTAGAAGATTGGCCTCAAGAACGGGCATTTTCCGAAGGACGTACGGCTGCGATCTTGGGTAGTGTCGATCCCTTAGGTAAAGCAAAAGTTCTGCGGTTTTTGTCTCAATCTCGATTGTTAACGCCCCTGAAACGGGATACCCACTTAGGACGCCCGATCCTCGATGGAAACGGAGGTTACCAGGAAGATCGCGAAAAAGGGGTGCGCGTGATTGAGCTGAATATTATGTTAGCTGGAGCCGATTTGTCTGGGACAGACTTGCGCTGGACGGAATTGAGCGAGGCAAATATGGTAAGAGCCAATCTCAGCGGTTGTGATTTGGTCAAAGCAAACCTGTCACGAACGATTTTGTACGAAGCCAAGCTTTCGGGTGCGGATCTCAAGGGAGTTCGTCTGTTCTATGGCTCCCTGGAAACCGCCAGTCCGCGCAGCCGCAGTAAACGCCCCGACTACCACACGGGGGCACACACTGGCACGGTGGTGGAAAATGCTGATTTTACAGACGTGCAGCGGCTGGACGAACAAGAGCGCAAATACTGCTGTTACTGGTGTGGTGAGCGTTCTCGTAGGACGATTCCCGGTGGCTGTGACGGACTTCCTAATAAATTGGGTCGCTAGAGATTTTAAGGATTCGATACATCTATCTTTAGTATTATCGGCTTAAAATTTTCACAGGGCTTGCCGCTGAGCCTGTGATCACAAATCCCAATTCTTTACTATGAAAACCATAGAGCCGGGGGAAACAGAGGGTTTCAAAGTCAGGCTCAAGACCCAAACATGGGCGGAGGGGTTGATTTTCGTCATTGCCATGTGGCTGCTGAGCCGACTCGTCATCATCGTTGCGATGCAACTGCTTGCTCCCGTCAGTCACATTCCACCAGTCACTCATAGCGGCACCCTGCCCCTGGATTATACTCCCGGCTTCGTTCCCCAAAGTAGCTGGAACCTATTCGCTCACTGGGATGGAGCTTGGTATCGAAAAATTGCCACCCTAGGGTACGACTATGCCCCGGATGGAAAATACCACTCGATCGCCTTTTTTCCCCTGTTTCCCTTAGCCATCCGGGCGGTGATGAGCCTCAGCTTACCGTCTCAAGTCGCAGGCACATTGGTGAATAATCTAGCTTTGTTGGGTGCGCTGTGGCTGTTGTACCGTTGGGCGGAAGATCGCTATAGCGTTAGTGTGGCAAGGTGGGCAACAGCCGTGCTGGCTTGGTGTCCATTTTCCTTATATGGAACGGTTGTTTACTCGGAAGGATTATTTCTATTGGTCACAACCGCCGCTTTGCGATCGTTCGATCAGGGTCAGTATGCCAAGGCGGCTTTGTGGGGAGCACTGGCAACGGCCACTCGCTCAACAGGGGTGGCGCTGATTCCGGCCTTTGTGATCGCGGCCTGGAAGGAAAAAAGACCGACTATTGCCTACATTGCTGGTTTTGCGGCTATAGGTGGACTGCTCTTATTCAGTTTGTATTGTGCGATTGATTTTGCAGATCCATTAGCATTCGTACATGTACAGCAAGCCTGGAAATGGCAGCATCCGAATTGGTTGAGGGTATTGATCAAAGCTTTAAAGTTGGACGAGGAAAATTTACTGAGAGTCGTCACGTTTTGGGGTGGAGGTTATTTGTTATGGCACTTACGCACCAAACTTCCTCCTGTTGCTGTGGCCTATGGTTTTTGTTCTTTAGGGATCGTTTTAGCGACTGGCTCTCTCAGTTCCGTCAGCCGCTACGTTTACGGAATCGTATCGATCGCCTTAGGACTTGGCTGGTTGTTCGCCAGTCATCCCCGTTGGGGATACCTGACTCTAGGCTTATTCGCTGTTATGCTTGTACGCTTTGCTATTCTGTTTGCTTGGTGGTATTGGGTAGCCTAATGGCGCTCGCGCCTGAATTCATCCCAGCACGAGAAGCAGTGGGCGTTCTTGCTTGATATTCTGTAACTCAATACTGATTACCCGACTCCAAGGATAGATGAACTGTGCGCCCCAAGTATTCCCTAGTGATTCCCGTCTATAACGAGGAAAAGAGTATTGCGGAACTATACCGACGGTTAAGTGCGGTGATCGATCAACTAGGGGAACCGGTGGAAGTCATTTTAGTGAATGATGGTAGCCGCGATCGCACGCTTTCCCTGTTGCGAGAACTGCATGAGAAAGACCCGCGAATTTGCTACATTAGTCTCGCTCGTAACTTTGGTCATCAAATTGCTGTTACCGCCGGTCTCAATTTTGTGCGCGGTGATGCGATCGTGGTGATGGATGCCGACTTACAAGACCCACCCGAATTAATCCCGGTTCTTGTGGAAAAGTGGCAACAAGGTTACGAAGTTGTCTATGCCCAACGCACTCAGCGCAAAAAAGAAAGCTGGCTCAAGCGCCTCCCCGCCTATTTGTTTTATCGTATCCTGCGGCGTTTGGCAGATATCGAAATTCCCCTGGATACGGGGGATTTTTGTTTGATGGATCGCAAAGTGGTGGATGTCCTCAATTCCATGCCAGAACGCAACCGCTTCATTCGGGGACTGCGTTCCTGGGTGGGATTGCAGCAGACTTGCGTTTGCTTTGAACGTGACCCCCGCTTTGCGGGTGAAGTGCAGTACACGTTTCGCAAGTCCCTCTCCTTAGCGGCAATTGGTTTGATTTCCTTTTCTAGAGTGCCGTTACGTCTCTCAACTTACCTCGGCTTACTCGCGGCAGCGGCGGCAGTTCTGATGGCGATACTCGTGTTTTATTGGCGCATTGTTGCCCCATCTTCCCCCTTGACAGGATTGGCAACCATTATGATTGCCATGTTCTTTCTGGGTGCGGTGCAGTTGGTGAGTATTGGTATTTTGGGTGAGTATGTGGGGCGTATTTATGAAGAGGTAAAGGGCAGACCCCTGTATGTGTTATCGGAGGTGGGAGGGTTTGCTGAACCCCATTCTGCTTACAAAAATTGACCCAGTCTATCCCCTACCAATCCTGATAATTTGATGGGCTGAGGTAGGGGCACGGCATCTTTAAGTATTATGCTTTAACCGAGATGTGATATCGCTTGTTGGAGTTGCCAAACGGCTTGCTCAATTGGGTTCTCCCAACTGGTAATTCGCTCGTGTCTCAAGGGTAATCCCCCAGTGCAAGTCGCTTCAGCTAGCCAAGCTAGGCTTTTGCTTGGAGCATTACAACATTTACTTGGGAGTCAATACGCGCCATGCAATGAACATAGCAAAGGCTAAATACCCGAACACCGTTACCCAATCTTGCCAATGCTCGGAAAACATCAAAACGTTGTCACCCACAGGCACCCTCACGTTAGCGATTTCAATACCGCTATTCTAATTGCCAACTCAACTTTAGCTTTGGCTCATTTTAGGCAATTGGGTTCATAGCTTGTAGTCAATTGAACACTACCTTTGCAGGAAACTACAAATCAGCTCACCTGCACCATGAGCATCGAACCACACAAAGGTTCCATCTGGACGAACCCTAATGCGATCGCGACAATTGTATATCTCTACGGGCCTTTTAACCCCGTCAATACTCACGGCTGCCCTATACTCCCAATAATTCTTAGCACTGCGCTTAATACTCAGGATGCAAATGGAGTGGTTATGAGAATGGCGGCAAAAGGAAGCAAACGCCGGAAGTGGCGCTGCCAACCATAACGTCAGGAACAACACTAGGGCAATCAATTTCACGATGTCCAAAATTTGTCACCACTTTAAAAGATTACACGGCTGAAGCTGCGATCGCAGCTTCAGCCGCCTTCGGTGGTTGATTGAACCCTAGACTCCCAAGCCATCTGAACAACTCCTGATCCGATCACACCTTGTGATTGGCAAGGCCGAGAATCTCGTGAAGAATAGTTAAATGGTTGTTGGTTTTCCTTTATGTCCGGTTCCCACGAGCAAACTCAGCTCATGACTGAAGCGTCGGTATTACAAGCCCTGCAACAGTTGATTGAAGTCGTTGCCCAGTTGCGATCGCCTGAGGGGGGTTGTCCCTGGGATTTGGAGCAAACGCCCCAAACGCTGATACCTTACGTGATTGAGGAAGCCTATGAAGTTGTTGATGCGATTCGCAGTGAGGATAAAGACGCGATCGCAGAAGAACTAGGAGACTTACTATTGCAAGTCGTCCTCCAAGCCCAAATTGCCAGTGAAACCGATCAATTTACCCTCAAAGAAGTCGCTCAAGGCATTACCCAAAAGCTGATCCGGCGTCATCCCCATGTGTTCGCAGATGTGAAAGTCCGAAATGCTGAAGAAGTCAATCAAAACTGGGAGCAAATCAAAGCAGCAGAAAAAGGAGAAACAACAGGGGATGCTCATCTCCTCAGTCGCAAACTGACTCGCTATGCCCGAACCCTACCTCCCTTAATGGGAGGGATGAAAATCTCGCAAAAAGCAGCAGCGGCTGGCTTTGAGTGGGAGAACGTTGAGGGCGTGTGGGACAAGTTTAACGAAGAATTAGCGGAATTCAAAGAGGCACTTGAGCACAAAGATCAAGCTGAACAGGAGGCAGAACTCGGAGATTTACTCTTTACCCTGATTAATATTGCGCGTTGGTACGACCTCGACCCTTCAGAAGCGTTGCACGGAACTAATGATCGCTTTATTCAACGCTTATCGAAAATGGAATCTGTTGCAGACCGACCTCTTTCGGATTATACCTTGGATGAGTTGGAAACTCTCTGGCAGCAGGCTAAAGCCAGACTTGCTAAGGAGCGTTAATTGCACTCAACGTTAGTGAGAAAGTTCGCAAAAAAACTCCCGTTAAACCCTATAGATTCTAACGGGAGTATCTATCTATTTGTCCCCTACCTATTTAATAAATCACCTATCAAGATTAAATAAATCCTATTTCTGATTCACTATGATTCGAGCTTATTCTCATTTAATCAGAAATTAAACTGGGAGAAGTCAGAACAAAAACATCCCTTGTCCCTTGCTGCTCTACTTGGGGCTTAACAGGAGTCGTAAAATGTAGGAATTCATGGTCATTGACTAAGAGCAATTCCCCTGGATTCAGCACTTTTTTAAACACAGGCTTTGCCTTTCTCTGTAGATAGAGATGGGTTTCTCCACCCTGAATATTGTCTCTATCTACTGAGAATATACCGATAAAATCCGTCCCATCCCGATGAATTCCTTCAGGTGCTGGATTGCCAAAATTCGTTGGCAAACAGGTTATCCTGATTTGATGAACTCCAATTTCAGCTTCTGGATGAAGTTTACAAGAATCAGTGAAGGCTAAAACCAGTTTCTGAAATTCCTCTAGCTTAATCAGAGCATCTTCGAGTTCTTCAAACTCTCTCTTCAGATTGCCCATTAATGGGTTATATTCCTTACTTTGCAAAAAGTAGCCATGAGGAAGCTTGACTAACTCATTCCCCGATACAGTAAATCGAGAAAATCTTCTGAAGCGATACTGACCTTTGATATAGGGGTCAACCGGAAGATTGGTAAAAAATTGCTTAATCCTATCCAGTTTTATAGAGTTTACCTTTTTCAGCGTAAACAAAAAGGCATACTCTAATTTTGTCAATCCTGATATGGTTTGCATGGTTTTTTCACCCTTATACCCCGATCCCCGTATGGGTTTCTCCTTAAAGGGGTTTATATCCTCAGTATAGAACAAAAAAATTATAGTGTTGCCTAATAGACTACAGAAATTCCTGGAATATGGTATATTGCTTTCTTTTAGCAGGCGAAATGGAAGTAGACGAAGCTTCCACCCAAAAAGAACTCTTCCAGGACTGAAACTAGAGCTAAGCTTCAGTCCGTATCGCTTTTACCAATCCCTGACAAGCTCGAAGGAAGATACCAACGTCTACGCCTAGGGCAATATACTGAATGCCAGCATCAATCCACTGCTTGGCTGCTTCCGGATTGTCGGCAAAGGTGCCAACGACTTTTCCCGCGCTGCGAATGGTATCAATACATTGGTGCATCAGGTCAATCACACGGGAATCACGCACCTGACCGGGAATACCTAGGGATTGCGACAAATCGTAGGGGCCGAGAAAAATCACATCAATGTGAGGGACACTGACAATCTCTGCCAGATTCTCTACCCCCCGTATGCCTTCAACGTGAATGATTACCAGGGATTCTGCGTTGAGTTTGTCTGTAATTTGCGCCCCTGCTGCCGTGTAAACGCCAGCGCGAGTGTAAAAAGAAAGACCTCGCGAACCGAGGGGATTGAACTTGGCACTCTTGACGCAAGATACGGCATCTGTGTGGGTTTCAATTTGTGGTACTTGCACGCCTGCACTCCCGATATCGAGCGCACGCTGAATTTGCCAAGAGTCATTCTTCCCGACACGCACGACGGGGGAAATGCCCACGCTATCGGCGGCACGGCAGAGGTCTTCCGCAACCAAGGGGTGAAGGGGGCCATGTTCCAGATCGATAACCACAAAGTCAAAACCTGCATGTCCACAGATTTCCACAAATCCCGGATAAGAACAGTTAACAAACAGACCGAGTACAACTTCACCTTGCTGGAGTTTGCGTTTCAGTTGGTTTTCGCGAATCATTGATGTCGTTGCTTTAGGGGGTGCAATTCAAAGTATCTCTCGTGGGGCTGGTCTGAGAACTTCTGATTGCGAAACAATGACGTTAGGGTAGTCAACGGTGACCTTAGGAGTAAGAGCCTGTATTGATGAGCATCAGAAGAATTTGGCTGCTGTTGAAAATAACATTTTCTCAGTGGAGACAAGATCAAGCCTCCGTGATGGCAGCCGCGCTAGCCTATTACACGGTGTTTTCTCTAGCACCACTATTGATTATTGTGATTGCAATTGCAGGAGCCGTATTTGGTGAACAAGCGGCAAAAGGTGAGCTCGTGATGCAAATGCAAGGACTGATTGGCAAAGATGGTGCTCAACTCATCCAGACGGCGATTGAAAATGCCAGTCAGCTCGATCCCAGTCAAGGCCCTATCCCCACCCTGATCAATATCATCCTCCTGCTTTCCGGCGCAAGTGTGATTTTTGGTCAACTTCAACAGTCACTGAACCGAATTTGGAAGGTGGAACCGAAACCAGGAAATGGCATCATCGACTTCGTTCGCCAACGCTTGTTATCGTTCTCGATGGTTCTGGTGATTGCGTTTTTACTGCTCGTGTCGTTAGTGATCAGTACAATCCTGGTGATTTCAGGTAATTATTTGAGGGACTTAGTACCCGGTTTTACCTACTTATGGCACTTGCTCAACTTTTTCGTCTCATTGGGCATTGTCACACTGCTGTTTGCAATGATGTTTAAAATTTTGCCCGATGCCAAAATTGCCTGGAAGGATGTTTGGATGGGTGCTGCGCTCACCGCCCTGCTATTTGATATCGGTAAGTTTCTGCTGGGGTTATATTTGGGTAAAACAAGTTTGGCTTCCGCTTATGGTGCGGCTGGCTCTTTAGTGATTATCCTGACCTGGGTTTTTTATTCCGCTCAGATTTTGTTTTTGGGTGCCGAATTTACCCAGGTTTATGTTAGAAGTGGCGGACAAGAAATTGCTCCGGCTGAGTATGCCATGCGTGTCCCTCAGACTTCTTGTGAGGAAGCCGATTAGCTTAATAATCCTTTTTTCTGTATCTCAGTCCAGGTTAACTCGCTTTCTATATAAGTTTTAGCCAGGGTGAGGAGCTGATCAAGGTATTTATTTCCTTCAAGTTCGGTCATCATGGTGTGGGGGATATCTAGCTTTTTATCAAAGCAGTAATACCAGGATTTAGGTTGATAAGTCAGTACGGATTCAAATAACTCCTGGTGTTCGTGCAGGTTAGTGGCTTGGTCGCTGGCACTGGAAACAATTAACATCGGTGTGGCAGGAGTAGTTTTAGCGCGATCAAGAATCTCTTGTCCCATATCTAAAAAAATCCTCGCGGCAGGGATAGGAAAACCCTCATAACCAAAATTTCCTGGGTTGTCTTTGTTCAGCCACTCATAGTAAAACGGAAGAGTTTCTACCAGCCAATCCACAAGTTTGTTCATACCGCTCAAGTAGGGAGCAAAGAGCAGGGTTTTTTCAATATGCTGAGGATATTCTTGAGCCAACCAAGCCGCCAAGGTACCGCCAGTGGAATATCCTCCAACTATCAATTGTTTCCCTAGAGATTTAGCTTGATGTAACCACTCCAGCACAAATTGTTTATAGACTTGGGCGTCTTCTGCTAAGGGAGGGGGATTATCTCCCTTCCAATCTCCTGCAATTCCATGACCGGGTTGCAATGGAACGATGACATTGTAGCCGGATTGGAATAAGGCTTCTCCTAGTGGCTCAAACTGGTAGGGGCCAGCGGTAAAACCGTGAAAAAAAAGGAAAACTTTTGCAGGCATATGGGGTTGCAAAAAGAATTTTGAACGGCAATTTTCATTACGAAGTGGCAAAGCGTCTTCGCGAGTTTTAGCTTGTTCAATCATCAGGGCTGTTGTGCTGGAGTAGTCAAACATATAGGGATTAGTTTTGAATTACTCCTTAACTATTGGCTTATTTGGGATGACGAATAAAACTATCTTTTGTGGTATAATTTTTACCCTTGTCCGTGATAGGCAGACTTTTTCAGGCTGATGGTGTTGGGCGATCGCATGACTTTTCTCACAGACTCGCTGAACCTAAGTACACCCCGAAAACCTGAAGGCTGATTTACCCACTCTCTCCCCCTCATTTTTCAGAGCCGTCTAAGCTCTAAATATAGAGATTTGTTACCTCCACTCTCTGAAGGCATGATGCAGATTTTGATTTGGCGCATGGACTTGCCCTGACTGATAAATCCAGGGACTTGTGACCAATTGAACAAGGGATCAAAGATTTCCCTGCATCCTCTTGAGTTAAGGTCAAACGCCTTCAAGAGTCTACAAATAGGCACTTGACGCGATCGCCAAGGTCTTTTTTGCAAATTCTCCCTGCAACTTAGCCTTGTACTATACCTTTGTTTTGTACGATAAGTTGATAGAGCAGATACGAGAATCTGCCTAACCAGGGGCAATGCCCTAGGGGATAGCTATGGTCAAAAATGCACGAGGCGGGGCAAACACTTTTCCCACTCTTTCAAAAAACAAGGGTGGGAGATTGGGGAACCGAGCTTTAGTGAAGGGGAGGGGGAGAAATTCTAATCATGTTTCTTTCATCAATAACGGGTGCGTAAACGGGTGCGTAAGCGCTCCTGAACCACTCTCAAGAGAATCCGATTAACGATAGGTGAGCCGGTCATTAGAGAAAATCCGGCGACCCCAATCATCGGTGCCGTACAAACTCGATAATGCCTGGATACAGCCTAAAAACCTATTAATGAATATTACGACTTCCGTACTGGCTAGCTTACTACAAGCCATGCCCCAACTGCGGCAACAAGTATATTTCAAGACTTCTCTGACCGCCCTCTCCCATGCCATGGAAGATCAAGTTTTGGCAGGCTCAGATCAGCCTTTAGTAATTGCTAACTTTCAAAGAGAGCGATTTTACCGTCAGGAAGCACACCGATATCGACGAATTGCCGAACGGACTTCTCAATTGTATGTACTAGCGGCACCGGAGACGGACTTTAAAAATAGCTCGGATGTATACGAAACTGTAGCCTTCGACCCAGAAGATGGCCTGAGTCAAGAATGGCATTTAGTGGTGATTGGGCAGCATTATGCCAATTGCCTGATTTGTCGGGAACGACTCGCGCAGGTTGCTGAGAGTCCGAACTCGGAGATGGACACCTCCCGACGCTTTGAGGGAATCTGGACATTTGACCGAATGGTCAGCCAGAAAGCGGCTGAGTTACTCTTGAATCGCATTGAAGTATACCGACCTGAACTGGCGGCAAAACTAGCAGAGGCCAATTTCAGGTACTTAGGGGATTTTTCCCGGCGTGACTCGGCGGCACAATCTTTCTCAGAATCTCTCAATCCTGACCCCTTTGTCCAGCGCTTGGTCACTTACTTGCAGGCAGGTCAGTACAAATTGCTCAAAGCCTATCGTTCCATCTCGGCTCAAGAACAGAAAGAACGACTGGTCAATTCAATTACGGCAGCCATTCGGCGCAGTCTGAATCCCACGGAAATTCTGGAAGTTGCTGTGCAGGAGTTGGGACAAGCTTTGGGGTCTTGTCGGTGTGTGATTTACTGCTGCAAGGCAACGGATGGGACTACCACCATTAGCCATGAGTTCTTAAAGCCGAGGCAGGGTGAGGTACAGCTTGCTCCCACACGAGGACAGAGTTGGCCCTTACAAGATAATGGCCTATTTCAGGAGGTTGTACAGCATCAGGAACCGGTTTATGTCGAAAATACTCAAGACGATCCTCGCTTAAATCAGGCTAAACCCTCACGCTCAACGCTGCCTGAACGAAGAACGGTGAAGTCCAAAGGAAATAAGCGCCCTTTGCCAAGCATCTCTTTAAAAGATCTGATGCAGCAGTTTTCGATTCGCTCTGTGCTGATGGTGCCGATGCTGTATCAGGGTCAGTTGTTGGGCATGGTGGAGTTGCACCATTGTGGAGAACAGCCTTATCGATGGCAAGAGGATGAATTGGCACTGGTGGAAGCAATCGCCACTCAAGTGGGTGTTGCTCTGATTCAAGCCCAAGCCTACGCCAACCTTGAAGATTTGAATCAACAACTCGAAGCGCTTGACCGTACTCGCAGCAACTTAGTGGCGATCACCGGTCACGAACTACGCACCCCCCTTTCTACCATCCAGGTCTGCCTAGAAAGTCTCGCCAGCGAGCCGGATATGCCATCAGAGTTGCGTCAGATTATGCTTAACACCGCTTTGACCGATGCTGAACGGATGCGGAAACTGATTCAAGATTTCCTCACCCTCTCGCGTTTAGAAAGTGGTCGCGTGCAATGGCACCCAGAACCTCTCTCGTTGCAAGAATGTGTGGAACTAGCTCTGAGTAATATCCGTGCTCGTCGGTCGGTGAGTGAACTCCCCCAAATCACCGTCCAAGTGCCAGAAGACCTGCCTCTGGTTCGTGCTGATGGCGAGTGGCTGGTAGAAGCCTTAGCCAAACTGCTAGACAATGCCTGCAAATTTACCAGTCCGCAAGGGGAAGTGATCATTGGCACCCAGACTAACGGGGGTGCCATGCTAGAGGTCACTGTAGCCGATACGGGGCGAGGGATTGAACCCAACCGTCTAGAAGATGTCTTCGATCGCTTCTATCAGGAAGAAGGTGCCCTGCGACGCACGGCTGGCGGCACAGGTTTGGGATTAGCAATTTGTCGTCAAATTGTCAAGGGATGGGGCGGTAAAATTTGGGCAGACTCAGCAGGTAAAGATCAGGGAAGTCAGTTTCACTTCACCGTGCCGATTAGCAGTCGTCCCCCAGAACCTCAGTCAAAAACAGAAAGAGGATTATGGTCGAAAAGTTAGTCATAGGGATTGGGTAATGGGGAACCGATGACCCCTGACTCAAGAACTCCGTAGATGAGCGAACTGTTACAGTTCTTGACAGAGTCGCTAGCCTTGCACAACCTCGGTGATAGCATTCCCTAGATGCTCTATGTAACGTTGAGAAAATAACTATGGCAGAAGAACTTACTGGACAACCTCCCATATTTGGCGGCAGCACCGGCGGCTTGCTGACCAAGGCTCAAGTAGAAGAAAAATATGCCATTACCTGGACTAGCCCCAAAAAGCAAGTCTTTGAAATGCCGACAGGTGGGGCAGCCATCATGAACGAAGGCGACAACTTGCTGTACCTTGCTCGCAAGGAATACTGCATTGCTTTAGGCGGTCAGCAACTGCGGGCAAAATTCAAAATCAACAACTATAAGATTTACCGAATTTTCCCCAATGGTGAAATCCAGTATATCCATCCGGCAGATGGCGTCTTCCCCGAAAAGGTCAACCAAGGACGTCCCTATGTCGGTACAAATGATCGCAATATTGGTCGCAATCCAGAACCCGCTACCCTCAAATTCAGTGGCAAAAAGCCCTTTGAGGTCTAGATGAATCGGTTGTTTGGCGTAGCCATTGCCGTTTGCGTAGCTTTGTTCTTGTAACGCGTAGCCTCGATAGAAGGTTGCAAGTTACAGGTTAGAAGGTTGCAGGTTGAAGCGTAGAAGGTTGTAACTTCTAAGTTAGAAGGTTATAGGTGAGAGCTTATAACCTTTAACATTTGACCGTTCAACCGTCAAGATTCAACCTGGCAACTTTTCATCCTTCAACACCTAAAAACCTTCAACCTGTTTCCTAGGCGAACCTTCAACTCTATAAAAAGCATGATTTTCCCGGATTTCTCGCAGTTTTGTGCACTGGCAAAGCAGGGTAATTTTGTGCCGGTTTACCAGGAGTGGGTAGCGGACTTAGAAACGCCAGTGTCAGCTTGGTATAAGGTCTGTGCGGGTCAGCCTTACAGCTTTCTGCTGGAATCGGTAGAAGGCGGGGAGAATATAGGACGATACAGTTTCTTAGGGTGTGACCCTTTGTGGGTATTGGAAGCCAGAGGTGATGAGTCCGAAGCCGATGCGCCTATGGCGTACCGCACAACTCAGACGCATCGCGATGCTTCGGTTCAGGTGTTTGATGGTGACCCATTCGAGACTTTAGCCAATTGCCTAAAACCTTATAAGCCCGTTAAGTTACCTCAACTCCCGCCGGGGATTGGCGGATTGTTCGGGTTTTGGGGTTACGAACTGATTCGTGCTTGTGAATCGCGTGTCCCCGTTTATCCATCCCAGGAAGACGACTTGCCCGATGGACTGTGGATGCAGGTGGATAACCTGATTATTTTCGATCAAGTTAAGCGCAAGATTTGGGCGATCGCCTATGCAGATTTGCGGGATGCAAATGTTGATTTATCAGCCGCGTATCAACAAGCTGGCGATCGCGTGCGTGCCTTGGTCAGCAAACTTCAGCTACCTCTGAATGCAGCAGACACGATTTTAGAATGGACACCCCCAGATAGCGCGACCCAGAAACTATCCTATACAAGCAACACAGAACCCTCGCACTTCTGCGCGAATGTCCAAAAAGCCAAAGATTACATCAAAGCAGGAGATATCTTTCAGGTCGTCCTCTCCCAACGCCTCTCGGCAGAATACAGCGGCGACCCCTTTGCACTGTACCGCTCTCTGCGGCTGATTAATCCTTCGCCTTACATGGCCTATTTCAACTTTAGGGATTGGCAAATCATTGGCTCTAGCCCAGAAGTGATGGTTAAGGCCACCAAGTCACCCCAAGGGAGAAGCATTGCCACCCTGCGACCCATTGCCGGAACTCGACGCCGGGGTCAGACACATCAAGAAGATGAAGCCCTAGCACAAGATTTGCTGCAAGACCCCAAAGAAATTGCCGAGCACGTCATGTTGGTTGACCTCGGTCGTAATGATTTGGGTCGCGCCTGTAAGAAGGGTACGGTAAAAGTTGATGAATTAATGCTGATCGAGCGCTACTCCCACGTTATGCACATTGTCAGCAACGTGGTGGGCGAACTCGATGAGGATAAAACCGCTTGGGATTTGCTCAAAGCCTGTTTCCCGGCAGGGACTGTCAGCGGAGCTCCGAAGATTCGGGCGATGGAAATTATTCACGAACTCGAACCCGAACGGCGTGGCCCTTATTCGGGTGCCTATGGCTATTACGATTTTGAGGGACAACTCAATAGTGCGATCGCAATTCGCACCATGGTAGTTCGCCCTCAAGAGTCGGGTAAGCATATCGTGTCTGTTCAAGCCGGTGCCGGTTTGGTGGCTGACTCCGAGCCAGAGAAGGAATACGAAGAAACCCTCAACAAAGCCAGAGGGCTATTAGAGGCCATTCGTTGTCTGCCAAGGTAAGATATCCAACTTATGGGTTAGGTCATGCGCTAGTTTCCCAAACCCGTCACGTCTTTGATTCCTGACATCCTCATGCTGGCGTACTTAAGGTTTTCTGGTTCTTTCTCTGGGGGCTGAACCTTTCCTTTTCTCAAAGTTAGGGTGCATTAACGAAGTGTAATGCACCCATCAAAAGAAGTAATTGTGCAAATCGCTATCCTATCAGGTCAATTCCTGGTTCTACTCCACCAGAAGCAACTTGCGGTTCTTCCTTAACCCGCCGAATTGGAAGATTAGCAATTAACGCCGTTACCCTTTGATTGCTCTCTAAGGCAATTTCCAATCCCTCGGTTTCAATTTCAACGTAACGAGAGACAACTTCCAAAATTTCATTCCGCATCTTTTCTATCATCTGCGGAGTAAGGTCAGCGCGATCATGGGCAATAACCAGTTGCAGGCGGCGTTTAACTTCCGCCCGACTGTTGCTGGCACTCGTCCAGGGAAAGAGTCGTTCTAGAAGGTCGCTAATCATGGGGCTTGTCGGGGGGGGTGAATCTGCATTATAGAGGTGATAAATAGACGCGGTCACCGATCAGGGGTTGTATATTGAGTTGTTTAAATTTCCGAACTCAGGGCGGGTGATGGTAACGCCGCCCCTACAACGCTCAAGCTCCGCGAAATAAGCGGCGAATCCGGCTGAGCAGATTATCGTGTTCTGCCATCAGGTCAAGGAAGGGAATCTTCTCTCCTTCTAAGCGTCTGGCAATATTATTCATGGCTATTCCAGGCAGGGAAACCTGTTCGGCTAACACTAAGGGTTCACCCCGGTTGCTGGAAATGATCACCCGTTCATCGTCGGGGATGACGCCGATTATGGGGATAGCCAGAATTTCTTGCACATCCTGCACCGACATCATCTGATCGGCTTGCACCATTGTGGGTTTTAGGCGATTGACAATCAGGTGAATTTTCTTAATGCCTTGGGCTTCTAGTAAGCCGACAACGCGGTCAGCATCCCGCACAGCGGCAATTTCTGGTGTTGTGACAATCAAGGCTTCTGAGGCAGCCGCGATCGCATTTTGAAAACCTGATTCAATCCCTGCCGGACAGTCTACCAAAATGTACTCAAACTTCTGGGCTAAAACGCTCAAAAGCTTTTTCATTTGAGCAGGAGTTACGGATTCCTGCATCCGGCTTTGAGCTGCCGGTAGCAGAACCACGCCATCCTGCCGTTTGTCCTTGACCAACGCTTGTTCTAAGCGGCATTGACCGGCTAGAACGTCAATGGCGGTATAAACGACCCGATTTTCCAGCCCTAAGAGCAAATCTAAATTTCGTAGTCCAAAATCCGCATCGACCAAGGCCACTTGACGACCGCAACGTGCGAGCGCCATCCCTAAGTTAGCAGTAACAGTAGTTTTACCCACCCCTCC
Source organism: Microcoleus sp. AS-A8 (assembly GCA_039962225.1). Classification (NCBI taxonomy): domain Bacteria; kingdom Bacillati; phylum Cyanobacteriota; class Cyanophyceae; order Oscillatoriales; family Microcoleaceae; genus Microcoleus; species Microcoleus sp. AS-A8. Next base: position 59,481 of record JAMPKV010000010.1, read on the forward strand.
TTTGCCGGAGGTGATGACAATAATACGACTCATGAATTCAACAACAAGTGGGTCTTAGCAAAATCAGTCGCTCTGGCTATGCGAATTCCTTCTGAGGTCACATAAGCGACTTCCGGATAAAACTGTTCCGGTAGCGTCCCTGGTGCCCTTGCGACAGCATCCGCAATTCGTAGTTGGGTGGGTTCCATCTGGAGTGCCATGATCCGGCACGCTCGATTGCCATTGGCACCAGCATGAGCCACTCCTCGAAGACGCCCCCAAATAAAGATATCTCCTGCTGCAATTACTGCGCCGCCCGGATTGAGGTCTCCTAATATAACAATAGTGCCTGGATGACGAATCTCAACACCCGATCGCACGGTTAGTTGCAAGTATAGGGGTTCTGTAAGGAACTCGGTTGGTTCTGAGGGCTGTGTCTGAAGAGAATAAGTGGGCGGCTGTTGCTCCACTGAGTAACCAGCGGTAGCCGCCGCTACAGCGGTTTGTCGTCGCGTTGTGTATACTCGCTGAAGCTGGAGCTGAATTTCACTCAAGGCATCGGCGATCTCTTGGAGTTTCATGGCATCCAACAACTGGTCTTGAGCCATTAGATGCACTGGAGTATTGGCCTGCCAAAAGCGTTCACCGCCATTCAGACGCTGCTTGAGTTGCTGCCATAACTCAGACCAACCGGCAGAGCTGGGCATGTCTGTTTCCGGGGGCAAGATTAACTGGAGTTGTTCCCCCTCCCGTTTCAATCGGACTTGGGAATCGCAATCCACGACGGGGTTGCTTTCAGAAACTACGGATATCACTGAGTCGCTTTCAGAAACTACGGATATCACGGAATCGCTTTCGGAAACTACGGATATCACGGAATCGCTTTCGGAAACTGTTGATAGAGAGGATTGTTGAGCCGAATCAGAAGTCATGCAACAACAGGGTCTTACGTCGGATGAGTCCGACTAAACTAAACGACATCGTACCTTAAGTGCAGGCTGCGGTCGAGAACCTATTCAGTTTAAGGTGAGCGAGTAGGGAATCGCTTACGATTGTGCCCGTGCGTAGGGAGAAATCACGCGATTGGAAGGTTGACTCGTTAACAAAATCGAACCATCCGGCAAGATTGCCCCACCTAAGTCAGCGCCAGTCAAATCCGCTCCTCTCAAATCTGCCCCACTTAAATCTGCTCCCCGTAGGTTCGCCTCTCGCAGGTTCGCCTTCATTAGGTTAGCCTCAATCAACTCGGCTCCTCGCAAATTGGCTCTGGTTAAGTCGGCTCTCGATAGATTTGTTCGGGTTAGGTTAGCGCCTTCTAACACGGTTTTATGCAGCGTTGCCTCACTCAAGTCGGCTCGGCTTAAGTCTACATCTATCAAGATTTGTTCGCTCAGGATGACACCCCGAAAATCGCGTTCTCCTGCGGCATACTGCTTCAGCAATTCATCGAGAGGGATTTTAATCGACTTGAGTTTCTCTAAAAGTTGCCTCTTAGCATCACAGGTGAGCGTTTGGGGTTTGTAATGAGTAATGCCTTCAGAGAATTTCATATCTTTTACACCCAATAATTTTATAGATTTAATGCTCAGACTTTTCTTTTCATCCTATGTTGAGGGAAATCATCAACAGAGATTGAACTATATCCGCTTAAAACGTGATATAGTATTCAAGAATTTGTGATTGAATTAATTTTTAAAGGTGATGCATATCACAGTTTAGAACTGCTCCCTACAGTCCGCTAACCCAAATCAATTCAAGCGTCCAAATTCACATAAACCCTTCCCGACAGTCTGGATATCGGTAACCGAAGGGGGCTAGGAGGTTGGTGTTGGAGACTGAGAACCAATGTGCAATAGGCAATCTCTGAGTGGAAAAAAGTAAGTATAGCACAATTACTTTTTGGGGCACGATTTGCTCGTGCCCTTACCTTCTAGTATAGATAAATCTCGAATCCTAGAATCTCTGTCTTTTTGCAGGAAACGATTGACGATTGTATACCGTTAGGGTGAATTTGTTTCTACCTGACTCAACCGTTGGTAAGTCGTCGCTAAGGCGTTAGCATCTCCTACATTTCCGGGGAATAGTACCACGGGTAAGTTGGGAAATTGAGGATGGTCAATGGGTGTGCGTACAACTGAACATCCTGGGATAATTTGACCCAATAGTCGTGCTGACCTTAAAGCCAAACCTGTACTCAAGACATCATTGGAGGTAATGCCTCCCTTACTAATTAAAAAGCCAATATCTGTCGGCAATCCACGCACAATATCCATTAATAAGGCTGAAACCGCTACTCCAAACTCTAGCCGGGTTTGCACATCCTTAAAGGTGAGTTCTTGGCGACTGGTGTAAACCACCGGCGTCTTTCCTGCTGAGTGAATCCCTTGAATGCGATCGCCAATTCGTGATAACAGTTCATCCCGTTGCGTTTGGGACTCATCCAATAAATCCGACACATCCACCTCTACACCCACAACTCCCGGCGCTTGCAGGAGTTGCTCTAACTGTTGGGTTGTCTTTTTGACGTGAGAACCCACAATCACAGCACCGGGTTTTCCCTGGCGCACATATTGAGCCATATCAGCTGCGGCGACTGGCTGTGGTTGAAGACTTGCCAGCGAGGTTAAGATGCTGGCAGCACTGCGAAATAGGAAGCGTTTACCCTGTGCAGCAGCGGTTAAAATATCGGCTGCAAACTGGTCCAAATCGGTTTGAGTCTCCCCATCGACAACACAACATTGATTAGAAGTGAGATTCTGGAGGCGCTCTAAGCTCCCCTTGCGGATATCTTCTAGCAAAAATCGCTCAACAGCCACAGCCTTAATAAGACCTTTAGTTTTCTCTTCTACATAATCCGGTAAATAGCTGTGGTGATAGCCAAAAACGGAGTCTTTGGCAAACTCGGTTTCATGCACGGGGGTGGGGACGCCATCAATGATCAGGTAATGGATGCTTTCACGGGTGACTCGCCCTCCTTCAAAGAAGGCAGGGACTAAGAAATGAGCGTCAAACGGCCCGACTTGTTCGGCAATCACATCGGTTTCTACGGGATAATGCCCCCGCAGTGTAGAGTCTGAGCGACTGACAACCAGGAAATCTCCTATTTTTTCCGCATCTAAGGCAATTTTCAGGTTCTGGCAGACTTCTCTCGTCACATCTGCGGCTTGCTCTGGGGTGAGTGCTCTGGTGTTGGTGAGGACAAATAAGATAGGTGAGTCATCCCTAAGTCCCAGTTGTAACGTTTCGACATCCCAGCGCATCAGCAGCAGGCAACTGTGGACGGTTTGGGAACCGGTGGGGTCATCATCCAGAACAATAATTTTAGGGTTTGTGGTCATTTTTTATAGAAGAGTGAGTAAGAATTTCAATCCCTTGACTTGGATTTGGGCGATGTAAGGATACTGTAGGCGAATGGGTAAGGGGTTGACCCCTCCCCCAACCCCTCCCCGCAACGGGGAGGGGAGTTAGATTTATTTCCCCGTTAACGGGGGGTAAAAGATACTGGTGAATTGGGAGGGATTAAGCCCTGATTGATTCCCCTGTCGGTTGACAGTTTATCAGTTCACTGACGCGCTAGGAGAAAATCGAAACAAGTAGTAAAAAATACTTACCTACAATTAATTTATTTAGTAAATGGACTTCTTCCTGGTACAAAACTTCCTGGGCGAGAGTACTGAAGCCGAAGCAGGGTTAATTGACCACATGGGCGACCCCAGATTTCGGGGGGTTTATACTAAATCTGGGTTGGCTATCCCCTTTTTTAAACGAACCACAGAGGCGCAGAGTTCCCAGAGGAGAGAATAAAGAGAGAAATGGGTTATGGATGCGGATTTGGTATTAGTTTTTGTTCGCTATCTTCAGTCGCTCGCAAATTTTCCGGCACGAGTGCGATCGCTCTAAATCATGTATCTTCTTCAGTCAACGTTGCGGGTGGTTTACACCGATGAAGCGAAATTTAATTTGTATGCGGACATATTTTTCCACAGTAAAAAATATTACCAAAAAAAGACGAAAAAGTCAAACGATCGCCCTCTCATGACACAGCGGATTAATGAGAAACAATAAAATAAAAGCTTCAACGTTTATTCTGTAATTTCGCCATCTCTTCTTGAACACCAGTCGCAATCTGCAACGCTTCATTAAGCAGACGCCCATACTCACTGGCTCGGTCATTCACTTGCAGAGTTTGCACCGTTCTTAAATTCGTTGCCAACAGTTCAGGGTTACTAATCAGAAATGTCCGATTTTCTCGCAGAATCTTCTCTGCTCTCAAAGCTGTCACCAAATCTTCTTTCACTAGCGTCAGGGCTTCAATGACTTTGTGGCGTTCACTTAAAATTTTGGTGGTTCCAGCCGCCTCTAACTGATCGTTAATATGTATGGCTTTAATCACAGCATTGTATCGATCTACTTCATCCAACAAGGAGCATAGAGTCATCGGACTGTTGCGTTTTAACCAGAACCACCGCACCGCTACAATCACAATCGGCACAACAATCAAAGTAATCAGGGTGGCAATAAGTGAAGAACCGATGAAAGGCAGAATCACAAACACATGCAGCAAGCCAACGATAATTGGCATCAAAGCGAGACTCAGCAAAACTTCTTGAAATAAGAAATGGAATCGCTCTTTTGAATTGTGGAGGATTGTGGGTCTAAACACCTCCGTTGGGTCAACACCTGTCAGGTGTCTGAGTTCTCCGGGTGAAATTTCCAAGCCCTGCAAATCCGGTTGCACAGAACGCGTTGCTCCTTTTAGAGTCAATCAATACAGTTTTATCCTCTAAAAGTGATGATCTTGTAATTTTCTCACTTCTTGTTGGACATCCACAACAATTTGTAAGGCTTCATTCAAAAAGCGTCCATACTCACCCGCTTGGTCATTCACTTGCAGGGACGTTAATGCCGTTAGATTCGTTTCAAATAGCTCGTAATTCAATTGAATAAATTTTTGGTTTTTCCGGAGAATTCGTTCCGTTTTTAAGGCGCGAATGATATCTTCTCTGGCTAGCCTCAGCGCGTGAATCACTTTCTCTCGGTTTTGCAAGCCCACACCCAGATTGCCAACGGCTTCTATTTGGTCATTGAGGTCAATCGCTTTAATCACAGAATTAAATCGCTTTACATCTTCAAACATCCTGGCAAGATTCCGGTTTCTATAGCTGAAACGAATCTTTCTCAAATCATCTAAGACTAAAACAATAGACGCAATGAGATCAATGACAATAAGTGACACCATCTGAGCCGGAAAAAACACACTGAGAACTAAACCACTCAAACAAATCAAAACAATGACGAGGGAAGTTTTGCCCAGCTCAGAGATAAATTTTCTGAGCGTCGGGGGTCTAAACACAGCATCAATGCTGACACCGCTACAGTGTTTGATCTCTCCCTTGGTAATTTCCAATCCTTGTAAATCAGTTTGCATTGGGGGGCGGTGCGATCGCGACAACTCGGTTGGGAAAACGGGTTCGTGTTCTTTGCAGTAGAATCTCCTGACTGCACAGTCTGCCGCTTGAGCTTATCACTCTAGCTACGTCGTGAGTCTCATGGTTTCCACAAGGTCTAGGAGCGATAGGGGCCATCACTTCTACCCTGTAGGTTACTTGTTCACTCGCTGTTGCTGAACACTGTAGCCTCTTCATTCCCTTAAGCTAAGGTCAGATCCCTTCAGAAATGAACTACCCATCAGCGTAAATGCAATAAACGACTTGTTGTGCATTGTCACCCTTGAGATGGATGTAAACCAGGCAGACTGATCATATCCAGCTTAACTAATCCTTAGCCTAGGTGTTTGACAAAGCCTGTGAGCTGCGATCGCTATTTTTTGTATAATACTAAAAGTCTATCGATAAACCGGAATATTCTAATTTGAAGATTTGCTCGAAGAAGAATCGCAGATGTTAGCGTTGGTATAAGTCTTTTCAGTTGTTGGGATAGTTGGCTGGCGGCGTGCCTTGACAAGAGGCCGCCGCTTTTTTTGTGGGGAAGGGCAAATTTGGCAGTGATGAAACACGATCAAATTTCATAGTGCCAGAACGGCTGCTTTTCTTGGAGAACAATCCGTTTACGAGAGAGGCGCTCAATGATTCCCTGCTTTTCAAAGTCATTGAGGAGCCGTGTCACTGTAACTCTGGTCGTCCCAATGATTTCCGAAATTTCTTGATGAGTTAAGTGCAGATCGATCAGTTGTCCTTGCTCAACTTGTTGACCAAATTTTCTCGCGAGCCAACTTAACAATCGAAGCAGCGAAACGTCAATCGAACGATGATGAAGAATTTCTAAAAACTCGTGATATTGCTGAATATGCTGGATCAGGACTTCATTGACGAGGTACCACTGATCGAGAGGGACGCGAATGACCTCTACAGGCGTGAGACATTCCATTTGAAACGGATCTGCCTTTGATAGCACCCGACCAACCACATCTCCTTTGCCCCATACTCCCAGCGTGACCGACGTTCCGTCTTCCAGCAGGGTCAAGGTGCGAACCGCGCCGGTTTCAATTTGCCACAGAGAATCTCGGCTGGTAGGAAGTACAGAGCGACGTGCAAATTGACTTCGTTTGATGTCAACAGAGTCAGTTGATAACAGCGAAAAAGCAGCCATTTCACTCATCCTCATTGTGAAACATCTTTGACCGCATCTAGTGCCTACGGTTACCAAAGAGGGGGTAAAAGGCATTTTAACAGTAAACCTCTGTATTCCGATAGATAAACTGTAGTTTTTACTTTAACAAAACTAGACCGAGCTGGAGTATTTATCAATGCCTAAGTTTCACAGTTTAGGATGGGAAGGACATGAATCAGCCACTTCCTGATGAGCCAACCCAACCCACTCCGATTAGTCTCTTACCTCGCTCCCAATATGTTTGGGTTTTATGAGGCCGTTGGGGCATCCTTGAGTAAGGTATTAGGGATAGAAACACAAGTGGTGCAGAGTCAGTATGACCCGCTAGAAGACCCGATGATGCTAGAGGATCGGCTGGATATAGCTTTTATCTGTGGCTTGCCCTTCGCACGGCGTCATCGAGTCATTTCCAGTCAACTCCAAGCGTTAGTTGCGCCCGTGATGCAAGCGAGTCGCTATGAAAATCGCCCGATTTACTTCTCTGATATCATTGTTAACGCCCAAAGCCACCTTCAACGTTTTGCTGACTTAGCGGGTAAAACTTGGTGCTACAACGATCCCGGATCGAACAGCGGTTACAACCTGATGCGACAACGGCTGATTCAGGGGGGTTACCCCAGTCGCTTTTTCGGTCAGGTGATGCCATCCGGCTCCCATCAGCGTTCCATCCGATGGGTAGTTGAGGGACAGGCGGATTGTTCGGCGATTGATAGCACGGTGCTAGAGCAAGAATTGCGGGATTTTCCGGAATTTTCGCCGCATTTACGGGTGATTGAGTCGCTCGGCCCCTGCCCGATGCCACCCGTAGTGGCTGCACAACGGCTGGGTACAGATTTGATTAACGCCTTACGTTCGGCGTTGTGTGAACCGGATGCAGAACTGCAAGCGGCAATGAGGCGATCGCACATTCAGCAATACGTTCCTGTGCAGTGTGAAGATTACGAGGAACTGGCAACGATGTACGACGCGGCGGTAGAAGCAGGATTTGAAGCGATCGCTTAATGGATTTAAGCACTGAGATGTCCGACCACCTCAACCAGTTTGGCGTAAGTTTGAGCCAAGGCTGAGCCTTTGGACTGACATAAGTCTTCAATCCATTGCGTGGCTTGATTCGGCTTGATTGTCATTCTCGACTTTGCCGTCAGCTTCCCCGTGGGATATTTGATCAGTCCCTGAGGTTGGGGACTGGATGTTACAGTTGGTTCACTCTGAAGCAAAGGAATGTAACGACGGGAGGCAAAACGCTTTTCTAACAGCTTAATTGCTTCATGGTTTTGATTGGCACGCAACCAAGCATCGAGATAAATTTGTTCAAATAAATCGTGTTGGGCATGACTACCCCCAATAGTGTGTAGGCGACCCAAGATTGGGCCAAGTTCAGCAATGGCTCTTTCCCATTTTCCTTGAGCATGAGCCGCCATTCCTCGTGCGGCGGGTACAGCAACCTCATTCCACGCCCGTTGTACAGAAGAGTCAGCCGTTTTGGCATACGCTTGCATACTCAAAAGCATCTCAGTCACTTGCTGCGCGTGACCGGCTTTAGATAGAGCGTAAATGTAATGCAAATCTTGGAAGGGTAAGGCGTGTTCGTGAATTCGTGCCGTGAGATGAGGGGCAAGTTCCTGCCATCTGTTGCCCACATCAACGCCTCTTAATTCCAAGCGCAACAGCAGGGAAATCGCGCCAATTGGGTCTTTGGATGAATCTTTCCCAGCCCGACCCCAGACGTGAGTGTCATAGAGCGATAGTACTTTCTGAAACTGTTGCTTTTCTAAATAATAGAGAGCGATGTGCCACCAATTATGGGTGTAGAGCATGGAATTGCAGTTTTCCCAGGTATCACAGAGGCTTTCCATCCACACAATGCCTTCTTCCAGTCTCCCCTGCATTTCCAGCACATGGGCAACCGCATGGTGTGCCCAAGGGTCATTCCGGTTCATTTCGGTTGCCAGTTGTCCCATTCCTTCCGCCTCGTCGAAGCGGTGGCACTGTTCTAAACCGAAGGCAATCATGCCGTATAGGTAGTGATTTTCCCGGTTAGCGGGTAAAACTTTTTCGGCAATCGAGAGGAGTGCTTCTGGATTCCCCTGATAGAAGTAGTGGTATTGACCCATTTGCACTGCCACAATATCACGGGGAAACTTTTGGGTGAGGACTTCGAGGTAGGCAATGGATTTATCAATTGCACCGGCTGCCCAAGCTTCCACCGCCGAGATGTAAAGCTGTTCCCGCTCCGTGGCTTTGTTTCTATACTGTTTAGCGGCTTGGAGATAAGGCAAGGCTTGACGACGTGACTCCCCTGTTTCGTGGGAGAGGTACAACGCAGCGGCATGGGCGTTGGCGATCGCACATTCGGGATCGGACTCTATTCCTTTAAAAATAGCCACGGCGTCCTTACCATAGGCCAGTGCCTGGTCAGTATAGCGATTAATAGCCGCAATGGTTTCGGGCGAATCTGTAGTAACGTCTAATCCTTGAGAATCTTGTAACATTCCTGTGTCCCTCAATGGCCTTTTCTATACCCCACCGATTCCACCGAGGTCGCCCCTGTCGCAATCTACGATAAGTCGGTCGGAATACCGTAATTAAGAGAGTATCGCATAGCGATCAGTAGACTGCAAGAGATGGCTATTGGAGAAAAATTCATGTCATAACGAAGGTGGAAGTGGCGACTAAACCTACGTTCGACCATCGTCTCAAATTTTTATAGCCTGACAATATCTGTCTTTTATGCTGACCTAATGAGGAATTGATGTGTTGATTAGTTGGATGACTTTACTAACTCTTATATTCTCTGCATGTATAGTTTGTGAGAGCTTCAACTTGCCAGTTTCCACGGGACAAGGATTTCAGCTTTTTGTTACTCTCTGGTTAAGGGAATTGCTCTCAAGAAATACAGCTACATGTTCGGTAAGGGCGGGTTTTGTATTCAGGTTGTCGTTGTATGCACACAGTTAATTTCTCGCGATCGCCCCTACTTGACCCATGCTCATGGCTGCGTGCAGATCTCATCACACAGATGGCGATCGCTCTGGCTCATGTCGGGGTTGTTTTTCAGGTAATCACTCACCCAACTACCACCGAGTTCCATGAGACTATCTAGATTTAAGAAGATAGCGAAGAGCAGGCAACAACCCAAATTACCTCTCATGGATGATTAAATAACATTAACTTTATGTCGCGATCGCCTAACTATACCGAGCAACCTTGGACAGAAACCTACAGCGAGATTATTGATGTTCGCAGTGAAAGTGAGTTTGCCGAAGATCATATCCCCGGTGCCCTTAACCGACCTGTCCTGAATGATGCTGAACGTGCCAAAGTCGGCACACTCTATAAACAAGTCTGCGCTTTCGAGGCTCGCAAAGTCGGTGCCGCCCTCGTTGCCCAAAATATTGCTCGGCATCTGGAGAGCCATTTTGCTGCCAAAGCCAAAGACTACCATCCCCTCGTTTACTGCTGGCGTGGGGGTCAGCGTTCCAACAGTATGGCACTGGTCTTGAGTCAAATTGGTTGGCCTGTTACAGTCCTTCAAGGAGGATACAAAACTTACCGAACTTATGTGCGCGACCAACTAGAACAGTTACCACAACAATTGACTTACCACGTCTTATGTGGACTGACCGGTAATGGGAAAACCCATATCCTGCACCAGTTAGCCAAACGGGGCGTCCAAGTGCTGGATTTAGAGGATTTAGCCAATCATCGCGGTTCCCTCCTCGGTCAAGAGTGGGAAGGGAAGCTTTCACCTCAACCCTCGCAAAAATCTTTTGAATCGCAGCTAGTTCAAAAATTGCAAAGTTTTGATATGAGTAAACCCGTGTGGGTGGAAGCTGAAAGTAACAAAATTGGACAAGTTTATTTACCCCCATCCCTTTGGCAACACATGAAACAGGCGAACTGTGTTGAAATTCAGTTACCGCAAGCCGCCAGAATCGAATGGCTGTTACAGCAATATCCGCACTTAATCACACATCCCGACCTGCTTAAACAAAAATTAAAGTGGCTAAAATCTCGTTATGGTCGGGACAAAATCAACGAGTGGTATAACCTAATTGATGCGGGGAAGTGGCACACCTTAGTAGACGATTTGCTGACCTTTCATTATGACCCCGCTTACATGCGATCGCTCGGTCAAAGCTATGTCCATATACAATGCCAGTTGCAGATACCTGATTTATCCCAGGCTAGTATTAACCGCTTGCTGGATACTTTGAAGGCGTCAGTCCTAGAATGAACAGGACATAATTAAACTATCTGCAAAAGGCTTATAGCGGTTTGCATTTAGATGAGGTACAAGGCTGACGGTTTTAAGGCAGAGGGCAGAGGGCAGAGGGCAAAGGGCAGAAGTTAGATGTACTCCACCCAATCGAGAACCGCTATAAATTCCACTCTTTAGAGGGATTGACAAAACTAAAAAATATAATTTTAGTAACGTAGATAACACTAAAATTTTAAAAATTATACCGTTTGTATAACACAACTCTATTCATTAAATCGCTTGTGAGAATATAAGGATTAATATTTTTCAGAGTGTTTCTTAACTAATTTATCTGAGTTAGGAGCGCTTACTTAATTAATTTCAAGTTTAAACGAGAAAAAAAATGTTCAGATTTATCTGGAGCGCTTTGACAGCGAGTCCAGTGGTTTTGGGTGCTTCCTTTTTGGTGGCAAATACTACTTTTGCAGCTCAAAATTCCAAATTAGAACCTGTTTTTGTAGGGGTTGAGGAACCCACATTCACAGCTTTAAGCCCTTCAGAGATTAGTCTCGCTCAAGATTTGGCAAACCCGACTCTGGATGAACCACAGCGATCCTCGGAAACGGCAACGGCTGAATCCAGCTCTCAGGATGTAGAACTCGTCAACGACGATAGTGCTGATCCGAGTGCGGATGACTCGATGGGGCAAATCACGAATGTTACCCAACTCAGCGATGTCTCACCCGGAGACTGGGCTTATGAAGCGTTGCGATCGCTAGTCGAACGTTACGGCTGTATTGCAGGATATCCTGACGGCACCTTCCGGGGCAATCGCGCCATGACACGCTATGAATTTGCGGCTGGATTGAATGCTTGTTTGCAACAACTTGAGCGTTTGATGGCTTCTTCCACGAGTGTGTTGGTCAGGCGAGAGGACTTAGAAATTCTGCAACGTATCGTTCAGGAATTTCAAACCGAACTCGCCACCTTGGGTACGCGAGTCGATACCCTAGAAGGCCGTGTTGCCTTTCTGGAAGACCATCAGTTTTCCACCACAACCAAGCTAACAGGGTCGGCAGACATTGGTTTAATTGACGCTTGGGGTGACCGGAAGGCTGTCCCTTCTGGACAAGAACCCACTGAGGACTTAAATGTTAATGCCTTTGCCCCAGGTCGGGTGGGTCTGAATTTTGACAGCAGTTTCACGGGGAAAGACCTATTGCGCGTCAAGTTGGAAGCGGGAAATTTCAGCCCCTTGGACGCCTCGGTCACGGGTACAGACATGACCTTGTATGACTTTGATACCCGTACTGGCCCTACTGGCAACGATATTGTTCTAGGTTCGCTGTCCTACCGTTTCTCCATTGGCGATCGCCTGGAAGTCTTCATTGCATCTCAAGGCTTGGGGTCTTCTGACATTGCTCCTCAATTGAATCCGGCTGGAGGGGGACTTTCCCGGTTTGGGCAACGCAACCCCATTTATCGCCTCAGTGATGGTGCAGGCGTGGCGCTGAATGTTCGATTGAGCGAAGCACTTCTAGCCTCCTTTACTTATTTAGGAAGTCCGGGAAATTTCTCTAGTCCAAGCTTAGAGAGGGGCATCTTCGAGGGTCAATTTGGAGCCTTAGCTCAGCTATCTTTCTCTCCCACCAAGAGTTTTGATATTGCTTTTACCTACGTGCGTTATTACTCACCTCAACCGGGCGAGGGAACGAATATCACCGGGAATACGGGCAGTGCCTTGGCTCAAACACCCTTTGGCGAAGAGATCGCGACTTCAGGCAATGCTTATGGTATCGAAGCCCAATATCGATTTACTTCTCGTTTTGCCATTGGGGGTTGGGTCGGTATGACCACAGCGCAAGCGGAAGCCGACAGTGCCCTAGTGAATGGTGATCTGGTTAACAAAGGAGATCAGGCAGAGATTTGGAACTATGCCATCGCGATGGCGTTTCGAGATTTTGGCAAAGAAGGCAACGCCTTGGGTTTCATTTTTGGAATGCCGCCGAGGGCGCGTGGGAATGATGTGATCAGCCGTAGAGATTTGGATACGTCTTATCGTGTAGAAGGTTTCTTTCGTTACAAGCTGAAAAACAACCTTTTTCTCACTCCCAGTTTCTTTGTCATTTTCAATCCCGAACATAACAATGCCAATGATTCGATTTTTGTGGGAACATTGCTAACTACATTCAGCTTCTAATCCGGCAGGCTGACAGGTGCGGTGGCTGTTCTTACAGGTACAATCAAATTCTGCCCGGTTGGCTGACCCTTCAACAGCCAAATTCATGGCTAAATTTTCCTGGGCTAAGGCATTATTTTTTGGAGGGTGAATAGGAATAGAAATCAAGAACTCGGTGCCCTGGTTCGGTGCAGAAATACACTGCAATTGACCCCCGTGTTTTTCTACAACAATTTGGTAGCTAATAGACATTCCTAAACCTGTACCTGAGCCGATCGGTTTCGTCGTAAAGAACGGATCGAAAATTCTTCGCTGTATCTCTTTCGTCATCCCTAGGCCGTTATCAGCTATGCGAATGACTAACTGATGACTTTCGTTCACTTCGGTACGAATCCAAATCTTGGGGAATTGGGATTGAGGACTTGGTAATTGAAAATAGGAACTCCCTGGCTCAGGCTCCATTGCCCATGACTCATTCCTCATTTCCAGGGCATCAATCGCATTCGTGAGGATATTCATGAACACCTGATTGAGTTGTCCGGCATAACACTTCACTAAGGGCAGGTTGCCGTACTCTTTGATGATTTCGATGCTAGGACGATGTCCTTTATCTTTCAGGCGATGACCAAGAATCAGTAGGGTATTATCAAGACCCTCATGAATGTCAACCCATTTTCTCTCAGTTTGCTCAGCTCTGGAAAAGTTACGTAAAGATAAGACGATTTGGCGAATGCGATCGGTTCCCATGGTCATCGAAGACAGAATTTTAGGTAAGTCTTCCTTGATGAACTCCAAGTCAATAGCCTCCGTCTCAGCTTGGATTTCTAGTGCGGGGCGGGTGTAGTATTCTTGATAAAGTTGAATTAGATTGAGCAAGTCTTTTGCATACTGATTAATATGGCTGAGATTGCCGTGGATGAAGTTGAGTGGGTTGTTGATTTCATGAGCGACACCCGCGACTAACTGCCCTAGAGAGGACATTTTTTCCGACTGAATCAGTTGCGATTGAGTTTGCTGAAGTTCGCGCAGAGCCACTTCAAGCTGAGTTGCTTTGGTTTGAGCCGTCGTCGCGGCAATGCGACTTTGTTCGTAGAGTTGCGCTTGATTTATCCCGATCGCCAGTTGGTTCGCAACCGCTTGTAGTAGTTCCAGTTCTTCGTCCGTCCAAGATTGCCAAGAAACCAAACGCCCACAGGTTAGGGTTCCCAATTGACCCGATTGCGTCTCAATGGGCAGTGATAACAGAGCTGTCGTACCATAAGGGAGTCGCGTCTGCTGCACAGCTTCATGGCTCTGAGTGACCTGATCGACTTGGAAGTCTTCGCGATCAACCAGCTTACAGGTAAACGGACGCCAACTTTCTAAGGGATATAAACCCAAAAAGCTGGGCAAATCGGGATTTTTGGCCTCTTTAACCACATCCCAACCGGAAGAAGTTCCGTCTTTTGTATACCAGGCAAAGACGCAGACATCAATAGCTAATCGGTGGTAGATTTCTTGTACGGCGGTTTCTAAGATAGTCTCCAAAGCCAGGGAGTTGCGAATCTGACTGGCAAGGCGGTTGAGCAGTGTTTCCCGACAGGCTAAGTCCCGAAATCTCGCTTCGCTTCGCTGTAGTTCCGCCGCAGTCCGCTTGCGCTCCTCAATCTCACCTTGCAATTTCCTAATCGCTTGCCTTAATTCGGTGGTACGCTCCTCAACTCGAATTTCTAACTCTTGTTTGGCTGTCCTGAGTGCTTCTTCTGCCTGTTTGCGTTCGGTGATGTCGATCATCACGCCTTCTAAGTAGCCCTCTTTGCCATATAACTTGCCAGAGTAGGACACCCAAAATAGCGAACCGTCTTGTCGGCGAACTTGGGATTCAAAATTTTCGACAAATCCTTGCTCAAGTAGCTGCTGTTTGAGATTCTCTCTATCGGCTGGATTGGCATACAAATCAATAGTTCTTACTCCTTGATAAGAATCGAAGCCAAACATCTTTAATACAGCCTCGTTCGCATCCAGAACCGTACCATCCGCGAGACTATTGCGAAACATGCCGACTAATGAATTGTGGAAGAGGTTTCTGTACTTTTGTTCGCTTTGTTGCAGTTCTAGCTCTGCCTGCCTGCGTTCAGTAATATCTTCGTAAGTGCCAAGGATGCCGACAACATTTCCTTGTGCGTCATGAAGTGGAACCTTGTTCGTGTCCACCCAAGCCTGTTTACCATTCGCTTGGAGTTGGGGTTCAATGATGTGATATTCGGGTGTATCCGTCTCCATCACACGGGCGTCGCACTCCCGGAAAAAGTCTGCTTCCTCCTGCTTCCAAGGCAAATCGTAGTCAGTTTTGCCAACAATCTCCTCTGGAGTAGAACAGCCAGCAGCCAGGGCGAAGTTGCGATTGCAACCAAAGTAGACTGAATTTCTGTCTTTCCAGAAGATAAACTGGGGGATATTCTCCAGAACTAACTCTAGGAACTCTTCTTTTTCTTGAAGGGCTTTTTCGCTTTGCTTGCGATCGCTAATATCAGTGATGAACCCTTCAACGCCAAGTACCTCACCCTTGCTGCCAAATACTCCGCTGCCCTTCTCCCAGACCCATTTCTCTTCACCGGATTGGGTACGAATGCGATACTCAACCACATAAGGTTGCTTGTTGGCAACAGCTTGCTCCAGCGTACTGAGAACTTTTGGTAAGTCTTCGGGATGTGTAATAGAGTTATACGAAACTACTCCACTTTCTAAGAGTTCTTCGCTGGTATAGCCAGTCAAGTTCAGGCAACCTTCGCTGAGGTATCTCATTGACCATTCCGGGTCGTTTGAGCAGGAGAAAGCAATACCGGGAAGTGAATTAATCAGTGAGGCAAGCCTGCGCTGGCTTTCTGCGAGTTCCGCCTCTTTCCGTCTGCGCTCAGTGATATCCCGAAAGCTACAAACTCTGCCAACAATGTTTCCTCCTATCCGCTGGGGCAACGAATAGCGCTCGAAAATTCTCCCATCTTCGAGTTCTACGATACCGTAGCCTTCTGCGTCCACTTGGGACAATAATCCTTGTGTTTGGCTTATAAAGGCTTCGGGTTCTTTTAGCTGCTCTACGAGCAACGGCACGAGTTGCTTGATCTCTTGTGAGGCGATGACCGATTCATGGATACCCCACATCTCGATAAACTTTTGATTAACAGTCGCTATGTGTGTCCCATTTTGGCTGACAATAATGCCATCGGCAGTGGCTTCAAGCGTCCCACGCAGTAGAGAGAGTGAGTGTTCTAATTCCTCCTCCGCTCGTTTACGTTCGCTAATCTCCCTCAACAATTGCTCATTGATCGTCCTTAATTGGGCCGTGCGCTCCTCAACTCGGATTTCCAGCTCTTGTTTAGCTTGTTTTATAGCTTCCTCTGCAATCTTACGCTCAGTAATGTCTTTCGCGAAGCAGTGATGACCGATAAATTGGTGTCGCGAATCATAAGCGGCAACCATCACCACTTGCTTGTAAAAGTTAGAACCATCTTTGCGTACAGCCCTTGCTTCTACTTCCGCCTTACCAGTTTTGAGCATTTGTTGATAGACATCGATCAACTTTGGCACATCGTCAGGATGGACCGTTTGCTGCCATGCCATACCAATCATTTCTTCAGGTTGGTAACCCAGTGTACTGGCATACGCTTTGTTTACAGTGATGTAGCGCCCTTGGGTATCCAGCCGCGAAATCCCCTCCACAGCGTTTTCTAGAGCCGTGTTTAATTGACGCAGTTCTTCCTCTGCCTGCTTGCGAACCGTGATATCCCGCGTGATTGCTAAGTGTATCAGTGTTCCATCTGATTCACTGGGCAGAGGGACAGCATGAGTTTCCATCCAGCGACGGGTACCTTGCAATCCAATAATCTCGAATTCAAGGCTACCCCTGTTGCCCTGGCAAACACTCTCATTGAGAGCAATAAACGCCTCTCTATGCTCTGGCGTAATCAAGGAATAGACTGACTGACCCATCACAGCATCAGCGCTGGGAGCCTCAATCATGGCAAGTCCAGCTGCATTCATATCCAGTAGGGTGCCGTCAGCTGCCACGAGCTTCACGCATTCCGGTTCGGTTTCGATGATGGTTCGCAAGCGATGCTCGCTGTCTTTAAGCCGCTGTGCTGCCTGTTTGCGTTCGGTGATGTCTTCGACTGTGCCAACATGACCAATCAGTTTGCCCTTGTCCGAGAACATAGGCGATGAGCGGATGTGAACCCAGCGAACCGTTCCTTCCTTGGTTTGGAAGCGAAACTCGTCGGAGTATTCGCGACCTTCACGAGTACTCTTTGACCAATCTGCAAATACTCTCTCCCGATCTTCCGGATAAACCGACTGCGACCAACCCACTCCCAAGCTTTCCTCAAGAGTAAAACCACAGATAGCCTGACAGCGTGGATTCGTGTAGGTGCAACGACCCTCGACATCTGTGAGAAAAATGCCGACGGGTGAGCAAGCACTCAAAGACTGAAACCGCTGTTCGTTCTCCCGCAACCTTTGCTCTGCTTGCTGGGCAAGAATGATGTCGCGCACGCAGGGCAGGTTCCCTGATTCTTGTTCTTGGTCAGGGAAGGGTGTGACAAAAAGCTGTGGGTCAAATGGTTCGCCCCTCCAAGGGCAGAGACGAGCGGCCGATAATTCTTCTAAGAAGGCACCTACTTCCTGCAAAACTTCCTCCAGCCAATTTTGTTGTGGCAAAGGCAATTGATTTACATTTTGGTGTAGCGAGAGCCAGTGATTACGCTCGGCGCACTGGCGAAGCCGATCGCGCATGGCTTCTATTTGATCAGCAAATTCTTCCACTTGCAAGGCTGCCTCCTTCTGTATTGCTCTATCTGCCAAAATGTGTCATATCCCTTCAGCTTATTGGTGATCTGACTTGACAAAGCTAGATTTTTTAAATTAAAGATACTTTTGATAATTTCAAAAAATAAAAACTCTTTAATTTTTATTTTTGTTTATTAAGATTTGGCTGCATCTACTACAAGTAGTAATTTTAAGCAAGAGTCACGGCTTTGGATGGTACTCTACAGCGATGTTTCGGGAAAAGAGGTAATCACACTTGTACACCAAAGATTTTTAGGGAAATTAGTCAACTAACTCTCTATCTAAAGAGAGGTTTCACTGGATAAATTAATTTTACTCTCTCAGGATTTATGAAGTAGCCTATTAAAATTTCGGTTTCAGTAACCGTGTAATTTCCCCAAAATCGCGATCGCGCCTTTAAGCCCGATTTCATCACCCAATAAACAGGCGCTTCCTGATGTAGAAGCGCCCAAGACAGTGCCACTCCTATGAGTTCGAGGGTGTGGATAGACTCGAACGCGGGAGTCTTGTGGCAGAACTAGGTGAATTGACGCTGGGATTGAATTGAGCCGTTCTCGACTGAAGGAAGACCGAGAGACTGAGGGGTTTGTTCTGAAGAGTGATTTTGGATGCGATCGCCACTGTGCACATCAAACCAATGAATCGCTTGCGGTGACATGGATAGGCTCACCTCTTCTCCTTCCCACGCCTGATGCGCCGGCAACAAAGCCCGTATCCTCACCTCTGAACCCTTCACCATAACGCTGATTAAATTCTGCATCCCCAAGTTTTCCACCAAGAAAATGCGACCCTGAACCGTCACCCGATCCTCTGGGCTGGCAAGGTGAACATCTTCTGGACGAATGCCCAGAACAACCTGTGAAGGCGGTGTGGGTAAGTTGGGTATCGGAATCCTAAACTCACCTAAGATCGCTTGATTGCCTTGGCAGGAGAGAGTCAATAGGTTCATTTGGGGGCTACCGACAAAACCCGCCACAAATTGGTTAGCCGGTCTGGTGTAGATTTCCTGGGGCGGTGCCAACTGTTGCAAGTTCCCGTCGTAGAGTACAGCCACTTTGCTAGAAAGAGTCATGGCTTCCGTCTGGTCGTGAGTCACATAAACCACAGGTGCCTGCTGCTTCTCGAATAGCTGTTTTAAATCCGCCCGCACTTGCTCCCGCAACAAGGCATCCAGGTTACTCAAAGGTTCATCCAACAAAAAGACATCCGGTTGGCGCACCAGAGCACGAGCGAGAGCAACCCGTTGCCGTTGCCCCCCCGACATCTGACCCGGTTTGCGATCCATTAAGCTTTGTAGCCCCAGCTTCTGGGCTACATCCTCGACGCGCCGCCGGATTTCATCGGAGGGCATTTTGCGTAGCCTTAAACCAGCCGCGATGTTATCCGCAACCGTCATGTGGGGGTAGAGAGCGTAGCTTTGGAATACCATGGCAATGTTGCGCTTGCCAGGGCCAACACGGCTGACATCGCGCCCATTAATCACCACTCTGCCACGGGTCGGTGGCTCCAACCCAGCAATTAAGCGTAGTAGGGTTGATTTACCACATCCCGATGGGCCTAGCAGGGTAAGAAACTCCCCTTCATTAACATCTATACTGATGTCTTTGACAGGAATGACTTTAGGCGTGTACGTTTTGTTGAGATTTATGAGTTCAAGGTTGGCCATAGTTTTTATTACTTATTTCACACAAATTTTTGGGGTAGATTTAAACCTGATTAGACAATTAATTCAGGGTTATTTTCAATAAATTTACCGATTAAGGGCAAGAATTAAAGGTGAATTAATCATGTATTAAAACTCACAATTTATCCTTCCTTGTGTCGGCAGAATCCAGTGAACAGTAGATTGGTAACATGCAATACCATCGGCTTTTCTATGTAAAGTTTGACTACAGATGATTGCGATTTTATTGACATTCGCCTACTTAGGCGAAGCTTGAGAAAAGCCTTGCTCCCAACTATCCTTTGACAGCACCAGCGGTTAAACCCTGGACAATCTTACGCTGGAACAACAGCACCAGTATAACTAAAGGTAAGGTTCCTAATACTGTAGCAGCCGCAATCGGCCCATAGGGAATTTCAAAAGCCGATGCCCCGCTTAACTGAGCTGTGGCAACGGGTATTGTCTTCATCGATTCGCGGGTGATAAACGTTAAGGCAAAAATGAACTCATTCCAGGCAGAGATAAAGGTGAGAATGCCGGTTGTCACCAGTGCAGGCAGCGTCATCGGCAGCACAATCCTAATTAGCATTTCCACCGTATTGTAGCCATCTACTTTGGCAGAATCTTCCAAATCTTTCGGCAGTTGTTGGAAAAAACTCCGCATAACTAAAATCGTTAACGGCAAATTAATCGCGGTGTAAGGAAGAATCAGAGCCAAGTAGTTATTTCCTAAATGGGTCATTCTGACCACTTCTAACAGTCCCAAAAAAAGCAGAACTGCCGGAAATAGCGTAACGATCAAGACAGCTCCAAGGATTATTTTTTCGCCCGATAGTCGCATCCGTGCCAAGGCATAAGCCGCAGGAGTACCTAAGGCTAACGCTAGCAATGTTGAAGTGATGGAAACAAACGCACTATTGATGATGTACAAAGTAAAGGGACGCCGCACGAATAAAGACAGATAGTGTCCGAGGGTGAGCCGCGTGGGAAAGTAAACAGCGGGAATGGCAGAGATATCTGGATTGACTTTGAAGGATGTTAGTACCTGCCAAAGAACTGGCCCCATGAAGAAAATAACGACAAAAAAAACAGAGATGGGCAAAATAATTTTTCGCCAGTTGAAGGTAGAGGTTTTTTGAGCGGGTTGATCGTGTGCGATAGCCATAGGGTTGAAGGTTGAAGGTTTAAGGTTGAAGGTGCAAAAGACAACTTTTAACTATCTCGCTCCTGCGGCATTGGCACGGGTTCTGGACAAGAAATAAGCCGCGATCGCCACAGCGGCAATCAGTAACACAAAAGTCACAACCACGAGTGCCGCTCCATAACCAAAATCCAAGTAACGCATCACGGTACCATAAATATAGAGAGAAACTGTTTCCGTGGCTCCCCCTGGCCCACCCCCAGTCATCACCTGAATTAGGTCAAAAATGCCGAACGCTTGGGCAAATCGGAACAACAACGCAATCACAATTTGGGGCATTAATAGGGGGATGGTGATTTTCCAAAAACTCTGCCAGGGAGTCGCCCCATCAATAGAATGAGCCTCGTAGAGGTCAGTGGAAATGGATTGCAACCCAGCCAACAAAAGGATGGCAATAAACGGTGTTGTTTTCCAAACATCGGCGAGAACCACAGCCACCATAGCTAAAGTGGGATCGCCTAGCCAGGTAATGCCCGTATTAATGATTCCCAAGCGTATGAGGATGTCATTAACAACCCCGAATTGGTCATTAAAAATCCAAGCCCAAGCGAGTCCCATTAAAGCAGTTGGCAACGCCCAAGGAATTAGGGTAATCGTTCGGACAATCCCGCGCCCTTTAAAGGATTGATTGAGTACCAATGCCACACCCATTCCTAATACTAATTCCAGTAAAACGGAGGCGGCGGTAAAGATGCTCGTGTTCCACATACTTCGCCAGAAGCGCCCATCGCCCACCATTCGTCCGTAGTTGTACAAGCCGGAGAATTCTGTTTGTAGTTGGGTGCCCAAATTTTGCGTGAATAGACTTAACCAGAAAGCGCGTCCAATGGGATAAGCAAATACCAGCAACAGTAGGATGATAGCGGGTAAGAGTAGAAACCACCCAGTCCGCTGTTCTTGTTCTCGAATTACGTCTCTTACCTGTGCAGTAGTCATTTGAAATGTGAAGGATGAAGGATGAAGTGCGAATCTTAAGAACGAATCACAAGCATTTGTGCAGGCGCTGAGTCTTGAGAAGTTCGAGCAGGCTGCAAACGGCCTAATAAGTTACGGGTTTCCCCCGCTGCGGCCTGCATCGCTTCTTGTGGACTCATTCCATTCGTAAAAGCCGCGCTGAGATAGCGTTGCAAAATATCCGAAGCTTGGGCATATTGGGCAACAGGAGGCCGTAAAACCGATTGCTGAACGGCTTCTAAAAGTTGCGGAAAGTGGGGGTATTTCGCCATAATTTCCGGCTCTGTAAACAGGGTTTTGTAACTAGAAATCAACCCCGTTTCTAAAACAAATCGGCGCATCGTCTCTTTACTGGTCATGTACTGAATGAGTCGCCATGCTTGATCTGGGTGTTTGGTCGTCGTGGATATTCCTAAACCCCATCCACCTAAGGAAGAACCACCCGCTTGACCCGCGCCCTGAAGCATGGGTTGGATGCCAACCTTACCTCGAATTTTTGAGTCTTCCTGATTTACCAGTTTCCAGACATAGGGCCAGTTGCGTAAGAAAACTGCGCCACCACTTTGAAAGATCTGGCGAGTTTCTTCTTCTCCATAGGTAGTGACGCCACGCGGAGAAATGCCTTGGGTAATGGTGTTGCGTAGAAATTGAACCGCCTCGATGGCCTGCGGCTGGTCAAGACCGACCTCAAGCGTGTCTGGGTTAACCCAGAAGCCACCGAAGCCTTCGAGAACCTCGACAAACATGGCAGAGACACCTTCGTACTGCCTGCCTTGCCAGAGGTAACCCCAATTGGTATCTTTTGCTCCTGACTTCTGCAAGTTCTGAAGAATTCCCAGCATCTCGCTAAAGGTTTCTGGAGGTTTCGCGCCAATTTGCTTTAAGAGATCGGTGCGGTAGTAAAGGACTCCAGCATCGGAGTTTGTCGGCATCCGATAGAGTTTGCCTTGATAGCGCCCACCGTCGATGTTGTTCTCAACCATTTCTGCTAATTGTTCAGCAGGAACTCTGTCGTCCAGAGGTCTTAGCCAGCCTGCGGCGGCAAATTTTGGCACCCAGACAATATCGAGGTTAAGAACATCGTAGGGCGAGTCTCCTAAGAGAAAGGCAGAGGTGAGGAGGTTCTCTTGTAGGTTGGTATCAAATGGCCCTTCTACAACATTGATGCGAATGTCGGGATTTTTCTGTTGAAATTCCTCAAGAAAGGGTGTCCAATTCGCCAAGTCCTGACCTTGCGTCATCATTGTGATGACTACAGGCTGTTGCGTCAGTGCGGGCAGTATCCAAACTTGGAAGATGAGAATCCATGCAAAAAGGATTCCTAAAAGACGAGGAACTCCCAGTTTTTTTATTAGTCTTTGCAGGCGTCTTGATAGGACGCCTCGTGCTTTAATATCTTTCATCTTGAGCAAGGGAGATTTATCGGAAAATCTGCCTGTGGCATATAATTAATACCTAAGGCATACTGATCGCTTTTTAGTGCCGACAGATTATTTAGTCTTATCTTGATTTCCTTACCTGTCGCTCAAGCCACTTATAAAAAGAAAATAAAATCTATCTATCTTCAGATTTTTTAACAATATTTATTGGGAAATAAATATATTTAAGACTGCCGCATCTATCCCAGGATATAAAGATGGATAAAGACTTTGTGTCATGGGGAATAAAAAATCAAGGAAAACCGTTGAACTCGGAGCGAGCGCTTGATTTAATACCTTTCCAGTTCGATCCTTCTATTTTTTAGCAAATCTCTCTAATTTACCTTTACAAAAGCCTCTTTCAGCTTTTGTAAACTTGAAAACTGCCAATATTCAATCAAGTTAGCTTTTTGAGAAAACTATTCTGTCTTTAGGAAGATTTACTCAATCCTCCGTCTCAAGAAGGACGGTTGAGTATGAATACCTTGTTAAATTGCAATTGATGTAATTCAGTGATAAATCTTTATGGCAGACATTGAAGATACAATTCTTAATGCGAAAGATAAGCTTCCGAACGTTACGCCTACTCCGCCAAGCCAGCAAATGCCGCAGTCGAGCGCTCAAGCTCTCAAACAACGTCTCGAATGGGGCGAAGTGGCGTTTACAATTCTAGATGTACGCGATCGCGGAGCTTTCAACGCATCTCGAATCCTGGGCGCTATGGCAATGCCGATGGAAGACTTGCCACAGAGGGCATTAGATAGTCTTGAGCCTCGGCGCGAAATCTATGTTTACGGTGACAGCGACGAACAATCAGCTCAAGCCGCTAACCAACTACGCCAAGCTGGGTTTGAGAGCGTATCAGAGTTAAGAGGCGGACTTGCAGCTTGGAAAGCGATTGGTGGGCCGACCGAAGGCAATGCTGAAACCGGGTATGATAGCAGCAGCGCCGAATACAATGTTAAATCGCGCTTAGATAAGCACGCGCAAGTTACGTCAAAAAACGTATAACGTTTGACGGACAAGTTAAGGAACTATAGTGCCTTAACAGGGTTCACCTCATAAAATACGCAAGATAACAGTAGAAGGGGGCAATCTTTTCAGGTTGCCCCAACTTTTTGGGCGATAGGCTCGCACTACCGGGTGATGCGATCGTGATTTATGCCGATTTAGTGCAACAGGCGAAGTCGCAAAATGAGCTGATGATGGTATTAGGGCATGAGTTGGGTCATTTTGCCCACCGCGACCATTGGCGAGGGTTGGGGGGCGCTTATCTATCGTATAGAGCGCCTTTGCCATCTTATTCAGTGATGCTGGGGCGTTACAGTGAGTAGAGGCTTCCGGGGTTGAGGGCATCTGGCGATCGCATTTTCCCAGTCTTAGGAACGCAAGGCGGATGAGTATGGCTTGACTTTTAGAGTCAGGAGAGTCAGGAGAGTCAGGGCAGTAGGTTGAACTCGTTATGAGCTTAGGGTTTGCCTGCAAACTTTCCGGTTCCACTCCCCCACTCCCAACAGTTACGTTTTTCTCCGGCTACCCTGCACTAGGCGCAGAAAAACTGATTAGCTGGAATGCAACTCGATATTAAAAACAAAGAGTACCCGTGTAATAGAGTCAGGCTTTCATCCACAGATCAGACAATAGTGCAAATTTTTGCTGGGAAAGTTAAAGGCAAATCTTCTCTGTCCCAGGTAAAGTAAAGGGTGACTACCAATTGCGGTGGCACTTTGGGGTGAACAGCCGCACGCGGGTAAGGGTCTTTAGACGAGTGGTACTGAATAACTGAAGTTCGTAGTAGCCGGGAGCGTACTTGCAAGCGCAACAGGCGACTATCAGCCCCGTAGATCAGCACCATTCGGCTTTAAACCGATGTCCGTCACAAGTGCTGCCTATGTCCGCACCTTCTGTGACTGTTTAAATTGGGGAATGAGGTGGTACTGATGGAGCTAGAAGTTGCTCGTGCTCGTTGCAAAGATCGTTTAGTTTGGGCAATAGCCCAGTTAGCGGGAAAAAGTGATCCGGTTCAAATTGAGAAGATCACTGAATTGGTTATTCAAACCATGACTGGCCCTTGGCGCTATTTTCATACCACTGAACACATCTTTGAGGTCGGTGGCTCTGTTGATGCCATTGAAATTTTGGCGGCTTTATTTCATGACATCGTCTATGTGCAAGTCGATCATGGCATGAATCTCAACATCAGTCGTTACTTAGCACCTTTTATCTTGGAAGATCAAGGCAAGCTAGTCATCGAAAAATCTGCCACACTGCCCAATCACTTGATGTTTGAAATTGTCGTGGCAGTATTTGGATTGGTTCCTGGTGAAACTCTTTCTCCCTTTAAAGGGCAAAACGAATTCTTAAGTGCAGTCATTGCTGCCATGGCTTTAGAGCCTGTGTTGTCACCCAGTCTCATTGCTCAGATCGTCGCTTGTATTGAAGCGACCATTCCCTTCCGGGACTTATCTGAATCAGGTTTAACTCCGAGTGAGCGGCTCTACGAGCGTTTGATAGCCGCGAATCATCAGTTTAACTTTGGCTGGGATGAAGAGCAAACCATTGCTGTTGTCAAGCGTTCAGTGCGTTTAGTCAACCGGGATGTGGAGAATTTTGCCTTTCCCAATTCGGCTGATTTCTTGGACAATACCTGGAACCTCATGCCTGAAACGAATCATGAGTTGAGTAATGCTGATTCTTACACCGTGCAGGGATACCGCCGCTCTCTGCACAAGATGGAAGAGTTTATGAACTTCCTCAAGCCCGAAATAGTGTTCCAGCAGTTTATGGAAGAACCGGATGATCCAACCTACCGTATATTGATTTCTCAAACGCAAAAGAACTTAGAAGTCGCCAGACTTTATCTAGCGATCAAGGTGATTACTATCGCTATTTTAGAAGCGATCAGCTATCGCCTAGGACGGAATATTCCCTTGTCCACTCTGATGGGAGAATTACCAAGACCAGGAACCAGTACACCCACCTTAGCTCAGTTTCTCCCCGATCTGCTCATTCCTCTAGAGCCTAAAACCACCTTAGAAGCTGAGGTGTTAGCTCTGTTAATTCAAGGACGAAATCAAGAGTCGGTTTATGATCTAAAAAACTCGCCCGTTGCTACCTATATCATTAGATCCATCGGGTTTGATTCAGTGGGATATTTACTCAAGCAAGCGAAAGCCTTCTTTGCAGGATCGATTTCGGCAACAGACTTTCTTTGCCAACTCAAATCTGAGGTACTCAGCACCATCATCAACGCGGTGGAGCAAGTTTTTGCTAATCGGATTGAAGCTTTGCGTGAATTGAGTCTAGATACTACGTTTAGCCAAACAAAACCTCACTAGGTTGAGCTGTCCAATTTTGAATTCAAGGATTCTATCTGTTTTTAAATGGGCCTCTAGTTTAGGGTTTTGTTGAGTTGGGTGCGATATGAGGTTTTAACGTAGACGCGTAGCGGCTTGCCGCAGGCCACCACAGAGGCAAAGAGACACAGACGGAGACACAGGAGAGATGGGGAGAGTTTTTTACCTGCCTAAAAGTTTGTAGACAAATCTTAGTTCATTACAATATCAAGTTCAGAGACGCCAAATTTTCGAGCTTTGATACAGCGCTCTATATAGAGTCGAGCGGCCTTATCTTGCTCATTTCGTTGCAAAACGTCCTGAAAAACGTCCTGCGCCTCGGCAAAGTTCTTTTCCACATAAAGAGCTACTCCTCGTTCAAACTCAGTGCGGGTTTGTCTCTTTAGATGAATCACAGGTTCAGGGTTGGCGTCATAAACTTCAAAGACATCCACCGGTTGACTCTTCCCCTTCACTCTGACGCGACCGAGAAAGCGATAATGATACTTTTGGGAGTCATCTAAACCATACAGGGTTTTTTCGCTGATTAAAATATCGACGCCATAAAGCTTCGTTAACCCTTCTAAACGAGACGCTAGATTTACAGCATCTGCAATCACGGTACCTTCCATCCGCTCTGGTTCTCCCACTGTACCCAGCATTAAACTGCCTGTATGTAAACCAATTCCGATCGCGATCGGTTCTTCACCCGTCTTTTGTCGATAAATATTATAAAGAGAAACTTGTTTTTGCATCTCTATTGCCGCCAGTACAGCATCATCGGCGGCTTGGGGAAATAGCGCCATCACGGCATCACCGATATATTTATCAATAAAACCGTGATACTTACGAATTACTGGACTCACTCGGCTTAAATAAGCATTGAGAAAGTCAAAATTTTCTTTCGGAGACATCTTCTCCGACAAATTGGTAAAGGAGCGAATATCTGCAAAAAGAACCGTCATTTCTTTCTGCACTTGGTCACCTAATTGAACATCAATAATGCTCTCTCGTTCCAAAAATTGTAAAAACTCATGAGGGACAAAACGCCCGTAAGCGGCATTAATCTTCGCTAAGCGAATATGGGTTTTAATTCGTGCTAAAAGTTCATTTTTTAAGACGGGCTTAGTCAAATAATCATTGGCACCTGCACTAAATCCTTCTACTAAATCAGACACTTGATTTTTAGCCGTTAACAAAACAACAGGCAACTCATTCGCAGGAAACCGTTCACGAATTTTTTGACAAAGTTCATACCCAGTCATTTTGGGCATCATAATATCCAGCAAAATCAAGTCTGGCTTAAGTCCCTGATCAATTAACTCTAATGCCTCCATCCCGTTGGCAGCTTGAGTAATTGCATAATTTTGCAGAGAAAGATGGTTGACGAGAACCTGAAGATTGACGGGTTCATCATCCACAATTAAGATTTGAAACCCTCTCGTTTTGGAGACTAAAATTTCCTGTTCCATTAGAACATTATTAGGAGCCTCTGTCATAACAGAGAACACTTGAACTTTTGATACTTCTGCTTGTCCTTTCCGCTCTACCTTGCCTTGGGATATGGGTAAAGTAAAGGTAAAACGAGAACCTACTCCCACCGTAGACTCTACCCAAATTCTGCCATTGTGCAACTGTACCAACTGTTTGGTAACTGCCAAACCTAAACCTGCTCCCCCGTATTCTCTAGCAATTGAGCCATCCGCTTGTTCAAAGGATTCAAAAACTCGGTCTAACTTATCCGCTGGGATACCAATACCCGTATCCGCAACTGTAATTTCCAGTTCATGATTAACCGCGGTCGCAGAGACTTCAACAGTTCCACTGGGAGTAAACTTAATCGAGTTACCAACTAGGTTGTACAAAATCTGTTGTAATCGGTTTTCATCAGCATCAACTGAGGGAAGTTCTGGATCGATTTTATTAATCAGCCGTAAATCTTTTTTACCAACCAGGGGTTGAGAAAGCATTAATACAACATTGGTAATTTCTCGGATTCCCACAACTTGAATTTTTAGGTCAATATTTTTGTGCTTTAATTGCGAAAAATCTAGTAAGTCGTTAACTAACTGAGATAGACGTTTACCACTAGAGGCAATCAGAGAAAGATTAAATAAAGTTTTTTGAGATAACTGGCCTGTTGCGCCATCCATTAATGACTCAGCAATACCGATAATCCCATTAAGAGGAGTTTTAAGTTCGTGAGAAGTATTGGCTAAAAATTCATCCTTAAGTTGATTCATTTTTTGCAAATCTGCATTTTTTTTCTCTAGTTCTATGGCATAAGCCTGTAATCGTTTCCGCGCTTCACTGAACCGACGCTCTAAAATAAACCCTAAACATAAAATAAAAATTAGAGTTCCCCAAGGATAGAATTTTTGATACCAGTGTACAGGTTCAAAGATATAAATCAAAACATCATGAATGACACATAGGGTAAGCGTGGAAAATCCAGTCGTGAACAACTTAGCGTCCCAGTTGCCTGTGCGAGAGTTCTTAATAGAAATTATCAATAAAATTAGAGAACTTGATAATAATAAAATTTGCGCTGGCAGAACTGTAGAACTCCAAGATACTAATTGAAATACCACTAAAGGTAATGCTATAACAGCGTAAATTAGATGAATCTTCCATAACCCATTAATCAGTTTTTTGTAACGCAAGCCAAACATTTCTTCAAAAAAGAAACAAGCACTAATGGGTATCAGATAAAAAGAGATGTAATGGGTATAATGCAATAAGATATAATTCTTGATAAATAAAGTAATTAAATCAGAACGAGCAATGGTATATAAAGCAATAAGTATGGCTAAAGCGCCAAAAGATAAATAGGATTTTTTCTCTTGTCGATTGGAGGCTAGTAAAATAGAAATTAAACCTAAGAAAGCAAAAAATATCCCTAATATTTCATCTAATTCTTGCTTAATTAATCGTTTTAGTAAGTCTATCTGAGAACCAACGGTAACCCGATCAAACAAGCCAATATAGCGAGAAGAAGAGTTGCCCGCATAAATTTGAAAGCACAGAAATTGATTGGAAAAATTTGAATTAAGAGTAACAATAGGCCATTGATAATTAGTTAATTGAGCTTTACCCGAAGGTGTTAGCGAATATTGGCTATAAATCCGTTGCTTTTGAAAATAAGCTCCTAAAATGTAGGGGACAGAGCGCAAATAAAGGGCTGGAGATTTCCATTGACCTGCTGGCAAGGGTACACGCAACCAAAGAATTTTTGCGTCTGCTGGCTTATCCAGTTTTTTAGGAAACCGAAACGATTGCCAATTAGGACTTGAAATCGCTTCTTGATCGCAAATAGAAATACCCGTTACATCCCCTGGAGACTTGTCCCAGCGATATTGCCATCCTTGCGTGAGTTCTATCGGGGATGTCGCAGCTTGAGCTGGTGCCTGACTAGGCGCTAGCATGAATGGCAGGATACTCAGCAAAACCACCATGAGAGCGCCTATACACCAAGCCATGCGGGTATGAGTCCAACTAACTACAAGCTTCATATTTTGGATTTCCTAGTACACCCAGGCAGAAATAACTGACCAGCAATAATCTCCCCCATCCTCACGCTTAGCTCCGGCCCCCTCCCCTGATTCAGGATGCATATTCGTCGCCATCAGCTTTGTGAATAGTTTTCAGATATTTCGGATGTACGTCCAAACTTTTACCTCCTGTGGTTACGTTTATCTTCCTTGTTACGGAGAGTGAGAGGGTGAGGTGGAGCGCTCTTCGTCAGTCCTGAAACAATCTTACTGGCTAGCTTGGAGAGATGAGGAAAGCCGTAAGCTCAAGGCATGAAATTAGCGCCTATTCAAAAATGGGTCAATAAGTCAAGGTTTTTCCATAAAATTTGAAATTTAGAAATTTTATTGCTACATTGCAGAAGATGCTACCAAATATGGTATGGAGTTATGAGTAACTTTTTTGATATGAATCCTGTATCCCGCCCCCTGCAAGCAAAGTCCCTGGTGTACGATTTGAAGGCGCGGTTGGACTGGGGAGAACCGGCGTTGACAATTATTGATGTGCGCGATCGCACAGAGTTCAACCTCAGCCATATTATGGGAGCTGTGCCTATGCCGCTCAATGAATCCGCAGACCGAGTTTTGAACAAACTGGAACTAGGTCGCGATATTTATGTTTACGGCGAAACTGATGAAGAGACAACCATTGGCGCAACTCGATTACGTGAGGCTGGATATCGCAATGTCTCTGAAATCCGAGGAGGCTTGGCAGCATGGAAAGCCGTTGGCTATCCGGTGGAACCGATGTCAACCATGACCATACTGTGAGTCGGTCAAGCAGAAGGTAAAAGGTAAAATTTATTGCTCTTGAATTACCCATTACCTACCCTCTTAATGTTCAAAGATATCTTTGTATTGCAACAAGTCTAAAGTCACGATCACCGGCAAAGCCTCGAAGCACTGTTGAGCCAGTTCCCAGCGTTCTTCTCGTTGGAGCATGGTAATGAGTTTTTGCTGTGCACTGAGCAGATAACGGACATCATTGGCGGCGTAGCGCAATTGCTCGTCTGAAAGGTTGGCAACATTCCCCCAGTCAGAACTTTGAGACGTTTTATCGAGTTCTACCTGTTCTAATTCCAGGACTAATTCCTTGAGTCCGTGGCGGTTAGTATAAGTGCGGGCTAGCTTGCTGGCAATTTTTGTGCAAAATACCGGCCTGACTTGGATGTCGAGATGTTGCTGTAAGGTCGCTAAATCGAAACGAGCAAAGTGAAAGACTTTTAGGACGTGACGCGCTTCTAGTAATTGTTTTAAGTTAGGGGCGTCGGTTTGTCCTTTGGCAATGCGAATCACCGTGACTCTGCCTTGAGGGTCACACAATTGTACGAGACACAAGCGATCGCGCAGGTAGATTAGCCCCATTGTTTCTGTATCAACGGAGATCGCCTCAGCTTGAAGATACTCTTGATATAAGGCGTCGGGAAGGTCGCGTTCGCAAACTTGAAAATCTTTCAATTCCATACCAAAGTTGAGGTTGAACGTTGAAGGTTGAAGGTTTTAAGGTTGAAGGTTGTATTTCAAAGCAGAACCCGAAGGATAGGATAGCTTAGAACTTTCAACCAGCTAACCAGGTAACCTTCAACCCAATTATCGGCGTTTGATGAAAATTTGCGTTAAGTAATACTCGCCCTTGGCATTTTTGGTAATGCCAACGCCCGTTATGTCAAAATCCCCTTCCATATTTTTACGATGACCAGGGCTTTTGATCCAGCCCTCAACCGCCTGTTCGCCTGGTTTAGAGTAACCCATGTTGTAGGCAAGATTTTCCGCCGCCTTGCGATAGGAAATGGATTTCGCGATCGCTTTTACCCGATCTTCAAATCCGTCATGGCTAAAGGTCGCCTCACCACTCGCCATCGCCTGAGAGTGAATTCTGCACTGTTCGCTAATCCGGGCATCTAATTTTAGCGGTGGCAAGTTCCGGGACTGGCGATATTGATTAACCTGTTGATGAACCGATTCCTCCATTGCTGCGAACTCAGGTGGCTTTGAACTTTGATCTCCGGTTGAGGTTGGTGTACTCTCGGATGGGAGAGATTGACCAATAATGCTAGAGGAATCGCAGCTACTCACTCCAGCCGTCAGCACGAGTAGCCCGAAAATAAACTTTGTTAAACGTTTTTGCATCTTGATCAGTAGATAGGGTCGGTCGTGTCCACACTTGACAATACATAGGTACTACCCACCCTTCTACTCTAACGTTTGCCGTTGTACGGTTTTCTGCTGGTCGTAACCGCTAAGGCGTAAAGCGCTGAAGCGCTTACTACGAAAAGTTACGGCTGCCAACGTCCCCTTCTATTCCCCAGTCTCTAAGTTAATGAACTTAGCCACCGTGTGAACATCCTTATCACCGCGCCCCGAACAGTTAATCACAATACGGGGACTGCCCGTGAGTTGAGGAGACAGAGTTTCCAGATACGCGATCGCATGAGCCGTTTCCAAAGCTGGGATAATTCCTTCTAACTCCGATAACCTGCGAAGTGCGGCGATCGCCTCTTGGTCAGTTACCGCATAATATTCTGCCCGACCACTATCCTTCAAATAACTATGTTCAGGGCCAACACCAGGATAGTCCAGTCCCGCACTAATGGAATGTGCCTCGACCACCTGCCCATCATCATCTTGCAGCAAATAACTCATGGCACCATGCAACACCCCTGGACGCCCACGAGTCAGCGTTGCCGCGTGTTTTTCCGAATCCACACCTTCTCCGGCGGCCTCAACACCAATCAGCCGCACCGTCGATTCGTGAACAAACTCATAAAACAATCCCATCGCATTGGAGCCACCGCCTACACAAGCCAATAGAATATCCGGCAAACCGCTCCACTTTTCCTGACACTGTGCGCGAGTCTCTTGACCAATCACGGCATGGAAATCGCGCACCATCATCGGGTAAGGATGGGGCCCTGCCACTGAACCCAAGATGTAATGGGTGGTTTCCACATTCGTCACCCAGTCTCGAATCGCTTCTGAAGTGGCATCTTTTAGGGTACCTGTACCCGCAGATACAGGTTGCACCCTCGCGCCCATAAGCCGCATCCGAAACACATTCAGCGCCTGCCGTTCCATATCCTGGACGCCCATATAGACAATGCATTCCAGTCCAAAGCGCGCACACACCGTTGCGGTTGCTACGCCATGCTGACCGGCACCCGTCTCCGCAATAATCCGCCGCTTACCCATCCGTTTAGCCAATAACACCTGAGCTAAGGCATTATTGATTTTGTGGGCACCGGTGTGATTTAAGTCTTCCCGTTTTAGATAAATTTGCGGCCCACTGCCATCGGGTCTGGCATAATAGGCACTCAGGCGCTCAGCAAAATAGAGTGGACTGGGGCGTCCAACATAGTCTCGCAGTAACTGTTGCAGTTCCGTCTGAAAATCCGAATCCTTTGAGTATTGCTCAAAAGCTTGTTCTAGCTCAAACAGAGCAGGCATCAGTGTCTCAGGCACATATTTACCGCCAAACTTCCCAAAGCGCCCTAAAGTATCGGGTTGCTGGTTTGCGGTATTAGTATCGGATTGGGAACTATGGGGCACAGGAGTGGTGGTCACAGCGAACAGAAAGCATACAGGACAAAACCCATTATAAATCCCTGCTCTACAGAGAGAGCTGAAAGCTTGATTTAAAAAAGGTTTATTGTTCTTATATTTCTTGTATACCCGCTAATAGAGACAATAATAGTATCAAACTTTGAGTCTTTGGTTTTCAATTAAACAACTATGTCTATTACTGGTGCTTTAACGGATTTTTCTTTACCTGAAATTTTTCAGTTTGTCGAGAAAGGACATAAAACTGGATTGCTGACACTGCGGGCTTTGCCAGAATCGACCACACGAACCTCTGTGCATTATCTCTGGGTGAATCAAGGAAGAATTGTGGCAGCCGCTAATCAATTAAATGAGCAAGGTTTAATTTCGTTGATTAATCAATATCCGTGGGTGAGTCAGCGCGTCGTTACCAAACTATCTCAATTTTGTCCTGCGAATAAACCGCTGGGTTTGTACCTAAGGAGCCAAGGGGCTTTACAGGTTGAACACCTAGAACATCTATTTCAAGTTCAGATAATTCAGCAGCTCTGTGCGGTGTTTCAGCTCAAAGATGCTCATTTTATATTCGACCAAAATGTACCCGCACCCATACGAGAAATGACAGGCTTGAGCATTTCTTCAGCCGTATTAGTAGGCGTTTTGCAAAAATTAGTTATCTTGAAAGAAATTTTTGAATCTAGAAAATTTAATCTGGAAATTAATCAAAGAAATAAAACTTATAAAAATTTCTGCCAACAGCTTGAATTAGTTTTAGATATTGCCTTTTTTCATTCTTTAAATATATCTTTATTTGACCCAGAAAATAGCATGAATAAACTGTACCAAGTTCTTGATTTATCCGAGCGACCCTACGATTTACCGAAATCTAGAAAGCCTCAAACGATGTGTTGTACCAGCCAATAAATTCCAGGACTAATGGGTTATCAACACAAGGAGTTTATTGGCCTAAATTTGTTTGTATTTGGGTTCCTTCGTCGTCCCGGCCTTTCTGGCCACGCCAAATCTTAGATTATAACGTGGGACTCAGTCCGTATTGTGTGGAAGCTCATTTTCCGCCTGATGCCTGCCATTGGTGTAGAGGTGTCGTCTAGGGGTGGTGACAGGCTCCTTGCAGCAGGGGGGAGGATTTTGCCATGGATGGTTAAACACCTTAAATACGCTGATGAGTGCGGTCGTGCCTGCAACCCAATGACCTATCTTGAGCGCGTCAACTCCCTACGTCCGGTTCGCTTTCTAATTGGCGAGTGCGATCCTCTGGTTAATGTTGCGGCGGCAAAAGCCTGCGCTAGCCAATTCCCTTGGTTAATGTTGCGGCGGCAAAAGCCTGCGCTAGCCAATTCCCTTGGTTAATGTTGCGGCGGCAAAAGCCTGCGCTAGCCAATTCCCTGACGGTTCCTGTTACGTTGTTCCTGGTATGGGGCACGGGACAACTCGTTTCGGGCCCTCGTTCTGTGACCATGTTCGCTATTTCCTGGCAACCCAATTGGGCGATTGGCGAGAGTAAATATTAAAAATTTAATTCACCCCTTGACAAAATCTTTTTTTTCCAGTCTTTCATCAATCGTGGTGTTGAGGAACTCGTGATTTACTAGGTCTAAGCTGGATCAATGGACAATAGCTTATCGCATCAATCGCTAAGACACCCTCATGGAAACAACACTGGCGGGTCACTATCAAATCGTCCGACATCTAGGCGCTGGTGGATTTGGTCAGACATTTCTGGCGAAAGACAGCCATTTACCCGGCAAACCCCTATGTGTCGTTAAGCAACTCAAGCCCAAAGCGACGGATAATGCCACCTTAGAAATGGCAAAACGCTTATTTAATCGCGAAGCTCAAACCTTATACCGCTTGGGTGATCATGACCAGCTACCCCGCCTGTTGGCTCACTTTGAACAAGACAATGAGTTTTATTTGGTTCAAGAATATATCGAAGGTCAGCCTTTAAACCAAGAACTTGCTGAGCGCACGCAGTTGAGCGAGGCCTCGGTCATACCCCTTTTGCAGGACATCTTAGAGGTGCTGGTGTTTGTCCATCAGCAAAATGTGATCCACCGCGATATCAAACCCGCCAACTTAATTAGACGTAGCAGAGATGGCAAGATTGTTCTCATCGACTTTGGAGCCGTTAAAGAAGTTAGTGCCCAAGTCAGGAATCCCTCTGGACAAACGAGCTTAACCATTGTCATCGGCTCTCCGGGTTATATGCCCAGCGAACAAGTTGCTGGTAGACCTCACTTTAGTAGCGATATCTTTGCGGTTGGCATGGTTTGTCTGCAAGCCTTGACAGGGATGAATCCTAGAGAATTACCGCACGATTCATTGACAGGGGAGTTCAGTTGTGAATTATTCAAAGACCTAGCTCCCGTCAGCCCCGGTTTTGCGGCAATTTTAGATAAGATGGTGCGCTATGATTATCGGCAGCGCTACCAGAGTGCCATAGAAGCTTTGCAAGCACTGGAGAGACTGCTCCACCAACAGCCTGGGCAGTCAGATTCAACAATCCTTTGGCAGCCTCTGGGACTTCCGACATTGGACGAACCGGAGGGTCAAGTGGGTTTGGAGTCGGCTTTTTATGTGGAGCGTCCGCCAATTGAAGCGGACTGCTACGAAGCCATTATCAAGCCAGGGGCATTAATCCGAGTCAAAGCGCCTCGGCAGATGGGCAAAACGTCTCTCATGAGCCGAATTCTCGATCGCGCCAATGAGCAGGGTTATCATACCGCCTCGTTGAACTTTCAGTCAGCCGATGCCGAGTTTCTCACCAATTTAGACCAATTTTTGCAGTGGTTCTGTGCCAGTATTTCTTGGGAATTGAATCGAGAAGATAAGCTGGATATTTATTGGAAGGGCATTCTTGGCAGTAAGAATAAGTGTACCAATTATTTCCAACGATATTTGTTATCTGAGCTGACCAGTCCTATGGTTTTAGGATTGGATGAAGTTGATCAAATTTTCCAACATCCTGATATTGCGACAGATTTTTTTGGCCTGCTCAGAGCATGGCATGAGCGGGGCAAGAATGAGGCGGTTTGGCAAAAGCTGAGGTTGGTGATTGTGCATTCTAAGGAAGTTTATATTCCCTTAAATATTAATCAATCACCGTTTAATGTGGGATTACCGATTGAGTTGCCAGAGTTGAATCAGGCACAAGTTGAGGATTTAGTCAGGCGGCATGGATTAAGTTTTTCAGCCCACCAATTCGATCGCCTGATGGCAATGGTGGGTGGGCATCCTTATCTAGTACGGGTGGCGCTCTATCAAATTGCACGGGGAAGAATGACGTTAGAACAACTGCTGAAAGTGGCTCCTACGGAAGAAGGGCCATATTATGATCATCTTCGTCGCCATCTGTTGAATTTACATGAAAATACGGAGTTGGTGGCTGCTGTTAAACAAGTGGTGGCAGCAGAAAGTCCAATCGAGATTAGGACGGCAGAGGCGTTTAAATTACGCAGCATGGGGTTAGTTAAGTTTCAGGGGAATACGGTGAGACCGTTGTGTGATTTGTATCGGCTCTATTTTCGCGATCGGCTAGCGTCTCCCTAAGGAGAATCGGCTGATATGAGTTCGGAGTTAACTCCTAGTCTCGATGTCGTATAAATGGCAGAGGCTGCGAAGCTTCTGCTTGAGGCGATCGCGCAAGCTATCGGGCGCTAGAATTACGCAATCTTCCCAGTACCGGGATACTTCTCGAATCAGCCAGAAGGGATTGGCAACTCGCCGCACCACATTTCGCACGTCTCCCATGAGTTCATTTTCTAGATCATCGTCTTTAGGTTCATAGGCTTTTGCCAGCCAGCCCCGAAACTGTAAGTATACTTTGATGTAGTCCAGTTGACCCTGCCAATCCCCACTTATCGGCAAAACTGACCGAATCCGGTCGAAACGCAAGCATCGATTGTGCCAAAGTTCTGACAGTTCAGGGATATCCTCTTCTACGTCTTTTGTTTCTTCACACCAAACTTGCAGGTAAAAGCGTTTTTCATAGAAGGGAATCTCGGCATAACGGACTGTGTACTCTAGTTCCTGATTTTGGGAATTCCGGTAGACCAGATGGAAGGGCTGTTGTTTGTTAATCAAATCCTCAATCAATATCCGCCATCCTTGGGCAGGTTGGCTGACTTGTTGCAGCAGGGATTGACGCAGGGGAGCTTCGAGTTTGCCTTTGTCTAGCAAAAGTGCAAGTACAGTTTGGGCTTCCCCGACCTGACCTGCATCCTTTAAGGCTTTTATCGCTTGCTGCAAGGCTTTGACCTGGCTTGAGTTTAGGGTAAAGGGCTGTCCGACTTCTACAGCTTGTTGTGCGATCGCGACAATTAGCCCTGAAATACTGGGTTCTTTGCCCCAAAGGATGTTCAGGCGACGTGCGATCGCTTCTAGCTGCTCCTTGGTTCCTGGCGGAATTGACAGTGTAATTGTTTCTTTTTTTCTCGGCATTTCCCAAATTATACTTGCACTTTTGGATTAACCGTGCAATACTCTTTTTTGTAATTGTATATTGAGCTAGTGGCATCAAGTGTAGGGACAACCGCGGAGGAGAATGTTCCTTTCACGGGAGTGTACTGGCATCGCCTGATTTGGGAATTTGTCCGAGGAAACACGGAAAAACAGCCAAAGCAGGAATTGATTGAGATTGAAATATCCGTAAAATTCACGATTCCAAGTCTTTGTTTGCTCCCATAGACTCATTTTTGAAACTGGGACGCTCCCACGAAACTCAGCATGATCACTGAAACGGCTCAAAACACCAAAATACTGATTAGTGCCTTAATTGCAGATGTCATATCTGTTCAGAGGTCAGAGTTGATTACGGTGCTAGCAAGCAAGCCAGATTCAGCCGCAATCGCGCACACCTTCGGGCATCCTAAGCTCGTTCGGGAATTAAGGCTGAAACGTAACCCTGAGGCTGACCAGTCACTGAAACTGGACTTCAAAGGCGATCAAGTCATCTATCAAGGTCAGGACATTGGCAGAACTCAGATTTTGTACAAGTCGCCGCTACCTGGAGAATTACAGGCACGGTTAGCTATTGAAAGCGCAATCGATCGCTTCTTGGAATATCTGCAAAAATTGCAGCAGATTGTGGTGTTAAATGAGAGCGATCGCCACCTTCAGGTTTTCCTTCCAAATAAGACGATTCCTAACTTTCCAGCACTCTGGAAAAAGTTTCTAGAAGAGGTTGCTTTCTCGGCTTATGGCAAGAGTGAGTACCAGCTTCCAGGATTGGTGCAGACATTTATTGTAATGCTGAATGCCGTTACCTTGTCTGGGCGGGGATTCAGCACTCTGGATATTCCTGTCCTGACCCGAAATCAGGCAAATGTTCTTGCTGCATGGTACTACCAGGTTATTTACCGTGTTAGGGAACGGCAAAAGGAACGACAAAGTAAAATCAACACTTTGATACGAGAGCTTGAAAACCTTGATTTGAGCGAAAAAGAACGTAAATCTAAGGCTAAAGAGCTGCAAGATAAACAAGCGATGCAGGATAAGGAGGCTCAGAAATATACTGACTATTTTTTGAAGGGTTTCGGCAAATCGTTAGAAGAACAGAGTGCTGCATGGAAAGAACTATCTGTACTTCAAGAGCAACTGTCTCAACCAGGAATTGCTAAGACTGAACAACGAAAGTTGCAGAAGCAACAGGAGAAATTGAGTAGCAAGCTGGTATTCTCACAGGATTCTATTCAAGAAAAACTCGCTCTATTTCAGGAGTCTAAGGGCGATCCATTTGAGTTTGTTCGTCTAGATGCACAGCGAAACCCAGAGAAGTTCAAGACTATTGCAGCGATCGCGAAAAACTTTGAGAGGAGAGCAACCGATCAAATTAACTCTACTCGTGGCAATATTTTTACTCAGTGTGTAACTGAGATGTATCGCCTTTTGGAGTTGCAGCAGTTCGAGCCACGACCAGAACCATTGCTGACTGAACAGCCAACTTTACCAGAGATGCGATCGCCCGGAGATGACAGTAAAGAATTCTGTTATTCCTGCGGAGTTGCGCTTGACCCCAAAACGGCTCGATGGCAGGTTCTGCGATTTATGTTTGAGCGTCCATCTCAGCGTCGGCAATCATCATCCGGTGAAGGTAGACCACATATTTGTGCATCGTGTTCTGCTCTAGCGTTTGCTTCACCCTTAAAGGTCACTGATGAAAGCATTACTCTACGCCTTACCTCTGCCAATGGCAGTGCAGCCTCTGAAGTAAAACTCAAAGACTACCTCAGAATGCTAACGAATAAAGAGATGCATTTGAGTGCTGGTCGTTATGTGATTCTCGCTTCAGACAAGACTAGCAGTGGAGAATTGGCATCTCAAAAACTAGGACAGGTGCAGTATGCCTACGCCAAAGTTGCTTCAATGTTTCCGCTTGAAGTTTTGACAGACTTTCAGTTTTCGCTGGTTTTGCAAGGAAGCCAATCAGTTTCCTTACCCAGTCGTCATCTCCTTCTCATTAAAGGACTAATGACAAGCTATGGGCAATCTGTCATTGCTGCCGGAAAAGAGATCAACATGACGCTAGGGGATGCTGTGCGATGTATAGAGCAAGATTTGCCGTATCTGGCAGATTATAACCTTGCTAAGGCTTCTAGCTTTTCAGACCGATTGAAGCTAGAGCAAATTCGCGAACTGTATTGGGAGGCAATTCAGAAGGATTTGAACTCTAGGAAAGAAAGTATGGATTCAAATAATCAATTACCCAAACGAGCAAGACTATATCAGCATATAGCCGCTCTCACTGGCTTAACCTATGCCTTTGCTCAATCGCTTGAGAGTACTGCAAAAAGCTTAATGAAGCCAGAAGATGCTGAACGGGAAGTGAGCAAACTGATTGAAAAAGTTGATGATGCAGTAGCATTCAACTACTACGCTACATTGGGCGATGCAAAGAAAACCAGTGTGCAGGCAAGGCTATATCGCAACCCTGATTGCGATTTTATCTACAGTCAAGCCAAAGCACTATTGGAAGACTTGGGTATTACTGATCGAGAGCAAAAAGATGACAAGGGCAAGCTGTATTTGCAGCTTTATGCCGATGACTTAACGCGAGTGTACACTCACTTTTCGAGTACAAAGGACTACGCCCAAGAGAAAGACTGGAAAGAACTTACCTACAATCTCAAGCTTTCTCTATACACTCGTTTTCCTGAATTGGTTCGCAAACTGAAATCTACAAATTGAGAAGTAGCTATGGCAACTGGATTACCCAAAACGGACGTTAAAAATCCTCGTTTTCATTTCGACATCTACGCCATCCTTGAAGGTTCGCAAGAGCTTTATCTGGGTCATGAGGTGCAGGTGAATGTCAATCTGGTCGAAATGATCAAGTTGGAAACCAAGAATGGTCAATCGTTGGAAAAATGTTACATCTCACCCACAAAGCGCAGAGGCGTAGAGCGTCGCTGTTTACTTTGGGCACCTGTTAAAAGTGGTGAGTTGTTGGGTGACAAGCTCGAATGCGGTATTCCCAAAACCTGTGCCAAACCAGATTGTCCAATTTGCGCTCCCTACGGCGCACTTGACCCAGGTAAGCGAACCCTCATCGGTCGTGTGACGCATGGCGGAGGTGTTGCGGTTCAAGGACTGTATCCAGTGGAGAAGCAACGAGCAATGCACCCAGGTTTACTCGTCAATCAAAAAGATGAAACTCCTATTCCCTTTAAACGAGAGTACAACCAACCTGGATTGCTCTATCCAGTGTCGAACCATGCGTTGAGCGTTACCGATCAGGAGTTCGCTTCAGTTGCTTATGCTTTCCTAGATGCATTACCTCGTATTGGTTCTGGTAATCCCAAGGGAATTGCGATCGCAGAAGACAGCAATCATATGCCTTTACTCGTAGTCGATCGCTACCTTGTGCCCAGAGGCAAGCGTCCAGTTATTTCGCCGTCAATCACCAATCCAGAAGACGCGATCAAAAACTTTATCAATGATGCCAATGATGTGAATACATCTGATAACGGTGATGATGCTGAATACACGGGGACTCAACCGAATTTCAAGACAAAGTATTTTGCTCGATGGGTTGGTCAAAATGCCCTGCACAAATTACAAGAGTACTCTATCCAGTTTGTTAAAACCGTTTTGCAGGCGTAAATCATGTACTGCGTCAAACTTACCCTTCAACCTACGGCAGCGATGACCTTTCGCATCCTACCGGGGTCAATTCTCAATATTGCTACCTATGCGTTTGTACCACCAACAACATTCTCTGGCTACTTACGTAGGCTAGGCATGATGAGCGCTGGATTAGATATTCCGGAAACACTTATCAACAAAGATAATCCACCAATTTATGCCCTACCTTCCCAGTATTTAGCTTTAGGGGCATATCCAGCTGACTCAGCCTGGAGAGGCGTGCATCGCACCTACCGAAAAGGAATGCGAGAGTTCAATCACGATTCCTTTTCCCGACTCTATCAGGATGAAGACAAAGCCAATTTTCAGCTTCACACTTGGGAATACTTTATTACTGAGGAATTGGTTGGGTATATTGTTGCTGATTCACCACAAGGCTTAGAACATTTTCAAGACCTAGAGGCTTACGGTTGCAAGCTAGGGAAAGAAGGTTTTGCAGTAGTTAGTGATGTTTCAGACATTCTAGAGCTATGCCAGGAAACTATTGCAGCTTACCCATCCACCATCACTCCAATGGAGGCATTTCTCCAAAGCAATCAGTTCGTTGGCGGGTGTGATGTTTACAACCTCTATCGGTACAACTGGACAGCGAAGGCTCAAGCCCAAACCGATAGGGATGGTTTCTTAGACGCTCAACCGAGTGCAGTGGATGGTTTTGTTCCCTTCGTAGCTGCTTACTTCTCCAGAGATATTGGGCAACCTCCCACTCTTAATTACTACACCGATAGAGATAACATCCATATCCCTGTTTCCCTCGTCAATCTGTTGAGAGATAAAATTCATGCCTAAACAGAAACATCAACGCCCATACATTTTTGGCAGAGTTTTCTTTCCCGGTGAAGTCAAACCAGACTTAGACGAAGTGCGTTTACAGCCTCTCGGCGATCATGTTGGGAATGTCAGACGACTTGTAAAGCAATGGAAAGATTTTCCCTGTAATGATTCACGCCCACGAGTTCTGAAGGCGACAGACTTACACGATATGGGTAAGCCTCAACGCTTTGCTATTCAGGTCAACATTAATGCTAAGGGCAAGTTTAATAACTACATCTACTCATTTCGAGGGCATCGCTTTCTGGCTAAGAGTGAAGATACTTGGGCACAAGCACTTGCGAGGGGGCATCATGACTTCTCTGTTGGAGAACTTACCAAAGATGCTTACCAACTTAAGAAGGATTCAGCTTATACATCCGTCTTGAATCAGAATCCGTTGGCATACGCTGAAGAACTCTACATTCTGGAAATGTGTGACCAGATTGAGGCAGAACTAGCTTGTCGCATTCTCGGAGATGAGGAACAGGCAGAGTCTCGCACCTTTATGGATTACACTCTCTCTAAGGCAGATGACCAAACCTATCAACTCGATCCGTGGCCGTTTAAGCAAGAGAAACTTGATTTAACTTTCAGGTATTGGTCTAAGAACCTCTCGAATGAGGAAAAGGCGAAACTAAAGGAGCTGAGCGAGCGCAATTCAGCGTCCAAAGTAGGAGATGAGTTAGATCGAATTGTAAAAACCTGGTGGCATACTCAGGAAAATAATCCCAAGGCTGAAAAGAGGCACATAACTCTGAAGCCTTTGTCACAGAAATATCTTGAGCCACAAGACGGTGACACCTTCTATCAACAGCTTGCTGGATTTTCGCCCAACCCAATGCAGGAAGAAATGTTTAGGGCGATCGCTGCAACAGAACATCCGGCTATTCTGCTAAAAGCTCCTACAGGAACAGGCAAGACCGAATCTATTCTTTTTCCTGCACTAGCCAGAGGATATCGTCTGTTTTTGCCATTACCTGCTCGAAGCCTCTTAGAAGACCAAAAGGAACGAATTGAAAAATATCTAATCAAGTTCTCAGATCCGGATATCTTTCCAGAGAACAAAGATCGCGAAATCTCAATGGTTGTAGATACAGGCTCCCAGATGTATAGGCGGGTCTACAAAAATGGTAAGGATATTACCGCAACCCTCAATATCAATCTTCGTCGCCACCTTTATAAGGGAGACGTTATCTTAACTACGATTGACAAGTTCCTATATCGCTACTTCTCCTTTGGAGATAAGCAAAAGTCTTTCGTTTTTCCACTCCGAATCAATCAACCTAAAACTCTGATTGGCTTTGATGAATCTCATACTTACGATGAAATTTCGTTCACAAATTTCCAGAGCTTAGTCAAGGCACTATATGAGGCTGGGCGATCGCTTGTCCTGATGACGGCAACCATGCCACCAGAACTGGCTAAACGGTTTGATTATTTAGAGACTATCGACTACACAACTAAGTTTTCTCAACAACCTGAGCGATGCTTTGAGTGGAAGGAGCATCTAGTCTGTAATCGAGAAGAACCAGGAGATTTTAGAAATCCTGATAGTTTTCAAAAAAATTTCGCAGATATTATTGTCAATGAGTGGAAGTCTCGAAACCAGCACAGTAGAATCATTGCAGTAGCTGAAAGTGTCAGAGATGCGGCTGCAATCTATCAACAACTCAAAGATACACTTGGATGCGATACCACTTCTGAGAATCGATGGCTATTTCTTTATCACGGTCGCATTGCTGAACAACTAAGACCTAAACTTTATCAAGCTATCAAGCAACGAGATGATGATAAGCAACCTTACATTGTGGTGACAACCAGTGCAATCGAAGTTGGCTGCGATCTCAATGCTGAGGTTTTGGTTTCCCAAATCTGCCCACCTGAAAATTTGATTCAGAGAGCAGGACGCTGTAACCGTAAAGGGAATAGCCCACATGCAAAAGTTATTGTTGTAGGCGATCGCATTCCTGATTTTGCAAATAGTCTGGATGAAGCTGGCTGGCAAAAGTATCAAGAAACACTGCGATCTCTAAAACATTTTGATACTCAGCTTATCTCTCAATATATTTCGCGATCGCAGCAGGTTGAAGACTATCGAGTCGTAGAACTTTTTTCCATGCTGCATGACTATGTTTATAGCGCTGACTTAACGTGTCAACCTCTGCATCAACGGGGATTAATTCCTACTCGAAGTTGGAAACCATCGATTAATTTGGTTCATCTTGGTAAAGGGCATAGTATCTCAGTCCCTATTGATAGGTTGGCTAATGGACAAAAGTATGCTGATATCTATGCTTATGAAAAACGATATGACAAAGAAAAAAGTCAGTGGGATGATGAACATCTTCTCGGATGGGGGTCAGCTTATGGAAAGGAAATTACCGTAAGGATTTCTCCTGATGGTGTTGACGTGAATTTACCACCGTATGACTATGATGAGAAGTTAGGATTTGTGGAAATTCCTAAAATATTCGTCAAAAAA
Organism: Microcoleus sp. AS-A8; assembly: GCA_039962225.1. Classification (NCBI taxonomy): domain Bacteria; kingdom Bacillati; phylum Cyanobacteriota; class Cyanophyceae; order Oscillatoriales; family Microcoleaceae; genus Microcoleus; species Microcoleus sp. AS-A8. The sequence continues at coordinate 104,387 of JAMPKV010000010.1, forward strand.
TGGACAGATGGTGCTGAAGAAAAGCTTTTGTATATCACAGGTCAGCACAAAGCTGTTATCAGTTATATCAAGTCTCTAGATGAATAGATTCGAGGAGTGAACCATCCAGTAGGAGTCATGATTATGGCAAAGCTACTAAATCCCAATCAATCCTATACGTTCAGCAAAATTTTTGAACTCCAGATTGAGCCTGACGATCTCGCTACTGAGTTTGGCTACACACTTGAACGAACTCGGCTCAACTTACCTCAGTATAATGGAGAATTAGATCGCTTAGAAGAACTGCGATCGCGTATTGAAGAAGTCTTGCCCTATGTAAGCCTTGCCAGTGAAACCTCTCGACGAGAAGTTTTGATTTCGCAAGTTGTTCTGGATCTAGTTCACTATACCAAAGCTCAACTACGAATTGAGTATCCACTAAAAGTTACAGAACAACTGCAAGTTTACTTAGATTATCTGTTGAGAACGCAAGCAGAGGTTTTAGTAATAGAGGCAAAACGAGAAGATTTGACTTATGGTTTTACACAACTTGCAGCCGAAATGATTGCGCTCGATCAGTGGGATAAAACTCCAGCACAATCTACTCTAATTGGTGCTGTCACAACTGGAAAAATATGGCACTTTGGACGACTCAATCGAGCAACAAAACACTTTGAACAAGGCTTAGATAGCTATCGAGTTCCAGATGATTTAGAGCCACTGATGCGAATTCTAGTTCAATCGTTGGTCGCATAGACCATCAATTTTCATTCATTGAATCTAAACTATGCCCCATAGCCTCGTCCTCAACCTCCTCCCCCAATCACCCATCCCCCTCCAATACCTCACCGGAAGGCATTTACACGCCCTCTTCCTCACCCTCGTCAGTTCCGTCGATCGCAAATTGGGTGACTACCTCCATGAATCTAAGGCTGACAAACCCTTTACCCTCAGCCCTTTGCAAGTCGTGCGTAGGGGCACGGTATGCCGTGCCCCTACTCTGCAATGGGAACACACCAAACCCATCTCTGCGGCTACACCTTGCTGGTGGCGCATCTCCCTCCTCGATGACACCCTATTCAGCAAACTAACCCAACTGTGGCTCAACCTTAACCCCAATCACCCTTGGCATCTGGGGCCGGCTGACTTGCATATTACCAGTATCCTAGGCACTCCCCAATCGACTCAACCTTGGGCAAATGCTATCAGTTATGCTCAACTTTATGACCAATCCTCAGATAGTAATCGCCAAATCGAGTTGGCTTTTTGTACACCCACTGCCTTCCGACAAAGCAACTATGACTGTGCTTTACCCACACGAGACTTGGTGTTTAATAGTCTGATTAAGCGCTGGAATCAATACAGCAGCATTGAACTGCCAAAAACCTTAATTGAGTCTATTTTTCCCAGTTTTTTTGATATTCACACTGAAATGGTTACCGACTCTCGTAGCAAGTTTATCGGCTGTGTTGGGGCGATGCATTTTCGGATTTTGGGTGATGTTGAACCTGTTGTGATTCAGCAGATTAACGCCTTAGCCAACTTTGCTCTCTATAGTGGTGTTGGACGCAAAACAACGATGGGTATGGGGATGGTAGGGCGGTTGAGTCATTCCTAAGTGACGGTTTTTTTATTGATGGTTTGTTTCACACAACCGCCAGGGAATTAATTCCTTGGCTCATAGATTAAGTCCTCTTCAGAGGACTAGGAATTAATCAATAATCTTTAGTCCACTAAAGTGGACTTGATGTATTAGCAAGGGAATTAATTCCCTTGCAAGTGAAGGTACCTTACTCGAAATCTATGAACGACACAGATTACATCCCCATCGCATCACTCAACCAATATGCTTACTGCCCTCATCGCTGCTGGCGAATGTTCTGTGCCGGAGAGTTTATCGATAATCAATACACGATTGAAGGCACCAGCTTACACGATCGCGTCCACACCCAAGGCGAAGGACACCGAGAAGAAACCTGGCAGATTCGAGCCATTTGGCTCAAATCAGAACATTACAAACTGATTGGAAAATCGGACTTAATCGAATCAGAATCGGGTCAACTTTATCCCGTTGAGTACAAGCGGGGACGCAAGGGCGAATGGGATAACGATGAGTTGCAAGTTTGTGCTCAAGCGTTGTGCCTTGAGGAGATGACAGGACAAACCATTACTCAAGGCTATATCTACTACGCCCACTCTCACCAGCGCCAACTTGTCGAGATTTCAGATCAATTGCGAGAAGATGCGATCGCAACCCTCCAATCCGTTACAACATTACTGCAAACAGGCATCATGCCCCAACCCGTTTACAGCAAACGCTGTTCTGGATGCAGTCTTTCCGCCCAATGTTTGCCTCAAGCTGCGACTAAAGTGGGTCGCTATCAAGAAGTCAACTAATTATCACAACAGTTAATCTCATGGGAACGGTTTACATTACTCAAGAAGATTCATTTATCGGGAAAACCGACGAACGTCTGATTGTTAAAGCAGACAAGAAAAATATTCTCGATGTACCCTTCATTAAAGTGGAAGGGGTGGTTGTTTTGGGACGGGCTACGGTTTCTCCGGCTGTTGTATCGGAATTGATGGAACGGAAGATTCCGTTGAGTTTCATGATGGGAACGGGTAAATATTTGGGGCGATTGGAACCGGAAATGACAAAGAATATTTTTGTAAGAAAGGCGCAGTGGCAAGCGGCAGGAGAAACCGAACAATCGGTGCATGTGGTGCGGGGATTTGTGCGGGGGAAGTTGAAGAATTATCGTTCAATTCTTAATCGAAATCAGCGCAAATATCCAGAATTAGATTGGTAAGCTGCAATTGATCGGGTGCAAAATGCGATCGCACCCATTGACAAAACAAATTCGATTAATTCTCTGCGAGGTTTGGAAGGGGCAGGAAGTGCGGCGTATTTTGGGGCGTTTAATCAATTAATTCGGGTTGAGGGATTTAGTTTTGCCGCCAGACGCCGTCGCCCACCGACTGATCCAGTGAATGCGTTGTTGAGTTTTGGCTATTCTTTATTGCGTCACGATGTCCAAAGTGCGGTGAATATTGTGGGGTTTGACCCCTATTTAGGGTATCTCCACTTTGAGCATTATGGTCGTCCTGGTTTGGCACTGGATTTGATGGAGGAATTTCGTCCGTTGGTAGTAGATTCGATGGTTTTGAATGCGATTAATCAGCGTATTCTCAAGCCTGCTGATTTTACTAGCGAACCGTTGAGTAATGCGGTGTTGCTGTCGGTGGAGGGACGGCGAGAATTTTTGAGGCAGTATGAAATGAAGAAGCAGTCACAGTTTAAGCATCCGGTGTTGGGACGTAAATGCACGTATCAGGAAGCGTTTGAGATTCAGGCGCGTCTGTTGGCGAAGTATTTGATGGGCGAAATTGAGAAGTATCCACCGCTAGTAGTGTATTAATTATGTATATAGTCGTGTCTTACGATATTCCGGAAGATAAGCGCCGGACTAAAATTCATAGTATTCTCAAGTCCTACGGGCAATGGATGCAGTACAGTGTGTTTGAGTGCAGTTTGACAGATACTCAGTATGCTAAGTTGCGATCGCGTTTGCGTAAGGTGATTAAGCCTGACCAAGATAGTATCCGTTTTTATTTCCTTTGCCAGTGTTGTCAGGGAAAGGTGGAACGGATCGGGGGTGAGCAATTGCGGGATGATACGATTTTCTTTGCCTAAATCCGACAACCTATAGGTGTTGAGATAGGAGGGGGATTTTTTGGGGCTGTATTCCTGACGATACAAGGGTTTGCAGCCTTTTCCCTTTTTAGGAGGTTGTCGGATTTCTTGAAAAGCTTGTTATATAATGGTTTTATCTATTTTTGTTTTGGGGGACTTGTTTCGCCCTAAGACTGAAATGGTATACTCAGGAGACCTTGTCGGATTTGAACCTTGAAAACTAAATACAGTATGGTTCCTGGATGCCTGCGGTTTAAATTCCACTTAATCCCTATCAGGGATTGAAACAGTACATTGATTCGCTTAATGGTATAAGCGTCTGTTTAAATTCCACTTAATCCCTATCAGGGATTGAAACATAAGGCTCGGTTGTTGGGGTGTGGTCAACTTGTTTAAATTCCACTTAATCCCTATCAGGGATTGAAACAAGGCGCTGACGAATGACCCACTCCCAGCGCCACGAGTTTAAATTCCACTTAATCCCTATCAGGGATTGAAACAACGCGATCGCGTTGACGTAACTCGAAACGCAAGAGTTTAAATTCCACTTAATCCCTATCAGGGATTGAAACAACAAGTGGGCCGTTTACCACGTCATCAATCCGTGTTTAAATTCCACTTAATCCCTATCAGGGATTGAAACGCTTTTAGAAGCCCCTCCCAGCAACGATTCTACAAGTTTAAATTCCACTTAATCCCTATCAGGGATTGAAACTTAACTCTGTTAGACTTTAAACGAAACTAATAGGTTTAAATTCCACTTAATCCCTATCAGGGATTGAAACCAGAGAAAGGAGGGCTGTCACGACCGATGATCGATGTTTAAATTCCACTTAATCCCTATCAGGGATTGAAACGAAAATTAGCAGGTAATGTAAAAATAGAGAGGCTTGCAGGTTTAAATTCCACTTAATCCCTATCAGGGATTGAAACTAGTATATATTTCAGACTGGCAGTTACATTATCTGTTTAAATTCCACTTAATCCCTATCAGGGATTGAAACGAGTAATCCTATCAGATCGCTGTCATTGGCTAACCCAGGTTTAAATTCCACTTAATCCCTATCAGGGATTGAAACAGCTCTGAACGATTGGGTTGATTTTGCTTTTGAGCGTTTAAATTCCACTTAATCCCTATCAGGGATTGAAACTAATCAGTTGATTGTGTTGGGGGTATAAAGCCTCAGTTGTTTAAATTCCACTTAATCCCTATCAGGGATTGAAACTTTTGCGTAGCAGCTTAATGCAGCGGTTGGGCGGGGTTTAAATTCCACTTAATCCCTATCAGGGATTGAAACATTGACTTCCCGGCAGGGGATGAACCCCAAACTGTTCTCAGGTTTAAATTCCACTTAATCCCTATCAGGGATTGAAACTTGATCTGACTACCCTGCCTGGGTAGTGAGTTTGTTTAAATTCCACTTAATCCCTATCAGGGATTGAAACCAGACTCGATCGGATTATTTCAATGCTCACGTTAGTTTAAATTCCACTTAATCCCTATCAGGGATTGAAACCAGGACAACAGCCGCGCTAAATTAATAGCAGTTCAGTTTAAATTCCACTTAATCCCTATCAGGGATTGAAACTTCTGGGTTGTCCATGTCGAGCAAGTCGATTGCCTGTGGTTTAAATTCCACTTAATCCCTATCAGGGATTGAAACAAGTGGCAGCACTGGATAGAAAAAACTCTTTGCGCCACAAATTCATGGCTATGGGTAGAAGAAAGACTCTTAGCTACATAGATAGCCTGTAAAAGTCGATAACTCTACACTGACCTATGACAACCCCACAATCCCCCAATACCAGACCCACCGACTTAGAAACACCTGGAGATGTTGATACCCCAGATAAGCAGGTTGCAGCCTCAACCAACGCTGATGTTTTGAGAGAACAGGCGATATCCGATTCCCAAGCCAGAGAAGATTTGCAATCCAAGCAAGATACACAAGCGGATAGGCAAGTTGCGGAAGGCGAAGATACTTCCTCTGATATCAAAGCGGGCGCTGCAATACAGATTCCTGGTGAGCTTTAAGATACCCCAGCTTGGAAGGTTACTTTTTTAGGACTTACGCAAATTTATCTTTGAACCACCATCTGTAGGAAAAATCAAAGCCTCTCTCAGCCAAAAAAAATTATCCGCTTCCCTCTCCTTTAAGGAGAGGGTTAGGGAGAGGTGGAGAGAGGTTTGGAGAGAGGTTTTCCATATCCCATGAAAAGTAAGACCGATTTTTCTGCCTAAAAAAGGCAACATCACCAATAAAAAACCCCAGAACTCGTTAAAGCACTGGGGGAGTCATCAGGGTGTATCTACTTATTTCCTTATCCGTCGTCCTTAGAACCGTTTCCGGATAAATCGAGAAAAGTCGCATCCTAGCTTCAGGTGCATCCCTAGAACTCATTTATCTTTATCTCCAAATGCCGCTACACCTTTAAATAACATAAACAGACCGCCCATTAATATAGCCAGTGCTACCCCACCAGCGACCAAATCCATTAAATGTGTCGTTTCCATCATTATTTCCTAAAACTCCCCTATCCTCAAATTGACAGATGCTCTTTTCCTTCAAAATATCTCTCAACTTGAATCGCTACTTTATACGGATAAGCATCAATTGAGGGCACAAAGCTGTTTTTCGTTACATTAAGCTGATGCGGTTGAGGCAGCCGATTCAGTAACTCCACCCCTTGGGCTTGATAACTATATCCCTCCAACGTAAATAACTTCAACATTTCCCTCACCGGTATCTCATAGAAACCCGCCAACTCTTCAGGCTGAAGTTGAAACGCCTCAATACTTAAATCAGTTTCATATAAAAACACATCAATAAGCTCATTATTTTTAACCCCTTGCTCTCGATAAACCACCAAACGCTTCCCCAGTGGTGTCAAGTCTTCCAATTTAACCGTTAAACCAATCTCTTCTTGGACTTCCCGTACCCCATCAGCCATCTTTTCGCCCGAACGGTAATGACCCCCTACCGGCACATCCAGATATCCTGGAGCCACATCTTTATCTTCCTTGCGACGTTGTAAATACATCATCGGCTCTTGAGTATTATTGACGAGCCAAAGATGAAACGCGCCGTGCCAATCCCCTTCTTGATGAACTAAATATCGAGCTTTTGTCTGCCCTGTGGGATAACCAGTGACTGGGTCTAGGATATCGAAAAGTTCTTCTGCATCTTGTTTAAATTGAAGCATCTTTCCCGAAATCATGGCTACCCCATTATCGATCGCAGTACTCAAAATCATCCGATTCATGCTTTTCCAATCCCTGTGAAGCCAGCTTAGGCCGCCACGGACTGGTTAGAGCCATTCTGAACACTCTCTACTCCATTGTTGCGAACCAGACTCGCCATATCCAACAATTGAGTCCAACGCTTTTGCACTTGTTTCTGTGTAATTTTCAGAGCTTTCATAATCTCAAAATCGCTCTTTTTCGCCCGTTTGAGATCCAACAACTGCTGTTGCATGGGGTCAAGTTGCCCGACAAATACATCCCACTGCGAAGATGAGAGTCCCAGCTTTTGGTCAAGGTCGGCACCTAACCATTGGTGTACCAGTTGCCAGTGAGACGTGTGAGCGAATTTTTCCACATGGTACTTAAAGCGCTGTTGCAGATAGTCCCGTTGGCGTGGTGTTAAACCCATGATGTTGTCAATTTCCGGTGCAGCAAAGTCTTGCAGCTTTAAGATTAAGTAATCTGCACAGTCTTTGTGACCCTGATTTTCTAGGTATTGTACCAGTTCACCCACAACGCGCTCGCGCAGCACTGCATCATGAGGGTCTTTTGTTTCAGCCACCAGACGCTCTCTCACCTGCTGCATCATGGGTGAGCGATTTTGCATCTGTGCTTCTTCACCTTTGGCAAACTCTGTTACCTGTTCAATATCCATGACGGTATCGGTGGGTTGGCGTTTGGCAAAGCTTTTAGCTCTGAGCACCAGTAATTGCACCGCACCATAACCGGTCATCACCCGTCGTTTGGCGTATTGCTCAGTAAACCCCATGTATTCAGCGAGTTCGATTTTGGTACGGGGGGTGTGGTTGTCAGCTAACTGATTTTCCCGCCTAAACGCTTTGAGGGAATCGGCATAAAAGTCTTGCAGGAAGTCTTCAATTAATAGGCGTCTCGCGGCAAAGCTTAACTGCGCTTGAGAGGGTGCAATCTGGCGATATATCATCACGCTCAGGTTGCTGTGCAGTTCCACACGACCTTGCTTGGAACCCAGATTATAGTACTCAACACACTTAGAGAGACGATGACGTGCCAAGGTTAACTGCCAGGAGCGAATGTCACCACCCTTTTGAATGCGGTCACTCTTGCTACAAATCCGTTCCACTTCTGCCACGATGCGCTTGATTACCGTTAGAGCGTTGCTGGGTAAGGAACCCAGTTGATGTGTCAGTTCTTCCTTCAACAGCTCAATCAACGCCATAGTATCTTGGTTGGTGATACTGTCCGGAGCGTTGTCAGTGGTGACGGAAGATTGAGGATATGAGTTGCTGGTGGTGGTGTTCATGGTAAAAGCCCTATTAGAGTTGAGTGACAGTAGCGACGATTAAGAAGATTGGTGTTGGGTTCACCTCTTTTCTTTTCGTCCACAATTCGACTGTAAAGCGCTTCTATTCGGCTTCGTGGTGTGATTGTGCAGGCTCCCCAATATGGTTGTTTAACGGCTAATCGTCTCAAGGGTTGATGTGCCAGGTCGGCTGCTCTCAACTGCTCAGTGTGCCTAGACTTGAGCGATTTTTCGGGGATGATTACCTGATAGCGTGTCTGCTCAGTTTGAGTGGACAATCCGCAAACTGGTTGGATGAATCAGTTCCTTGTCCGAAATGATGAGCCTGCTGCCTGTAGTCTTTCACATCATTGATTTGAGGTTTTCAGGAATGCTTTCGGCAAAAGACGGTTAAGATGTTGTTCGCCCAGTCTAATGAGCAGCTTTGGAATGACAGCCGCCGTCAAAATTCAACCTATTGGCTTCAGCGTTCAGTATCCCAAGACACAGTGGCGTGTCAGCTTTGTGGAAGACGCTTCTGGCAAGTATCGATTCTCACTCTCTGGCAGAGACTTTAAATTTGAACCCCGTGACCGCTATTATTACCCCAGCCACGACGAGGCCAAACGAGCCGCCTATTGTTTTCTGGAACTGATGAAGCGATTGGATCGCTCACGGATGCGCCTCAGCGTCCTGGCTGAAATCGGTCTGCTCAAGTTCCCTGAGGAAGTCTACCGCACTTATGATCTTTGGGTTGTGATTGACCGAACTCGCTACACCTGGGAAGTCAGTACCGCTAATGGCTTCTGTGTTAGGTCGCAACGTTGGTACAAACACCCTGACTCGGCTTTGGCTAAAGCGAAAGCTCACATTGACCGCGAACTGGCTGTTTCTCAAATCAGAGGGGTTGTTGGTTGGGTTTAGCTATCTATAGCAAAAGGCAGACGGCAGAGGGCAGAAGGCTTCTCTCGGTTTCATCAGGGTTTGTTACTCAGCAATAACCGCGTCCACCAGCAAATCCGCTCCAAACCGAACGGCATCGGTGCCGGGTAATCCGGTTTCTTCCTGTACCTGTGCGATCGCGCGTTGGGCGGCTTCAGTATCCAAGTGACCTGTATTCAATGCGATAGCTACGACTCTCACGGGCGCAAATGCCCCCCCTGCCCTAGCTACCGTTTCATACAGCCCAATCACCTCTGGCAAGGGTGGAATCGGCACATGCTGGTGATTGCGGATATGAGTTTGCCCTGCCCGATGCACTAAAACCAATCCCGTGGGCTGAGTTCCGCGCATCAGGGGTAAGGTTGCCGTTGAACCTGGATGTAACAGCGAACCCTGCCCTTCCACAATCAACAAATCGTAATCATCACCAGCGCGCATCACCAACTGCTCCACAGCTCCGGCAGCAAAATCTACCCGTATGGCATCTAAAGGAATCCCCTCCCCGGCAATCATCACACCCGCTTGACCGGTGGCTAAAAACTTGGAGCGTATGCCTTTAAACCGTGCTGCCCGATGCAACTCCAGGCTGGCGGACATCTTGCCTACACTCATATCCGTCCCTACCGTCAACACGCGCTGGCAGGAAAGCGATCGCGCCTTCCCACTCCCCACAGCTAATCCCTCTGGCTCCCGACGAATATCCCAAATCCACTGATTTGGGCGCAGTAACCCGCGTAACTCAGAATCAGAGTCCATGTGGGTATGTAATCCATTCACCACCGACAACCCAGCCGCTACCGCTTGCTTCACCTCCTGCCACCAGGCATCGGGTAACACCCCTCCGGAGGGGGCAATGCCAATCAGCAAAACATCCGGTTGCTCAACTAAAGCGGATGTTACTGAATCCACAATCGACGCATCGCAGGAGATACCCGTGAGTTGAGATAAAGACTCGCCAGCACACTGATAATCAATTACCGCGACAATCGGGGCTTCGCCATAGCGTAAAAACGTCAGTCCTGTTTTCCCATGGGAACCGCGAATTCCTTCATGGAGCAAAATGGCAACACGATGATTAGGGGTTAGACGCACGATATTGCACTCCCAGTCCAGGTAAATCGTTAGGAATCAGATGCCCATCTTGCACGGTTGCCCCTGTGAAGGGGTCATCCACTAAGTTTAGATGACTGTCTAAATCCAAATAATCCGCTAACGGTGCGAGATGAGATGCCGCCGTATTGGCGAGGGTACTGTCGGAATAGCAACCAAACATCACCTGTAACCCACAAGCCCTTGCTGTATGCACCATCCGCATCGCCTCGGTTAAACCTCCCGACTTCATTAATTTGATGTTAATTCCATGCACGCGATCAGCTAACTTCGGGATATCGCGGCTGGTGAAACAACTTTCATCCACAAAAATCGGTAAAGGCGATCGCTCATACAATATCGGCAATTGGTGTTCTTCCCCTGCTGCTAGTGGTTGTTCCACATACTTTACCCCCTGACTAGCCAGCCAGTCGCACATCTGCGTCGCCGCTTCCAGACTCCAACCTCCATTGGCATCCACCAAAAGCTGCGCTTGGGGCGCTTCGTCTCGCACAGCCAACAGCATCTCCCGATCCGCCTCAATTCCCGCCGGGGAACCGAGTTTGATTTTCAACACCCCTCCACCTGTTAATGGCAACCAATCACGCACTCGCTGTCTCGCCCCTTCTGGGGAATTAATCCCAACGGTGACCGAAATTGGCACAATCCGACGGCGATTCAAGCCCCACAGACGCCACAGAGGCACTCCCGTCCACTTCCCCATCCAATCGTGCAAGGCTAAATCAATCGATGCACAAGCGGCTGACGGCACCTCTGCCTCCCTTAACACCCGTTCAATCTTCTGGCGTTCCCACGGGCTAAACGTTTCCAGCGTAGGTGCAACGAGTTGTAAGGCTTCCCAGAGTTCCTCCGCGCTTTGGCGAATGGAAGAGATGCCTGTTTTGTCATCTGCACGGATGGAAAAAGGAGAGGCTTCACCCCAACCTTCGATTCCTTCCTGCTCTACCCGCACCCAAATATTGGTGGTTTGGGAGGTGGTTCCCCGACTGATCGTCAAAGGGAACCGCTTATGTACCGTGAAGGTTTCCAGGGCAAGGCGCATAATTTTTAAGGCTGCGAGTGTTTTATTTACAAAAGTTAATATATTTGTTAAGTTAAGTTACAAGAACAAACACGGATAAATCAGGAGATTGACATGACCCGTAGTGGAGCTATTGTGGACGAGCAAGGCAAATTGAACAACTTTGCCATTGAACCGAAGATGTACGTGGACGAAACTCCTCGCACTGGCTTTACATCCTACGCTGAAGTACTCAATGGCCGTCTGGCAATGCTTGGGTTTATTTCCTTGCTGGCGTTAGAAGCTATCAGTGGGCAAGGTTTGATTGAATTATTGACAACCCTATAAATGCTTTGAAAAAAAAATATAATACCCCCGTCTCAACCCAAATGGGATCAGGCTTTAGACTGGGTGCACAATTGAGTCAGGCGCTTATTTGCCCTGGCTCAATTTTTTTTGTCACAATTTAACTATCCTTGACATGAGTTCTGTACAGCCTTGGAAAATCCTCAACTCACAGCTTGTCTTGGACAACCCATGGTGTAAAGTTAGGCGGGATGAAGTCGAGTTAGCCAGTGGTCAAGTCATCGATGACTTTTTTGTCAATGTTAGACCCGATATCGTTCTCATCCTTGCAGTTACTCAGCAGCGAGAGATTGTGTTTGTGCGTCAATACCGTCATGGTGTCCAGGATATTTTATTAGAACTTCCTGGCGGTGGCTTTCACTCACAACTAGAGACGAGTCTGTCAGCAGCTCATCGAGAACTCGAAGAGGAAACCGGGTATGTGGCTGAACACATGAGGTTTTTGGCAACTTTATATGATAATCCGGTCAAGGATACCAATAAAATTCATTTATTTATGGCAGAAAATGCCCATCCCTCCAGTATTCAACAGCTCGATGTTACCGAAGAAGTTGAAATTGTCTTAGTGCCTATTGAAGAAGTTTTAGCCAAAATCTCAACCGGAGAAATTTGCGTTTGTGGCACGGTTACGGCTTTATTTTTAGGGTTAAGGGTTCTGGCGTCGTCGTCTTTCCCTTCTCACAGTCCCTAACCGGAATTAATTGTCTAATATTTCTTCTTTCGGTTGATAATGACAACACTGTTCACAGGGGCCGGATGGGTTAATCGCACATCGGATGTAAGCTGAACGGGCGTTGAATTGGCAGGTAATATCACCAATTAAATAGCCAACACCGTCAAGGTAATATTGATCTGGAGGCAGATGATTTCTGGGCGGCACCCTCACAAAAGACTGTTGCCTCACGGCTAAAAGCCTTGCTTCCATCCGTTCCTTTGCTCTTCGCATCATCCACAGAGAAAGGATTGGTGGTGTCAAACCCAAGACAAAAACCAAGATGGTATCTAACATCTTCTTCTCCTTTGGGGCAACTTTGCCTATATTGTTGCTCAGTTACTCAGCGATTGCGCTAAATCCTTTGGAGCATCTCCGAAGAAGTAGATCCGCCAAGGTTTTCGCTGTAAATTTTTAGCACGAGTCAAGGAGTCGGGTTTTAATCACGTCAAGGAACCAAAGACTCCCGTACTACTTGTATTTCGGCAAAAATAAGGATACACCCGATTTAACAGACGCGAGTGGGAAATCCCCGAAGTCGTTAGCTACGGGCAATCGTTCATAAATCACAAAGGGCAAGGATAACGACACCTTGCCCTTAATTACTGCTTCATTATTCAGTCACGAAGTCACAGATTACCCAACTGTCTGGTAAGCAAGATCTTCCAATCGCCCATTGCTCTGTGCGGCTGTGTCAAAGCCACGGGGGATTTCTCTCTGCCTGACTTGCTTGGCTTTCAGGGCTGTTTGTAGAAGTTTCATTGCCTCCGCAGGCTTGCCACGACCGCAAAAGAATAAATCCGCTGCAAAATAGCCGTGTTCAGGCCAAGTGTGGATGGCGATATGAGACTCTGCCAGTGTTGCCGTTGCTGTCACTCCGTGGGGACTAAACTGGTGTACACACAAATCGATAAGGGTAGCTTCTCCAGCTTCAATTGCATCCATAATGGCGCGGCGAATTCCCTCAGGGTCATTGAGAAGGTCTTCCGGTGCTCCCCATGCGTCAACGACCAGATGAGTTCCCACTTGTTTCATTCTTATTTTCGTACTCCACCCGATAAGGTCTCAAAGATTTCATTTATAGCACATTCTCTAACCCAGAACAACAAGAGGGAAAGTGCAAAGGTTATTCAAGAACATGACATCAACGGCATGAGGCCGCTGTAACGAAATAATTAGTACTAAGTTTTGCAGCCTGTCAAGAGTCTAAGGAATAATTTCGCTCAAATAGTCCCCAAGAGGGTGTGTTCGATTTGACCCCTGCAATGTCAAAATTGTAGGCATCAGCTCCAGTAGAACATACGCTAGGAAGGTGGCACTTGACAATCAATGGATTATAAAACAGCCCGTAGCTTTCTAATTCATCAGGGAACGCCCTCTGACTCCAATACTGATGCTTTCCTCATGCGTCTAAAGCAGAGAAAGGCACCCATTCCGGGTCAGGTGACTACTATTTTGTTAGCCCTAAAAGTCGTGTTTGAGGGTCTACGAACCGCTTCCGCGCTTGACCGGGAACTTGTTTACTCCCTGTATCTATTATCGTTTGAGGGCCGACAGCATTTTGAGGCTGGGATTCAGGCGGGAATTGACTGGCCACCTCTACTCCAGGAAGATTTGAAGCGAATTTCAAGAGCGGTCAAGAGTATTTTTGCGGGTGTTTGGCATAGTGAGTAAAGCTGGGTCAGCACAATTCACGTTTAGCAAGGGATAACCTTTAACGTGCAAAGTTTTTTCAGACACAAATATTAGCCCGCCTGATTGGGATTCATACAACTGAAAACTACTGTAAGATAGCTTCGCCTCAGGATTTTTTCGCTTAACGAGCGCGCACTTCGGCTTCTATCTTGTTGAGATCTTCTTTGAGAAACACCGTAATTTGACCGTTGAACGCCTTGCCACTCTCGGTATTGGTAATCTCCAGCCAATAAGCGAAACGCTCTCCTAACCGAAGTTCACCCTGCTGTTGCTCCAATAAGGGGCGATTCTGCCGCCGTGCTAAATCTATGGTTTCGGGGACGGGATAATCGTAAATTAGTTGAGCGCGACCGTAATCTTCATAAACGGTCGGGCCATAGATCGCCCGTAACGATTCCCTCAACCGCTCAAGGGTTACGCCGTTAATCATGTCATAGAAAGTCATGCGTTCACTGCGGATGGTACCTTGGTCTTTCGCCAGCGTGAGGCGACCTGGAGGCAGTACTGAGGCTTGGAAGGTAAAGCGCTGGGCGGGGGTGCTGCTTCTGGTCACCCGCAACCCATTTCCAATAGCGGGTCGTAGAGTTGGGTTGGCATTAATCCAGGCGGCAACCGCTTCTGTTCTTTGACCGGGTAGGGCGTTGGCGATTGAAGGAAAAAGCAAAAAGCAAAAAGGGAAAAGGAAAACGGTAAGCGGGAAAAGGAGTTTAGACCTTTGGCCTTGTGGAGGATTGTGCTTTCCCCATCGCAATTCCCAACTGCAAAATCGGTTGACGTTTGACTTTTGAGTGAACATCACGGCCTCCCCGGTTCAATAGCCACCTTAATAGCCTTACGATTTTTCATATCTTCAAGCGCCTGCTCCAAATCTTTAAGCGGTCGATAGTCAGTGATTAGCCGTTCAAAGGGGATGACTCGACTTGCCAACAACTCCAGGGCTTGGCGCACATGGGCGGGTGTATTGTGGAACACTCCTTTGAGAGTCAGGGCGTTGTAATGTAGCTGTTCGGTACTGACGGTAATGGTGGTATCGCGAGGACAGCCGCCAAATAGGTTAATGGTGGCACCCGGACGACCACATGCGATCGCCATTTCCCACACGGCTGGAATACCTGTCGCTTCAATCACTACATCTGCCCCCCATCCTTGGGTTAAGTCTCGCACCTGTGCGGGTACATCCGACAACTGATGATAATTAAACGTCCGAGATGCCCCTAATTGTTCCCCAATTTGCAATCGGCTGTCATTTCCCCCAAACAGAAACACTTGGGCACCACACTGATGCGCGAGTACCGCCACGAACATCAGCCCAATGGCTCCATCTCCAATCACAACAACCCGATCGCCTGCTTGGACATTAGAACAGGATATCCCATGCAGGACACAAGCCAAGGGTTCCGTCATCGCGGCTAGGGCGTTGGGCAAATCGGGAGGGACAGCTAACAGGTTGTGTTGCACGATGGGGGCTGGGATTTTGAGATACTCAGCAAACGTGCCGTTGTTAAATAGCAAATTGGGACACAAAGAATACTCGCGACGGTGGCAAAAAAAGCAGGACATACAGGGGGCGGAGTTGTTCGCCACGACGCGATCGCCTATATTCCATCCTGTAACCCCAACTCCTATCGCTACAATTTCACCCACCACCTCATGACCAAATAAGGTGGGCGGTTTCAACATTCTGGCATGACCCCCACGCCGCCAAACTTTCAAGTCAGTGCCACAGGTTGTTGCGGTGCCTACTTTCATCACAACCTCACCCGCCGCAGGGGTGGGAGTAGCAACCGATTGCAAACGTAAATCTTCCTGACCGTAGAGTAATGCAGCGAGCAATGGAGGTGTGTCTCCTCAGCTTAATTCCACCTGATTTTAGCAGGGTCGCTCCCTGGTGGATGATATTCAATCCGTTTCGATAACCCCCTTATTCCCTAAAGGAGGGGGACCGGAGCTAAGCGTGAGGATGGGGGACTAGGGGAGGGGAAGAGATGATTTAGATCCTTAAGCAAGGCGTCTACAAGTCGGATTTGGGAGTTCAACTCTAGGCGTAGGGGATGTCAGACAGTCTAAGACTGCAATCCTTGTCTGATGCCTGAATCCCACGGATTGAATCCGTGGGAGTGGCTCAAGAGGTGTGTCCGTTCAGACTGTCTTTTGGATTGAAACTGAACAACGAAAAAAGCGACAGGGAAGTCACTTAGCTCTACAAGCCAGGAAGGAACTTTTGCCCTGTCGCTGTTTTTAACTATTGAGTCTCAGTAGTTAGGGATTTTTTCTAGGTGAGGTTGAATCAACCACATTCGCAGACCATTACGAGTGAGTTCATCCTCTCAAAAGAAGCGATGTGTAAGCCATGCAAGCCCTGTCGCCTTTGGCTGAATCAGCACGGTAAAGAAAGATAGCTATGAATTGACCGACTGTAAAGTTTGCGATCGCTTTTTCCTCGGTTCAGAGCTGATAGGTAACTGGCCCATCATCAAAGGAATCATTTCCTCATGGCAGGAGGTGCAATACCAATAGACACCTTTCCGTCGCGCATGGCGCAGTAAAACACTACCACAACAAGGACAAGTGTTGACCCGCATACTTTGTTATCTCCTGATTTTAAAATCCAGTTATTTAAAACGCTGATTTGGGCGCTGAATGACTGCCCGTTTCTCCTAAACTACTTGAAACTAATTTTTGATATCGAATCCCTAAGATTGGATTGATTTTATTTCATTGCTTGCCTTCCCATCGGTTCGGCACATTCCGTAACTTTCTTAACTTAAATCTTTGTTGCTTCCCTCCTCATCTATCTCAAGAAGTAAGTATATCTAAGCGATCCCAACTTTGGCCCGATTTCATCGATCCCTAGCACATCATCGTCTAATTTCACAGGGGAAGCCTACCCCTTTTTACCCCTCCAGCCCCTAATCTTGATAGTTATTTAAGCTGGATAAATTAGCCCGCTACAGTGCAGTAGCTAAGTAGATTGAGCAAGCATTTATTCAAACCTCAAGGCGTTATAAATCTTGAAGAATGGGCAAAAATGTGGCTTTACACTCTATGCCTCATCCCACGTAGATTTGGCAACTTGCCATAATAACTAAAGCTGGCTTTCCTCAGCAATTTTCACGGGGGAACACGGGAAGGGATGAAGTTTTTTAAACTTCTGACCCAAAGTGCAAGAAAGCTTGGGATCACAAAGAAATCACTCAGATTACACGGCAAGAGTATCTCTGCTGGTGTGTGGTTTCTTTTTATCCCTTACATACCTTAGCCTGATCTGTTAAGAACAGGTGGTGAGATAGGATACAAAATTTAGATACATTTTCGATTACGACAGGAAACAACATGGTCTGATCCAGTTAGGCAGGGAAGGAAATATGGAAAATCCAGGTCAGTCGTGGCCAGTCGGGATTGGCACAGAGCGGGATCATCCCTTGGTATGCTGGGTTAATCAGGACGAGGGAAAGGCGCAGCTCGGCTGCCTGTGGTAGCCTTAAAACATCAGGAGTCAGCCAGGATACTGATAAATACCCAGGCTGTAAATGCTAACTCCTAAGACGATCTGTTTGGGTGACCGAGAGCAGCTCCAAAACTATAAAGAAATCGCTCTAAGATTTCTGGCTGATTATCGTCTTGCTGCTCGCCGAGTAACTCTCATGCCGACTGAAACCCTCACGATTTTGCTGGTAGAGGATAACCCCAAAGATGCCTGTCTTGTGCAAGAAATGTTACAGGCAGCTAAGACATTTCCCTTTCAACTGATACAGGTTTCGAGACTGGAAGAAGCTTTAACTTGCCTGAGCCGAAGCTCATCAATTTCGGTAATCTTGTTAGATTGGTCACTGCCAGATGCCCAAGGGGCAGGCATGATCAAGCAGTTGCGCCGGGTGTCGCCGGATATCCCAATTTTGGTGTTCAATGACTGGGATGATGAAGCAATCGCGCTTCAAGCTTTACAAAAAGGTGCCCAGGATTTCCTGGTGAAACATCAAACGGACTCGAACCTACTGGTACGATCCATACGCCATGCGATTGCCAGAGAGAAGGCTAATCTCTCCCAGCGGTGTGTTTCCCAGATCCGTACACGTCAGGAGCAAGCGCTACGAGAGTCGGAAGCTAAGTTTCGCACACTGTATGAATCAACGAGTACGGCGGTCATTTTGCTGGATGAAAATGGAATTTTTGAGGGCAATAGTGCCGCCTTACGTCTATTTGGTTGTACCCATCACGAACAGCTTTGTGGCAAACCCACGGAGAGTGGGAGAGTGGGAGAAAGCAGATACCGGCAGGGACGTGAGGAGGTAGGGGATTCTCCATGCTCTCAGTCACGGTATCACCCTGTCGTTGCGTCCTCTCTCCTCAAGTCCTGTGTTCCCCTGATTGGCTTTTCACCTGCCGTGCAGCCCAACGGTGAAGACTCATACTCCCTGGCAAATGAGTATATAACGAAGGCGAGCTCTCAGGGCACTTGCCGATTTGACTGGATGTACTGCAAACGGAATGGTGAAGAATTTCCAGCCGAGGTAACATTGACCCGAATTGAGCTGGCAAAGCGCAAAATCCTGCAAGCCACAATCTACGATATTAGCGATCGCAAAGCGACGGAAACACAGTTACTCCAAGCCAAAGAGGCCGCAGAAGCCGGAAGTCGCGCCAAAAGTGAGTTTCTGGCCATGATGAGCCACGAACTGCGAACCCCTCTCAATGCCGTGCTAGGACTTTCTCAATTAATGCGCCAAGAAATCTTCGGCACGCTGAATGAAAAGCAAAAAGAGTATGTGAGCTGTATACAGAGTAGTGGGGAACATCTGCTGGCGTTGATTAACGATATTCTCGACCTCTCGAAGGTGGAAGCCGGTAAAGAGCAACTCACTTTTGTGCCATTGGATATCCAGGATTTGTGCGACTACTGCTTAGCTATGGTGCGGGAGCAAGCTCATGAGCAAGGGTTAAAACTAAAGCTGGACATCGATCCGCAAGCCCGAATTCTGATTGCTGATGAGCGACGCTGCAAGCAAATGTTGCTCAATCTCCTATCCAATGCGGTTAAATTTACACTCATCGGTGAAGTTTCGTTAAGGGTGACCAAACGACCCATTAGCAGTAGCGTAAGCGGCATAGCCGAGTCTACGAGTGTCCAGGAGATTTGCTTTACGGTGGAAGATACAGGGATTGGGATTGCCTCCCATCATCTCCCCCTGTTGTTTGAGCCATTTCGCCAATTAGATAGTGGCCTAAATCGGCGGTTTACTGGCACCGGTTTGGGGTTGGCTCTCACCCGCAGTTTGGCACAGTTACATGGGGGAGAGGTTACCGTCCGATCAAACCTGGGCGAGGGGAGTCAATTTACTCTGTGTCTGCCAGATCGGCAGCTAGAAGAATGTATTCTGCCCTCATTACCTCAACAGACAGGAGTCGTTCAGGGACAAAGCTGTCCCCTGTGGGCTAAATCCCGCATTCTTTTGGTGGAAACGGATGAGCGCAGTGCGTTGATATTGAAAGACTATCTTCAGGTAATCGGTCACAAAGTTGAGCATTTAATCGATGGTCAAGACTTTTTGCACAAGGTGCGGCAGTTCAAGCCCAGCTTAATTTTGATGGATGTGCAGCTTAGGGGGGATTATACCGGATTTGATTTATTAGCTGCACTTCGCCGAGAACCCGACACAAAGAACCTGAAAGTGGTCATGGTGACAGCCCTGGCTATGGCCGGCGATCGCGAACGTTGTTTAGAGGCCGGTGCGAATGAATACCTCAGTAAGCCCATTGGCATTGCACAATTAGAGGCGATTTTGATGCGCTTCCTTTAATTCTAGAACGGATAAGTTTTGAGAATTTTGAGTAGCCTTAACAAAGTTTTGTCAAAATCAAACATCAGGAGTTAGCGTATGGCGATAGAAGCCCTTGCAGAACACAATGCAATTGAAGCCAATCTCAGGCAATTCCTGCTCGTGCTTTCCGTGTCCCTCAGCGTTGCCACGCTACCTCAAGTGATTAGCTGGTTTCGTCACATCCCCTACACCTTGCTATTGGTGATTGTTGGTTTGGGTTTGGCCTTAGTCGATGTGCGGCTGGTGAACCTCTCCCCTGAACTCATTTTGTCAATTTTCTTACCCCCTCTATTATTTGAAGCCGCATGGAACTTGAAATGGTCGGGTTTAAAGGAAAATTTAGTCCCCATTAGTCTATTTGCCATTTTTGGCGTGATGATTTCCGTGGTGGGTGTAGCGTTTGGCATCAATCAATTGGTTGGCGTATCACTCCCAACGGCGTTGTTAGTCGGTGCAACACTCTCAGCAACCGACCCCGTTTCTGTCATTGCCTTGTTCCGAGAACTCGGTGCACCCAAACGTCTCACGACTTTAATGGAAGGTGAGAGTCTGTTCAATGATGGTGTAGCAGTTGTTGCCTTTAGCTTGTTGGTAGGGATTCCTTTGGGAATCGAACAATTCGATCTTCAAGTCAGCATTGTTCGGTTTTTTGTCTTTGTTGGCATTGGTTTGGGAGTCGGTGGGTTAATTGGTTTTGGCATCTCCTATCTCACCCAGCGCTTTGACTTGCCGTTAGTCGAACAGTCGTTAACTCTCGTTTCTGCCTATGGTGCCTATATTGTTACAGAGGAATTCGGCGGGTCAGGGGTCATTGGTGTCGTGACTTGCGGCTTAATATTAGGTAACTTTGGCTCTCGGATTGGCATGAACCCGCGAACACGGGTGATTGTCACGGAGTTTTGGGAATTCCTAGCTTTTTTTGTGAATTCAATTGTCTTTTTATTGATTGGCGATCAGATTCGCTTTGCCAGTTTGGCAGAGAATTTGGATTCTATTGCTGTAACGATCGCAGCCGTCATTGTCACCAGAGCGATCGCGATTTATAGCTTAGGCAGCTTGAGTAACTGGCTAGTCAAATCTGAAATTGATTGGCGAGAACAAACCGTCCTGTGGTGGGGTGGCTTAAGGGGTTCAGTGTCCATCGCCCTCGCGTTGAGTCTACCCACCGCGTTAAAGGGACGAGAAGAGATTATTGCCACGGTGTTTGGTGTGGTGCTGTTTACCTTGCTCGTACAGGGTTTAACCACTAAGACGTTGCTCGAACGATTGAATCTTTTAGGGAATGAACCCCTACGCCAAAAGTATACCGAAGCGATCGCACGTCGAGCAGCTCTGTTGCGCGTCCTTGATCGTCTCAAGCAGGTAGACAAACGCCCAGAAATTGAGCCAGAGTTTTATCGCTATCAAACGGCTTTAGTGAAAGGGCAACTGGATAGCTTGCAAGCAGAAATTAACCAGTTAAAGCGAGAATATCCTCAAATGCAGGAGTATGCCATTGAACAGTTACGAGACGAACTGCTCGCGATTGAAGCGGATACCTACGCCGAATTTGTTCGAGCCGGTCAATTAAACAACGAACTCTCACCCTTTTTGCAGAAAGTTCTCCAATCTGAGGAGTAGTCTATTCTGGCAGAAGTGGAGGATTGGGGAAGTGGGGGAGTGGGGGAGTGGGGGAGGGAGAGACTACTATGCTCGGTGCCCGTTTTCAATGGCGATCAACTCAGCGACTCAGACAGTGCTTCCTGTTATGCTTGGCATAGTAACGTTGATCTAGCAACCTCTCATTCCTAGTAATCGGCCACCCATTTAAATCCTGATGAATACCAACACCTGGTAAGAATAGAGGCAAATTTTGGCAGCATTCAGGGTGACGAACGATTTCAGGTTTTAATTCAGGGTGAGAATGATTAACCAAAGAGTTGTGCCGTATTTCTCGTAGAGGTGGCACAATAATAGTTTCTAGATCTTCCAAACCCTCACGCTTAGAGTGCGTTTGCTGTTGGGAGGAACTGACCGACAGGCCAGTTCCTAGTCTCAAGCCTTGTCAGGGTGAGCACACTCCCTGCTGGATGAAGCATTGGCAGTAGAGCCGTCTTTAAAGGTCAAGCGCAGCTTGTTGGCGCTTTGTGCTTGCAATGCTGCAAACCTCTCCAGTGTGGGATGATTTGACATTTCGGTCGTCAGGTGTACATTGACCTAATCTGCGAAGCAACGCATCAACTAAGAAAACGATTAATTCAGCATCAACCCCCAACTATGCAGACTATCGAAAAGACTGAACCGAAACTCTTAGAACTTAAAACGCGCCTCGCTGAAATCCATGATATCGAAGCCGCGGCTTCCCTCCTTTACTGGGATCAGGCGACCTATATGCCTCCTGGAGGTGCCGCAGCTCGTGGACGCCAGCTAGCCACCCTGCAACAAATCTCTCACAGTAAATTTACCGAGTCGGCGGTGGGCGAACTGCTGGAAGATTTGCGCCCCTACGAAGAAAGTTTACCCTACGATTCCGATGAAGCTAGCCTGATCCGCGTTACTCGACGCAATTACGAAATAGCGGTGCGGGTGCCAGCGAAATTTATGGCACAACTCTCGATGCATCGGACACAAACTTACGAAGCCTGGGTGGTAGCGCGACCGACCAACAGCTTTGCAACGGTAGAGCCTTACCTGGAAAAAACCCTGGACTTGAGCCGCGAATTGGCAAATTTTTTCCCGGGTTACGAACATATCGCCGATCCCCTGATTGACTTTGCTGACTACGGCATGAAGGCATCGTTTTTGCGCTCGCTATTTGCCGATTTGCGAAACGAACTCGTACCCATTGTGGAAGCGATTACGTCCCAACCCCCTATCAATGATAGCGGTTTACATCAGTTATACCCGGAAGCTCAGCAGTTAGATTTCACCCTCAAGATACTTGAACAGCTAGGTTATGACTTTCACCGGGGGCGTCAAGACAAAACGCACCATCCGTTTATGACCAATTTCTCCATCGGCGACGTGCGAATTACCACCCGCGTCTATGAGAACGACCTAGGCCAAGCTCTGTTTAGTACAATCCACGAGATGGGACACGCTCTGTACGAGCAAGGCATCAATTTGGAGTATGAAGGCACACCCCTGGCGGCGGGGACATCCTCCGGCGTCCACGAGAGCCAATCTCGACTCTGGGAAAATCTGGTGGGACGGAGTCTAGGCTTCTGGAAATATTATTATCCCCAGTTACAGGCTTTCTTTCCTGCTCAGTTGGGAGAGATTTCTCTGGACACATTTTACCGGGCGATTAATAAAGTGGGGCGATCACTGATTCGGACGGATGCCGATGAAGTCACGTACAATCTGCACGTCATGATTCGCTTCGACTTAGAACTACAAATGCTCGAAGGTAGTCTGGAAGTGAAAGACCTCCCCGAAGCTTGGAACGAACGTTATCGCTCCGATTTGGGCATTATCCCAGAAACGGATACCGACGGTGTATTACAGGATGTTCATTGGTACACCGGTCAAATTGGCGGGATGTTCCAAGGTTACGCTTTGGGCAATTTACTGAGCGCTCAATTTTTTGAGGCCGCCATCCTTGACCATCCAGAAATCTTAACAGACATAGAGCAAGGACAGTGTATTACACTCCATAATTGGTTGAAAAATAAAATCTACCAACACGGTTGCAAATACACAGCAACGGAACTGATCAGGAGTGTGACCGGTGCATCTTTACGCATCGAGCCATTTATTCGTTATATCCGGCGAAAGTATGGGCAACTTTACACTCTCTGACCGTTGCCCTCTTGAATATGTGTTGATCTATCTCAGGGAATACGCTTTCTGGACAGCAATTTGTAAATTGTTGTTATCACTGTTCTATTTTGCGCTTTGGGAGTTGCAATGATCAATCTGATCCAGGACGTTCTTGAAAGTGACGAGAGAAGCGATCTCCGGCAGTTCGCTAGCCAGTTACGTACCTCCGATAAAAAGTATTTACTGCGAAACGATATTCTTGCTGCTTTTAGTGAATACTGCGCCAGCCACAAAAAACCGGAAAATTTTTTTCAATCTTCCCACCTGGGGCAACTGGTGTATTATACCCAGGAAATCATTCTGGATAATGAGAGCCTCTACCTGATCATCCGACCCAAGATTGCCTCTCAAGATGTCTACCGGGTTTTAGAAGACTTGACCGTTGAGTCGATCACGGTGCAAGAACTGCTGGATCTGCGCGATCGCTTCGTCAATCACTTCCATCCCACAGAAGGGGACGTTCTGGAACTCGACTTCCAGTCTTTCTATGACTACAGTCCGACAATTCGTGACCCCAAAAACATCGGCAAGGGCGTTCGCTTCCTCAACCGTTACCTGTCTAGTAAGCTGTTTCAAGACCCCCGGCAGTGGTTGGAGTCGTTGTATACCTTCCTGAGATTGCATCAGTTCCAGGGGACGCAACTACTGATTAACGGGCGAATTACAAACCAACAGCAACTCTCGGATCAGGTGAAGCGGGCGCTACAATTTGTGAGCGATCGCCCCGATGATGAGTCCTTTCAAGAATTTCGCTTTAAACTCCAAGAAATGGGCTTTGAAGCGGGATGGGGCAATACGGCCTCTCGTGTGCGGGAGACGCTAGAGATTCTCGATGAACTGCTGGACTCTCCCAATGATGAGGGACTCGAAAAGTTCATCTCCCGTATTCCGATGATCTTTCGCATCGTCCTTGTCTCTATCCACGGTTGGTTTGGGCAAGAAGGGGTTTTGGGGCGTCCTGATACCGGGGGTCAGGTGGTCTACGTCCTCGACCAAGCCAGGAGTTTAGAAAAGCAGTTACAAGAAGATATTAAACTCGCGGGATTAGAGGGATTGGGCGTTCAGCCCAAAGTCATCATCCTCAGCCGCCTAATTCAGAATAGTGATGGTACGCGGTGTAACGAACGCCTAGAAAAAGTCCACGGCACGGATAATGCTTGGATTTTACGGGTGCCGTTCCGGGAATTCAATCCCAAGGTGACCCAGAACTGGATTTCGCGGTTTGAAATTTGGCCTTATCTAGAAACTTATGCGATTGATGCAGAAAAAGAACTCCTGGCAGAGTTCCAAGGTCGTCCAGACCTGATTGTTGGTAACTATACCGATGGAAACTTGGTGGCGTTCCTGCTGGCCCGAAAGCTACAAGTAACTCAGTGCATCGTTGCCCACGCCCTGGAAAAATCCAAATACTTGTTTAGCAACCTCTACTGGCAAGCGTTGGAGGAGAAGTATCACTTTTCATTGCAATTCACGGCTGACTTAATTGCCATGAATGCCACCAATTTTGTCATTAGTAGTACTTACCAGGAGATTGTAGGGACACCGGATAGCATCGGTCAGTATGAATCCTATAAGTGCTTCACGATGCCCGATTTGTATCATGTTGTGAATGGGATTGAGCTATTTTCGCCTAAGTTCAACGTTGTGCCACCAGGGGTGAATGAGAATGTCTACTTCCCCTATACGCGCACAGAAGAGCGAGTTCCTAGTGCGATCGAACGGCTGGAAGAATTGCTGTTTACCCAAGAAGACCCCGCCCATATTTTTGGCAAACTGGATGACCCAACGAAGCGCCCCTTATTCTCGATGGCGCGCCTTGACCGGATTAAGAACATGACCGGTTTAGCGGAAATCTTTGGTAAGAACAAAGAGTTGCAAGAGCGGTGTAACCTAATTTTGGTTGCCGGTAAGTTGCGCGTGGAGGAATCTGACGACAACGAAGAAAAAGATGAAATCGTCAAGCTCTACCGGACTATCGACGAGTACAATTTACACGGTAAAATCCGCTGGCTAGGCGTGCGCCTGCCCAAGGGGGATTCGGGTGAGATTTATCGGGTAATTGCTGACCACCGAGGCGTTTTTGTGCAACCCGCCTTGTTTGAAGCCTTCGGTTTGACGATTTTGGAATCGATGATTACGGGCTTACCCACCTTTGCGACTCAGTTCGGTGGGCCTTTGGAGATTATCCAAAATAAGGTTAATGGGTTTTTGATTAACCCCACTGACCATGAAGGAACGGCTCAAAAACTTCTCGATTTTGTCTCGAAGTGTGACCAAAATCCCAACTATTGGGAGGAAATTTCCAATAAGGGCATGGAGCGAGTCTTTACCACTTATACCTGGAAAATCCATACCACACGACTGCTCTCATTGGCGCGGATTTATGGTTTCTGGAACTATACTTCTAAGGAAAATCGGGAGGATATGTTGCGTTACCTTGAGACGTTGTTTTATCTCATCTATAAGCCACGGGCGAAGCAGATTTTAGAGGAACATATGAGTCGTTAAGCGGTGATTAGGTTAGGGGTTCTAGGAGTTGAGAAGGCGATCGCACCCGTTTTGTTGGTTGAGAGGCGATCGCTCTTTTTCTCGTTCCTGGTTGGGCGGAAATTTAACATAGTCCTATTCTCGTTGCTCTAAAGCGATGGGCGCTTCTGGCTGAACAACGGTTGCTTTCTCTGGCGCTCTATCGGCTCTCGGACTAAAAACGACAGCTCCTGTGGCGAAAACGGCTCCAGCAATAACCCAAAATACTAGATTTAAAAAGCTATCTGATTTCTTCATCTTTTTTCACCTATTTTTATATAACGAAACTAAATTGGAATGAGCTACGGCTCTATCCACTCTTGTGCGATTTTTTTCTCTTATTCTCTTTGCAACGTCGCTAAATTTGGATTAGGCGCGGCTCCATACAACTGACGAGCAAAGTATCCGACAGGTAATCCTACTGCTAAACCGAAAAATAAAGCCCCCATCAAAATAGAGGTAACATGCACTCTCGCCTTATCTTTGCTATTCGACATGAAAAGCGTCCTCTTCAACTGTTCGTCCTATCTTTAATCAAACCAAAAAAGAAAAATAATTACGTCCCCCTACCTACTTATGTCATTGGTGACATTTTCCGAGAAAATAGACAAATTGAGCTGTCTCTTTTGAGGTAGTCATAGGTAAAAATACGAGGGGTTAATAGTTAATGAGTAATAGGTAGTCAGGAATAGATATTGAGTAGGAAGGTATACTCAGTCCTCAGTTTCCAGTTCTCATCTTCTCAGTGAATCCCCACAATATCCTTATGAAAATTCTCTGGAACACCTTGCTCATTGCCATCGGTCTGTTATTACCAAATTCGACCGTCGTTGTTTTAGCAGAATCTCTGAACAAGACGATTGAGAAACAAGTGGCTCCATCATTCACAGATACCGTTGTAGCCGAACAGGTGCCGCCCACCGTTGTGGTTCCTGTGGGGGAAACCACACCGACAACTCGCCCCGCAGGAACAACAGGGGAGACTTCGGGCGAGAGTACAGAAACCATCGTTATTCCCAACACGGCTCCTAACTCAACACCCTCCGCACCAACTGCCGAGGAAACGCCAGCCTCTACCCAAACAGAGAGTTCCGAAGACAAAACCAGTACTGAAGAATCTGCCGATGCCCAAGCACCAGAACTCAGTCCGGAAGAACTCGCACGCCAAGAAAAGCTAATCCAAGCGGATCAACTGTTTATGAGTGGGCAGTTGGCTGCCGCCCAGAAATTGTATCGCGCCGCGAAAGAACCTTTTCCCACAGGCGAACCCGCCGAGGAAACAACGCAATCCGAGCCAATTTACGACGCCGCCCAGTTGCCAGCCGCCGGTGCGGTGTACTGGCGCATGTCTGGAGAGGGGTTAGAACAAAAGCTGAAAACCAAGATTTTTGTGCCGCTGGAGTCTTTAGTTGAGCGGTTTCCGCAATTTATTCCTGGCCATTTGCGCTACGCTCAAGCACTCAAAGAGTATGAGCAGTCCGAAAAAGCGTTACAAGTCTTAGAGCGAGCCAGTTCTCTGTATCCCAAGGAACCGGAGTTACTCAAAGCGACAATTACCGCCATGGGTGAACAGAAAAAGTGGCTGGAGGCATCCCTTAGTGCCAGACAATTTGCCTTACTCTATCCAGAGCATCCCCAAAGTAGCGAGTTTTCTCAGTTGGCGGATGAAAATCTAGAGCGCTATCGCAATTATATGCGTCGGGAATTACGCGGAAATGCGATCGCTAATGCAATCACGGGTGCCCTTGGCCTTGTGTTCACGGGTAATTTGTTTGGCCCCATTTCCGCGATTGACTCGACGGTAATGTTGCTGCGTGGAGAATCAGCGGTGGGAGAATCGGTTGCCAACCAAGCTAAACGGCAACTGCCGCTGATGGAAGACGAAGAAGTTCTCAACTACGTGCGTGAGGTAGGGAATAAACTCGCCCTGGTAGCAGGACGCAAGGATTTTGAATACGAGTTTTATGTGGTGATGGATGATCGGCTCAATGCTTTTGCTTTGCCGGGAGGTAAGGTATTTGTTAACGCGGGTACTATTTTGAAAACCCGCTCTGAGGCGGAATTAGCGGGATTACTGGCTCACGAATTAGCTCATGCCGTGTTGTCTCATGGGTTTCAGTTGGTGACTCAAGGAAACCTGATTGCCAATATTACGCAATATATCCCTTTAGGCGGCACGGCGGCGAATCTCATCGTCCTCGACTATAGCCGGGATATGGAACGTCAGGCGGATGCTCTCGGCACAAGGATTCTGGCGGCGAGTGGGTATGCTGCCGATGGATTGCACAACCTGATGGTAACGCTGGAGAAAGAGGAACGCGATCGCCCGTTGTTTGCATGGCTTTCCACTCACCCCGATACGGGGGAGAGAACTCGCAATATCGAAACGTTAATTCAGCGCAATGGCTATAACCGATATACCTACGAGGGAGTATCACGACACGTCGAAATTCAAAAACGAATCGCACAACTTCTTAAAGAGTACAAAGAGCGTGAGAAGAAGGATTGACCTTTGATGCTATTTCAGGCTCTCATTGTCCCACAATGGCTTGTAGCGTAGAGTTGACTTCATTGATTGTGGGCAGTTCCAATCTAAGCTTCCACAGGAAGGGACAAATTCTCTGTTCTGTTACAGTCGCCTCTTCCCAAACGATGAGTTCCCATCCTTGGGCGGTACGAGTCACGGTGTAATCGATGCCGATGATTGTGTCGAAAGTAGGTGCATTGGCTATCATTTTTGTTGGCTCCGGATTGGTATCAATTGAGTAGGATTGCGCTGCTCGCACGGGTTCGCAAGCTAGTAGACGTACCTGATGTAGACGAGTGTTTCCATACACACCCATGGAAAATTTTCCCCTATCTATTTAGAGATCTATATCTCTATCCCCATCACCCCTTATGCAATCAGCACGAAAGAATAAGTCATACCGAATCCGGGTTAACCATCCGCTTTTTAAGAAAGCAGGGAGAGCAGGGAAAGCAAGGGAAGCAGGGGGCTTATAAAAGCGGATTTGCTATCAACTAAGGTATTAAGTATTAAGTACGAAACCCTGTAATATTGGCAACTGAAAACCCCTTTAATTTCCCAACCATCGCGGCTCTACTCACCTGAAAATTTGTCCCGGTAACTTCGGTAGAATATAAATATCCATATCCCCTAGGGGGGTATCTATGCCTCAAACTCAAACTCAGGATCTCCTCAGTCGTCTTGCCAAAATTGAGGGGCACATTCGAGCTATCCGTCAGATGGTTGAAACAAATCGGTCTTGCCCGGAAGTCCTATTGCAGATTGCTGCCGTTCGCTGTGCACTCAACAAAGTAGCCAAGATTCTGCTGAAGGAATACGCTCAACAAAATCTGGTCGATGCTGCTCAGGGGGGTAATTTAGAGAAAGAAATCGCTCATTTGCGATCGGCTCTGGATTCTTTAATCTGAACAGGGGTAAAAACCCTATGGTATCTAACTAAAGATCATGGTTGGCAATTGGAGGAGATGAGTAATGGAGCGAGTTACTGAACCGGAAGTCATGGATAGCCCACAAGAGGCGATCGAGTATGATGCGATGGACTTTTTGGAAGTTAATACGGCCTTTGCCGAACGAGCGATTGAACTTGGGCCACGAGAGGGGCTAATTCTCGATGCCGGTACTGGCCCTGCCCGAATTCCAATTCTCATGAGCAAACAGTGTCCCCAGTGGCAAATTATTGGTATTGACCTGGCGCAATCCATGCTGGATGTGGGGCAAAAGAATGTTGAGCAATCCGGTTTGCAACAACAAATTCAACTGGAATGGGTGGATGCGAAGGAGCTACCTTATGCCAATGAACACTTTGATATGGTCGTCTCCAATAGCCTCATCCACCATCTGCCAAACCCATTACCTTTTTTGTTGGAACTCAAGCGAGTTCTCAAGCCGAATGGTGCGATTCTTCTGCGGGATTTACTTCGACCGGATTCTCAGGAAAATCTAGATGCGATCGTTAATCGGGTTGCGGCTGATTGCAATACTCATCAAACGCAGTTATTTCGTGATTCTCTTTATGCGGCGTTCACTCTAGATGAAGTCAATCAAATGATGCAACAAGTGGGTCTGGAAGGCGTTAAAGTTTATCAATCTTCTGATCGCCATTGGACTGTAGAGAAAACAATGGGATTTTAGATTTTAGAGGGGCGATTGACATTGACACGGAAAATCTTAGCCGATCGAATCGTGCTGGGAAAGCGAGTTGCTACACATTATCTCAAAAGACAGGTTCCCCATATCACCACGTCAATTGATGTGAGCGTGAAACAACAAATCACCCGTAGATGTTAAGCCGATGGGTGCTTCTATATACCAATACCAAGTTTACTCGTTGCCCCTCAAGATTTTCTCCTCAATTAGTAATGGAGCTAGTCCTGTCTAAGGATAGAACATCGAGGAAAAACTAAACATTAGGATTGTGGAATAACATATTGCGAGAAAATGTAAATTATGACAGCTCATACTCCTCCAGACAATCGACAAGATGACGCTAAATATGCTCCTGAAGATAACCCTGGAACCGAAACCACTATACCAACCACAGAAGACGGCAACACTCCGCTTGATGAGAGATATCGCATGACCGGTCAAGAAGCCGGTACTGATGTCCAGCCAGGTGCCGAACCGGAAGCACCTGGAGGTGAAGTCAAGGTGATTGGTGCTCCCAATCAAGGAACTGATTCTCGTTAAAGAGATTCATGAACCAAGAAAGGTAGACCGGAGCTTCAGTGAGGACAGAATGCTCCTACGGCAAAGAGGGTAGTTAACCCGGATTGGGTATTACGACAATTTGCAACTTGAGGAAACATAAAGAAAGGGCGAACCGTTGTTCGCCCTGACAATTATTTATTCTCACTTGACAAATCCCTTTACCTTTAATCCACTCCTTCAATGGGCGCAAAGCCTTGACGCTGAATGTTCTCCGTAATGGTGCGCGGTTCTATGAATTGCAACAAATAGTCAGGCCCGCCCGCTTTGGAACCGACGCCAGACATCTTAAAGCCGCCGAAGGGTTGTCGCGACACAATCGCACCTGTAATAGTACGGTTGATGTAAAGGTTGCCCACTTCAAAATCCACTGAGGCTTGCTCAATATGGGACGGCGTGCGAGAGTACAATCCCCCCGTCAGCGCATAGTTGGTGCCATTGGCAATATCCAAGGCTTCTTGAAAATTCTTCGCCCGCATCACAGCCACAACGGGGCCAAAAATTTCTTCTTGGGCAATCTTGGCATTGGGTGAAACATCCTTAAAAATCACCGGGCCAATGAAGTAACCTGTATCGGGTGCAGACATTTCCAGAGCCACTTTGGCCTCTTGACGCCCCGTTTCAATATACTCTCGGATACGGTCGCGTGCCGTGGCATCAATCACTGGGCCGACTTGAGTACTGGGGGCTTCTGCGGGGCCAATATTGAGCGATCGCGTCGCTTCCACGAACCGTTCCACAAAAGCATCATACACCGGTTCCAATACCACGACCCGCGAACAGGCAGAACACTTCTGACCGCTATAGCCAAACGCCGACTGCACAGCACCCGCCACGGCTTGGTCAAGGTCTGCACTTTCATCGACAATCATGGCATTCTTGCCGCCCATCTCTGC
Source organism: Microcoleus sp. AS-A8 (assembly GCA_039962225.1). Taxonomy (NCBI): domain Bacteria; kingdom Bacillati; phylum Cyanobacteriota; class Cyanophyceae; order Oscillatoriales; family Microcoleaceae; genus Microcoleus; species Microcoleus sp. AS-A8. The sequence goes on from JAMPKV010000010.1 coordinate 136,167, forward strand.
AATGACACGCTTCAGGTGCTTTTGCCCAGGTTGTACGGTAGCGGCATCGGAGAAGATGCGGCATCCCACTTCCTGGGAACCGGTAAAGGCAATCAGATCCACATCCGGATGATTCACCATGTAAGCACCCACCTTGGAACCCTTGCCGGGAACGTATTGAAAAACGCCCTTCGGTATGCCTGCGTCAACCAAAATCTCTGCCAATTTGGCAGCAATCACCGTAGAGACTTCAGCTGGTTTGAGTAAGGTGCAATTCCCCGCCACGAGTGCGGCAACCGTCATCCCCGTGGCAATGGCAAACGGGAAGTTCCACGGAGAAATCACTACGGCAATGCCTCTGGGTTGGTAAACATAGCGATTATTCTCTCCCGGAATGTCGTAGTTATGCCCTTGATCCAGACGTTCTACCTCGTCGGCATAGTAGCGGCAAAAATCAATGGCTTCCGAAACTTCCGCATCCGCTTCCCGCAGGGGTTTGCCAACTTCCAACACCACCCACGCACAGAGTTCGTCCCGGCGCTGTTCCATCAAGTCCGCCGCTTTCCGCAACACCCCAGCCCGTTGTCTAACGGGGGTTTTCCGCCAACCTGGGAATGCTGCTTTCGCCGCTTGCAGGGCTTGTTCTGCTTGTTCTACACTAATGAGTCCAATTTTCCCAATGACTTCACTGGGGTTGGAGGGATTGACAGAATCAACGATATCTGATGTAGTTTGATACTCCCCATTAATCAGAGGTAAGTACGTCTTACCCAGTCGTTGACGAACGCTCTTCAAAGCGGCTTGCGCCTTCTTGCGGGCATCTTCCTCGGCATAGTCGGTATCGGCTACATTGGGAAACCCCTTTCTCAGTTCAGGCGAGAGTTGGGGCGATTCCACCACAGGTGCTGCCAACAGTTCCTCAATCGGACGTTCTTCCAAGTTTTGCCGCAAGAAGGAACTATTAGCGGTATTTTCCAACAATCGCCGGATTAGGTAAGCCATCCCTGGCAGCAAGTCGCCATAAGGGGCATACACCCGCACCCGATGCCCCCGCTTGGCTAACGCTTTTGCCAGTTGATCCCCCATGCCGTAGAGCACTTGCATCTCGAAGCGGCGGCGGGGGATGTTGAGGGTTTCGGCTATGGCGATTGCTCGTGCTTGCGATCGCACGTTATGGCTACCAATGGCAGAATAAACATACTCGTGATTTTCCAACAGAAGTTGGGTAATCGTCTCATAATTGGCATCGGTTTCGGCTTTATCGTTATATACCGGCTGAGGCCAATCTTTTTGGGCGGCTTTAATCGTCTCCTGATCCCAATACGCGCCTTTAACTAAGCGCACGGTGATGGGATATCCCCGCTGTTTAGCCCAATTAATCAAAGCTTTGGCATCGTTCTCGCTATCCCGTAGATAAGCTTGCACCGTCATGCCGATATCGGTGCGAGTCCGGAATTCTTCTTCCATCAACAAGTCTTTGAGGATGGCAAAGGTCATGTCTTTGTAGACATACTGTTCCATATCAAAGTGAACCGCCGCACCGAGTTCCTGGGCACGACGCAGCAGGGTGCGGATGCGATCGCACACTCGTTCTCGGCTACCCTGAGGATCGAGAGGGTCAAACTGGGAGTAAAATGCCGTTAACTTAACGGACACTTGAACTCGTGGTAGAGGTTCTCCATCCGCAAAATCAATCTCTTGCACCGGTGACCACTTTTGCGCTTCCTGCGTGAGTTGCTCCATCAAATCGAGATAGCTTTGCAGGTAAGATTGCGCCTCGGCTTCTGTAATTACCGCCTCTCCCAATAGGTCGAGGGTAAACCCCATCTTATCCTTGCGTAAGCGCTCAATTGTCTTGAGGGTTTGCTTGATATTTTCCCCAGCAATATATTTATGCGCTAATGTTTCAACGGCAGTTGCCACGGTTGTTGCCGCCACTTGCCCCGGCAGTGAATCCGCTTGGGCAAAGTTGAGCATTCCTTTGAGGGCGGATGGCAGTTCAACGGATTCATCGCCTAGATATTCCTGCAAATGACGGGCAATTTCTGGTTTGCTCCGCAATGCGGGTAAAGTGTCAATGAAGCGAAATAGCTGCACCCGCAAACCAGGGTTACTCATCGCCCAATCGAGCAACTTATCATCCCAGCGGATTTGGTCGCGCACCTGGGCAAAAAAGGAGCGTTTTTCCCGTGTGGCTACCAAAAGTTGTTTAGCGATTTCTTGGGTTTTGGCTTCGTAGAGGCGCTCGGATACTTCTAAGACCACAGCTAATATGACTCCCTGGATAAAACTGATGTGAAAGTTGGGGTTTCTCGTTGGTCTGTAGCACTGACGCCAACAACGGAATACCCCATTTTTTGGTGAATTAACCCAAACCTCCATTATACTTTTCCAGGAAGTTATAGGGTTTCTATATTCATGAACTATTAATGAAGTATTAATACTCTCTCTTATGCCTGATACCTTTTGCATCCAAGGATTTTGAATGCGCTGCGGTTAGGGAGTTTCAGTACTTTAAACATAGCTTGTTTTAACCCAAATTGTATCAATCAAGATACAGACCTTCGCTGCCCTTAGGAGCATCTCAAAGGGGAAAAATTAAAGAAGGGTGAGGAGATCTCATCTCTAAATTTTCGTGTGTTCCCCTGCCCATCCCTAGTGAGATCGTTAATCTGGAAAAATTCCGTCAGGTTCAGGATGAAAAATATACTCGTAATCAAATCCTAAAAAGTTTGGGTCACGAATAATTGCAAATCCCAAATCTATGACTATATCTGTTGTAAAAGTTGCCATAACTAACTGAATTAATTTTTTAGGGCTGAGCATGGGCTTTTTGACAAAATAATCTCGTTTAGAAAAGAATTCTTTTCGGTGTTCTGGTATAATTATTCCGTTAATTTGATGAGCCAATTGAATCGGTTTAATATAAAGCTTAATAAAATCTTCTTGATTTCTCTGAAGTTGATATAACCTCTCGTGCTGCAACCAACTCATTTGGAACATCAGCTTGAGGAGTTCAAAACCCAAAATATAATTCAAAATATTGTTTTGCTCCTCGGTACTAATCACCAAACGAAAGACGATTTTAAAATAAAATTCAGGTTGGTTACGTAGATCTTGAGCCGAATGAACATAAAATTGTTTAATATAACTCCGGAGTACCAATTCATTGAGTTCGGTTTCAACCTCAAATTTATCTAAATATTTTTTGACTGTATATTGAGTGTCTCTATCCTGAAGTTTTCTGGAAACCAACCCATCCGCCGTATAATTATCTAAGAACTCAGCTTGTATCTCTGGAGAGGATACACAGATGAGATGACACAATAACAAAAGATGACGGCGTTGCTCCCAAGGCAAACTTTCAGCCCATTGTTTCGTGTCTGAAGGAAGTTCTTCAAAAAGAATTTCTGAGCTAGTTTGTTCAAAGATCGACCCTCCTCTATATTTTTCTTCACTCATAACTTGAAGGAGCGGTAAGAAGGCCAACAAAAATAAGCCGAAGATAGCTTCAAATAACTTACCACCTGTGAGGCTCGTCTAGGACTAAATATTGTAGTCGGTTTTGAGCGACCTTCTTCTCTGCCTTACGGATAAGTCTGGGAATCTTGACGACTCGTACTTGATTGTCAATTGAGACCTCTCAAACTTAGGCTCAAACAAGAGATTTTTCGGTTTTGTCTACCTGTGTTTTTTCGCTAGTGCACCCAGGCAGAAATCACTAACTCGCAAAAATCTGTGCCATCCTGAGCCTTACTAAAGCTCCGGTTCCCCTGTGTTCAAAGGTAGTCACGAAATGGGCTTAGGCAGAAGGATAGGGCACTCGGATTAGCTGATTCGCCTTCGGTGAGGAGATTTTGGCAGTTGTTCCATCCGGCCAACGCACTTCAACTTGTTTAATAACCGGATGCTCAGCCAAACCGAAATGCGCGATCGGTTCCATTTGGCACAGATAACCACTGCCCGCATCAATGACTCGGCGTTGGGTTTGTTTTTCCCCAATTAAGGTAACAATCGCTCCTCGTGCAGGTGCTCCTCGCTCTGTTAAGGGAAGTACCCTAAGCCATGCATGACCATTGTCTGGTGGGGAATATAAGGTGATCGGTTGGACAGTGGTTTCTCCATGAGCGATGAAAAGTGTAAGTTGACCATCCTCATCTAAATCACCCACCGCCGCACCCGTACCGGCTCCGTCTGGTTCCCAAGCCTCCCCTGTATCGATGGCTTTCCAAGCCCCTGTCCGATAAGCAAACAGGCGATTGGGTTCACCTATATTGTTGAAAAACAACTCCTCATACCCATCATTATCGAAATCGGCGCTAATCACCGTGCGGATCGGAGAGGGAATTGCCATTTCGGGAGGGGCAACATCTTTAAAGTGCCCCGGTACTCCTTGTAAATACATCCGGTGGGGTCCTAGCCAGTTGCCGTAAACCAGATCGAATCGACCATCTCCATCAGCATCCAACGCCACTAAACCACGACCATTTTGATCCGGGTCATCAATACCTGCCATTTGGGCCATCTCTTTAAACGTGCCATCGCCTTGGTTGCAAAACAAAAAGTTTCGTCCATGTTCATTGACGGCGAAAATATCCATGTGATCGGAAACCAAGGGTAGGGAAATAACAGAACGCCCACCGGTGGTTAAGTCCAGCCCCACTTCTGGTGCAACATCAACCAAGTGACCCTTTTCATTAAGTTCATATAACCGCATTGGGACGCCGTAATTGGCAACAAAGAAGCCATATTGTCCAGTTCCCTTACGGTCTACACAAACTACGGAACGACCGGCAGTGAGATTGAGCAGGTTTTGATTTTCGGGTAAGGAAAATAGATCCACCCACTTGCCATCTCGGTAGTCAAATAAGCGATCGCCCCAAGGGGCACCGCCCACTCCTTTTCCCCCAGCAAACGTATCTATATTGAGGACATAGATTTCTTCCCGTCCATCCCCATCAATGTCACCCGCCGCAACACCAATGGCTTGGCGTCCAGCATCGGCTAGGATTTCATCTGCAATGTTGACCAATCCCTGCCCATTGTATTTCAGCACTAGATTCGGGCCATTAAACCCCGCCACAAATAACTCGAAGGAGCCATCCCCATCGACATCCGTTATGGCAAGGCCGTAATTCATCTGAGTAGGGTTATCCCACAGGAATTTGCTCTTGTTAGTAAACATCTTGATGGCTGATTTGGGTTATTACTCCGATCTTGCACCATTCTCACTAGGCAAAAAAACTGGCCTGGAGTTAAAACTTCGAGTTCATAGATCGAGTAAGGAGTAGATTTCACAGGAAAAGGGCAAAATACGCTTGGTTCCTGACAGGATAAAATCCACTGATCTCATTGGATTAGGGATGGGAATTTTTGTAGCGTCAGCATGGATTCCGATATGATTAAACTTTCACGATTAGGCCGGGGCGGGACAAGAATTCTCATACGGGTAATTCAATTGTTACCCAATTTCAGTTATTACTAATACCTAAATTTAAGATTAATTCTATTTCTTGAGTCTTGACTCATTCACTATTGCCAATTTTCCTTTCAGTCCGGGGGCGAGTACCTGTAGTGATTCAAAATAGAAAAGGTAGTGTCAAAAGAAACTTTTCAAATTTGCTTCGCTGCACCTTGCATACTTGAAAATAAACTTTTTCCAAAATCTATATTATGAATTCTCAAGTATCAGCAGTGGTCAACAAGCTCTAGGTTGGCATATCTCTGGGTTCAAAAGTTTCTGTCCTCAGAAAGATTTTCCATTTGGCAAACCTCTCCTAAACTATTGCTCATTGTGAGGGTGAGGGTTACTTTTGATGCAAGATGTAAAACCCTCGTTTTTTGTTCCCAGCCCAACCGAAACACATCGGTGACCTTAAAAAAATTTCACAAACTATTACCGATTAAAATAACGGGTACCCAACTTTCAAAATTGATTGAGACTCACTAAATCTTGAGAAAAAGCAAGTAGGGTGAGCAATGCCCACCCTAGGAAGTTCTCATCCAATGACCCTAACCCTTGTGTCGTTTTTTTTTCGTTCGACGCCGCAATGTTTGTGCTAGTAATTCAGCTTCCCGTTCCGCTTGGAATAAATCCACCCTTTGTGAGGTCATCACAAATGAACCAGAGGATTTTTGTTGAACGCGTGGGACATGCACAGCCTGGTACTTACAAATATCCGCTATCGCACTCCTCGGTTCCTGCATGGCTTGAACGGCTTTCCAGTCTTGGTTCACTTCAGATGCGATCGCTTTAAACTCAAATACCGCCGCTTCTAACTCCGCTGAAAGCTGATTGAGCCGTTCTGCCTGATTCTTCAGGCGTCTCAACCCCTGAGTTGTTCGCTGCCGTATCCCTGCTGGAGGCGTCACCGGGAAAGACAAAAGCGATTTTTGGTAAACCTTAGCCTTTTGTGGCAACGATTCCACTGCTACGGGCGGCAATGCCTTCTTTTTAAACACAGGATATCGATTCAGTTGAATGCACTTACTCCGAACGAGTTGAATTCCGGCTTGTAGTTCTTTCATCGTGAGAAAGCGGGTACGTGGCTAATGCTTGATAGTGCATTTGTACTATCAAGTACCCGAAATAGCAAAGGAGTTCTCAATTCCTCATCTCTCCCCCACTCCCCTCCTCTTAACAGTGGTCAAAAACTTCTGCCAAGGTGGCCTAGTGTAGTGCGTCGGCCTCGACGCGATGGAAGCCTATGCTCCTCAAACGCTGCAAGGTGGTTCATTCACATCTGTGTTACAATCCCGACAGAACATTAAATTCGGCTGCGTAGTTTGCACTTGAGTACAGACAAGCCACTCTCCGAATCTAGTTCTCTACACCACTGATTCTGGAGAACCTCCATGTCAATTTATGTCGGCAATTTATCGTATGAGGTTACAGCAGAAGACCTCGGCGAAATCTTTAAAGAATATGGAACGGTCAGTAGAGTTCAATTGCCTACCGACCGAGAAACCGGGAGACCCAGAGGGTTTGCTTTTGTAGAAATGGGAACAGAGGCAGAAGAAACTGCTGCGATTGAGGCTCTTGATGGTGCGGAGTGGATGGGCCGTGACCTGAAAGTGAATAAGGCTAAGCCTCGCGAAGACAGAAGATCCTCTGGTGGGGGGGGGAACTGGGGGAATTCAGGCAGATCTTCAAGACGCAACTACAATTAAGCTTCAAGATTCAAAATTTAACTCTGAGGTCTTAAGGGTAGACAAAGAATCTACCCTTTTTTAAACTCAGGCTTACTGGATGGTTTATAGCAGGTGTTTCAGGAGCGCGAACTCTTCTCCAGTGAGAAAAAGAGTCGATTTCTTGCCATCTTCCTACCCTAAGTGTTCAGTGAAACGGATTTTGGATGGATCACACCTTTGGAGTGGCTCAGTTTTCGCTCAAAACTTTAGTATGACCCTAAGGCTCCGCTAGCTTCAAAGGTCTGAATGGACGTTATACTTAGCACGCCCCATGACGCGATCGCTGGCTAGACCAAAGGGTGACTCCCTCGCCGCGTTATCCAACGTAGCTCCGCTAATGCTATGAGTAAAGCCTCCGGGGGGTTAGGCTTAAAAATTTTAGATTGTCAATGACACAAGGAGAGAAGATGACCCAAGTCATTCTTGGCGAAAACGAAGGGATTGAATCAGCCCTCCGTCGATTTAAGCGACAAGTTTCCAAAGCCGGAATATTCCCAGATATGAGGAAGAATCGTCACTTTGAAACACCTCTTCAAAAGCGTAAGCGTAAAGAAATTGCCAGACATAAGCAGAGTAAGAGACAGTATCGATTCAAATGAAATCCGTCTTCAATAAAACTAGGTGAATGAATCTGTTTTTTAGAAACTCAAAACAGAGCGATTGAGGCGATATTTCTCAAAGGTTTAACTATGACTCCAGAAGCAATACGTGTGATTTCTCAGCTTAGACGGGAGTTCTACTCTGGCTTCGCCGCAGCGATGAATATGTCCGTGAGTATTACAACTAGTCATCCATCTACGGGTAATCCCCCCATCGCATTTTGGATAGATGACCGACAACGGTTCAATTATTTACGTGTTTTTGCTTATAAAGCCCCAGATGAATTACTCCCTGAACGCCCATTTATTCTGCGGGTGTCTGTGAACAAGGGAGGCGGTATAGCAACAGCCGCCAAGTGGAGAAGAGGTTGTCGAGGAATGAATCAGGGTTGGGACTTCGAGTTAACTCTACTACCCGAAGAAATTTTGGACTTTTTACCTTGGTTAGTTAGCTTGGTGAAGTCCCAGGAAAATGGTTCTGCTTCCTATTCCTCTGAGCCACCCCATCCGTTTTATTTCAAACCGTCCAATGTTTCTTCCAACAAGGAAATTTGGACTCAGAAAGCTTGGCAAGAGAGCAAACCTTCTCCTATTCCCGTCGGTGTAGGGCTATAGAATCTGCTGCCGAGTGCCAAGTCTTTCTAGTCAAGTTTTCCTGAGATTCGTGCAAGCCGCTTTAACCCAGTCTAAAGGGCTTGGGCTCTGAGCCATGCAACAGGCAAGGTCAGCAGCTTCTGGGGTTTGGGAACGTAAGCTCTTGTACTAAAGACATCGTATTGGTTGTGTTCAATCACATCGAGAATGCCTTGATAGAGCATCAATGCCGCCCAAACAGGCCAACGGGAGTCAGGAGTGAGTGATCGGATGCCTTTTTCTGACTCGTTGAAGAACTTACGTGCCCGTTGAATTTGGAAGCGCATGAGTTCGCGCCAACGGTCATCAACAACACCATTAAGTAAGTCTTCTTCGGTGTAGTCAAACAGCGCCAGTTCTTCCAAAGGAAGATAAATCCGACCCCGCTGAGCATCTTCTCCCACATCCCGCAGAATGTTAGTGAGCTGATTGGCAATGCCTAAGGCGATCGCTTCTTCTGCTGGATTATAATCGGCTTGCTGCCAATCCCAGGGCGCTCTGCCAACTGAGCTGTCCACACCCAACACAGGGCTGGTCATTAAACCCACTGTTCCTGCTACGCGGTAACAGTAGAGCTTGAGTTCCTCAAACGTCTCATAGCGACTGCGGTACAGATCCATCCGCTGACCCGCAATCATATCCCGAAACGGCTGAATATCCAGTGGGAAGCGTTGCAATGTATCGACCAAAGCCACATCGGGGTCGTCTATTGCCTGTCCCGCGAAAACGGATTCTAGCTGTTGTTCCCAGCGATCAAGTGTCTCAGGTGTCGTTAAGCCAGCTTGGGGACCATCCACCAGTTCGTCAGTCCGACGACACCAGACGTATATCGCCCAAATCGCGCGACGTTTTTCCTCTGGCATCAGCAGCGTGCCCAGGTAAAACGTCTTGGAGTATTTTGCCGTAATTTGGCGGCAATATTCGTAAGCTTCCGACTGGGAGGCCAGCGTTCTCATGCGTGGAGAGTAAGACAGTTGGAGCATTCGTAGCAGACGGCGAGCTAAGGGCTAAGGTTGAGGGACTAGGGTGTAGGAGCGAGTTGAACTTCTGACTCCTGACGACTGACGCCTTTCTCCTGACTTCTGGCAATAGCCTGCGCTGTCAGCTTACCAGAAAGTACGGCACCCTCCATACTCGCTAGGTAACGTTGCATGGTGTAATCGCCAGTTAAGTAAAAATTGGCAATTGGCGTCACTTGCGAGGGTCGGTACTGTTGGCGTCCTGGTGTTGCCTTGTAGACCGATCGCGGTGTTTTGATGACGTGATATTTTAGCAGTTTAGCGGAGTCTTCGCTGCCAAAGTGCTGGGGAAAGAGTTTTTCCAACTCAGCCATTGTGGCATCTACAATTTCGTCATCAGATTTGTTAATCCAATCTTTGGCTGGTGCTAGTACCAGTTCCAACATGGATCGGTTGGGATTGGCATATTCCTTGCAGGTGTTGCTCATGTCGGCATAGACACTCAGTAGCGGCGATCGCGAAAATAGCAGATGGTCGATATCCGTCAGCTTGCGGTCAAACCACAAATGCAAGTTGATTACAGGGACGCCCTCTAACCCATCGAGCTGCTTGAAGAAATCCATCCCACGCCAAGGCTCAGGGAGCATTACCTTCAAGGGGTCTACCGGCATTGCCGACACATAGGTATCAGCGGTTAGAACTTCATCCTTTGCCCCATTCAAGCCGCGAATCAAGAACCCCCGCACCGTACCATCAGCATGGAGCAAAAATTCTTTAATCGGCGCATTCAATCGCACTTCCCCACCCCGTTCGGTGATGTAATCGACCAACGGTTGGCAAAGTCGCTCCGTCGGAGAACCATCCAAAAACGCCATCTTAGAACCGTTCTTTTCTTGAAGGAAGCGATTCAGGGCGGTGAGAATGACGGTTGAGGAAATCTCGTCTGGGTTGATGAAATTCAGCGCCTTGGACATGGCGATGAAGACTTCCTTCTCCACCCGTGGCGGCACGTTTTGTTTTTTGAGCCACTCGGAGAAAGAGTACTGATCCATCTCCTCCACGTACTTCTGCCCGTTGATGATGGCTGGAATCAGACCCAAACCGAAACGAATTTTTTCCGGCCAAGTCAGCATGTCGTTGTTGCGAAGAATCGCCACAATGCCATTGATCGGTGCAGGTAAATCCGGAAAGTCGAATCGGGAGTAAGTACCGGGTGTTTCCGGTTGGTTGAAGATCATCGTGTGTTCTTTCCACTGCAATCGATCTTCAATATCCAGCTCCTTGAACAGTTGCAGCATATTGGGATAAGCACCGAAGAAAATGTGTAAACCGGTTTCGTACCAGTCTCCGTCTTCGTCTTTCCAGGCTGCAACTTTTCCGCCCAGAACGTCTCGGCGTTCTAGAACAATTGGGGTGTGACCCGCATCGGTAAGGTATTTGGCGCAGGCAAGTCCTGCTAGACCTGCTCCAGCGATCGCAACTCGCATGTGATGGTAATACTCTTAGTTAGGTGCTGATAAGTGTTCTCTGGGTCTCATTATAGTTTGCATTCTGTTACATTTCGCCAACTTGAGCCAAGGATTCTTCCGAATTCCACATTCTTATCTTTTCTATGATCGGCTTGGAGGATTTAGCACCCCGCCCAACTGGTAAGAAAAGTCATGAGTCAAGACAACCTCGATCAACCGTCTCCGCTTTCACCAGAAGATTTGGCTCTAGCCAGAGAGCTAACAGCTGTCAGAGAGCAGCGACAAGACCTCTATGAAAAGCTAGACAGTTCTCTCAAAGCCCTATTTAGCCATTGTGAATGGAGAATCACCAGCCACAACAACGGCTTAACCGAACTGGTAGTAATTTGCCCCAACCTAGCAATATACAAGCGACTGTATAAACGATCCGAAACAATTCACAATCGGTTTCAAGAGGGTGTGGAGGCCAAACACACCCGATTTCAACTTTCCTGCCCCAAATCCTTCAAAGCCTTTTACGAGCATGAAATTCAGTGGGGGGATTGAAACCGAATAGAAAAAGGGCGCTACCGCTCTTTCTAACGTTAACGCCTCTACAAAATCTGGGTTTTGGGAATATTCTCTAGCAAGAGCGATGAAGTCGGTTAGTCAAACCGAGTCTGCTAGTTATCCGGATACGGTCTTCAACAAGAAAGGAGCAATTTTGTCAATAGTCATCACCTGCTGCACAGCATTTAAGCTCATCGCCTCTTTAACCATGCCAAACGATCCACCGGCTTTCTCGTCTTGGGCGACTGTGATGCCACCTGCTTGAGCAATGGCCTGCAAGCCTTCTGCACCGTCACGACCCAGCCCGGTTAATAACACCGCCGCAGTTGCCTTGCCATAGACCCTGGCGATGGATTTGAACGTGGCTGTGATCGAGGGACAATGCTTGTTTGTTTCTGGACAGTCTGTATAAATGAACTTGCCCCAAGCGTCTAATTCTAGATCGTTTTTCTCTGGCGCAAAATAAACGGTTCCTGGTGCGGGAGTCTCGCCGACTTCAGCAATTTTCACCTTCAACGGACATTCACTCGACAGCCAATTGACCAATCCTGACAAAACACCTGTACTGACGTGTACCGTACAAATGATCGGCAATGGGAAGTTTGCTGGCAGTTGGCAAACAATTTTCTGGATGGCGGGCAGAGCGCCTGTGGAAGCACCGATCGCAATCGCCTTGACACGAGAGCTGACATTCGTCATCAGCGGTTGATTTCCAGAGTATCCCCCGGATGTCATCGGCTTGGCGCTCATTGACTGTCCTGGTCGTTTAGCGGTCACTTTCATACTAGAAAGGACTTTGATCTTGGTAACCAGAGCGCTTTTGAGTTGCTCGTAATCGGTAGGCGAATCGGTGGAAGGTTTGGGGAAAACATCAGCCGCCCCAGCTTGCAGCAGGCGAAAGACATTATCAACATCTTTCTTTTGCACAAAATTGCTGATGACCAAAATGGGTCGGGGGTCTTCAGCCATGACGCGCTGGGTCAATTCCAGACCGTCCATGTTTTCCATGAGAAAGTCTGTACAAATCACATCCGGCTGTGTCCTGTTAATGACCTCTAAGCCCTCAATACCATCGCGTGCTGTACCGACCACATCAACATCGGGTGAAGAATTGAGTAATCGTTGCAGAATTTCCAAAGCAACGGGAGAATCTTCAACCAGAACTACTTTTTTGGATGTTGTCATTTAAATCAATGTCCTCAATGTATCTAACAAAACACCTTGATCAAAATCACCTTTAGTGATATAAGCATTTGCCCCTGCTTGTTGCCCCTGGCGTTTATCCTCAGAGGAGGCAAGAGTTGTCACCAGAATTACAGGCAAATCTTTGTACTCCTGGAATTGGCGAATCTTCGCGGTGAGTTCCAGCCCATCCAGGTTCGGCATTTGCACATCCGAGACAACCGCATGAAAGCTACCGACTCTCAGCTTGTTGAAGCCATCTTCACCGTCTACCGCGGCTGTGACGGCGTAACCAGCACCTTCCAAAATCCGCTTCATCTGAGTCCGAATGGGAATGGAGTCTTCCACCAGGAGAATCTTGGGTTTGACCTGGGCTTGTTCCGTTAACTCCTTAACCGTGACGGAGGCGATCGCCTTTCTCGCCGACTTGAACAAGTCTGGCGGATTGATCACCATGCAAACTTCTCCAGTCCCCAGGATGGTGGCACCGGAAATATTGCGAATCCGTTTGAGCAACTGACTGTGCGGCTTCAAAACAATGTTTTGTTGCTCCAAAATTACATCGACCAGCAGTGCCAACCGTTCCGAACCAATCCGTAAAATAATGCAGGGGATGGTTTTTGAGGCCGCGCGTAGTGCTTTGGTTGATGTAGGCGTTTTTACGGGTAAGCCTAATAAATCCGCTAGCCAAGTAACCGTGACGGACTCTCCTTGGAACGGGAGCGTCTGACTGCCTTCCCTGGCAAAGACTTCCTGAGGAGACACCAGCTGCATCGCTTCCACAAATCCCACAGGGATGGCATAGGGATGTTCGCTGACTCGCACGATCAACGCATCTGTGGTGGAAAGACTGCTATTCATCGTGATGCGGAACAAACATCCCTTGTTGGGCGTGAATTCCACCTGGATGTTTCCCTTGAGCCGATCAACATTGGCACGCACGACATCTAAACCCACTCCCCGACCGGAAATCTCCGTGACAGCCGTGCGGGTAGAAAATCCGGGGGCAAAGATTAATGCCTGAATTTCAGCCGTAGACATTTGGGCCAGTTCTTGGCGCGATCGCACATTACGACTGATCGCCGCCCGTTTAATGGCTTCGACATCCAAACCGCGCCCATCGTCAATAACTTCAATGCTAACGGTGCTGCCAACCTGATAACCCCGCAGACGAATCGTGGCTGTGGTCGGTTTGCCCAAACTCTGACGTTCTTGGGGCGTTTCGATGCCATGATCGATCGCATTGCGTAGCAGATGCAACAGCGGGTCTTTCATTTCTTCGAGAATCCGCTTGTCTACGCTGTTGTCTCCCCCTTCCAGCACCAGATTGACTTCTTTGCCTTGCTGCTTGGCTAAATCCCGCACGGTACGGGGAAACAAATTAAAAATCGTAGAAAATGGCAGTAGTCTCAGGGCGTGAATGCCCGACTCTAGTTCATTGGCTACGGTTTCCAGTTTGGCGTTGTCTTCATACGTTGTCGATCGCAGCCGATTGAGTACAACTCCTAACTGCTCCAAACGGCTTTCAACCAGATTGTAGAAATTTTGCAGGGGTTGCAGTTCGCTCGTCTGCAAGCGCCTCTCCAACTCGTCAAAGGTCAGACGGCTGACAAAGGCTTCCCGGTTCCACTCTGCCCACTGGGCTAGGATTTGGTCAATTTCAGCCAGTCGGTCTCCCATCTGACCTTTAGTCACCACCAGTTCGCTGGCTTGAGTCAATAACTTATCCAGCTTTTGGGATTCAACGCGGATGGTGTCAATCTGGTAATTGCTGACCTGTGCCAGACCCTCTGCGGTGGGTTCCACGGGTTCCTTGGTCTGGACTGCATCCTGGAACGTCAAGGGTGGCTCGCCCATAGACTGGGCAGAGGCCGCACCATTCGATTCGGCAACGGTTTCCTGAGTTTCGGGCAATTCATCACTGGAGTCAGCCCCCATCAGTTGAGCTAAGACATGGAAGACACTGATTCCTGCCGATTGTCCGGTGATGGCTTCGTGGGCAATTTTACGAATAGCATCCAGCCCCAAATAGAGGCACTCAAATGTTTGGGGCGTGAACACTCGCTCACTCCGCTTAACCGCTCCTAGAATGTCTTCTAGTTGGTGGGTCAGGGTTTCCACATCTTTGACCCCCAACATCCGGGAATCGCCTTTGAGGGAGTGAGTTTCTCGGAGTAATAGCTCCAGTTTGGCTTGGTCTAGAGGATTTTTTTCGAGATGGAGCAGTCCGGCTTCAATTTTCTGGATATGGTCAGCACTGGCTTCTTTATAAAGAGTGCGTAGTTCTTCGTCTTCTATCATCATGACTGTGTTGGAATTCAAAATTATCAATTCAAAATTCAAAACGCTTGAATTGATAATTCTGAATTTTGAATGGGAGCATTAGTGCAGTGGACGCAGGGAAGCGAGTAAGCAATATTCTGCTGGTTTAAACCACAGCCTCCAGGTTCTGGGCCGCTTTGTTCAGGTCTTTGGTCGCGTCTTTGACTTGGACAATGCCCGTGGCTGTTTCTTTGGCTCCTAAGTTGATGACGTTCATGGCAGCTACGACCTGCTGCACGGTAACAGCCTGGTGTTTAGCACTCTGGGCAATCTGTTGGGTGTTGACGAACACCTGGTTAATGGAATCGGCAATACCTGCAAACACTTCGCCTGTTTCTTCAGCCAGTTCGATACCTGCGGTTGCTTTCTTAGTACCTTCATCAGTCACCATAACGGTGGAGTTAATCGCCGCTTGCACTTCGTGAACCAGCGAGTTAATGCGGTCGGCTGACTTCTTACTTTGGTCTGCCAGTTTGCGAATTTCACCCGCAACTACCGCAAAACCTTTACCATGTTCGCCTGCACGGGCTGCTTCTACCCCAGCGTTGAGCGCTAGCATGTTGGTTTGGTTCGCCAAATCTGCCACCAGGTCGGACACTGAAGAAATTTGACCCGTTTGTTCACTTAAGCGGATAATTTGGTTGGCGATCGCAGTTACCTGGTCTCTCAAACCTGTAATACCTTCGATCGTTCGACCTACGGTTTGAGTTCCTCCCTCCGCCAGTAATAAGGCTTGCTGGGCACCACCTGCCGCACCGTCTGCTTGTCCGGCAGATTGCAGCGCGTACCCTCCCAGTTCCTCGATGATGGTCGTGGTTTCATGCACCGAGTGCGTCTGATCCAAGACGCTGCGTTCCTGCTTGTCTACGGTGTCAGCAATACCTGCTGAAGACGAGGCTACCGCCTTGGCGGCGTCAGTAATCGGTCCAATAATCAGACGGGTGATGTAATTCGCCACATAATAGGAGACGAAAAGACCCGCTCCTATACCAACAATCAATCCACCCCAAGCAATCATGGATGACACTTGCTGAACTTGTTCGGATGCTTTTTGTCTTTGTTCTACAATCTTGTCCTGTTCCTGAGACATTTCCGCAAGCTTGGCTCTGATGTCATCCATAATCTGCTTACCCTTGTTGGACAGCACCAGGGTAACGGCTTCTTTATCTTTGCCAGCTTTTTTCAGAGTAATCGTTTCTTGCAACTCAGCCAATTTCTGTTGAACCAATGGTTCTATTTTGTCAGCCCTCTGGCGCTGGTTTGGGTCAACGATTGTCTTTTTCAAGGTCGTAATATGCTCTTGTGATGATTTTCGCCCACTATCATAGGGTTCCAGATAGTTACTCACACCCGTGACAAGATATCCACGTTGTCCCGTCTCTGCATCGACTAGATCCTTTTCCACCAGTCTCAGCAGTTCCTTTACTTTAAAACCTTGTTCTACCGTTGCCTGAGTTTCTTTCAAGTTAGCCTTAGAAATTTCGGTAATCGTTGTACTAATACCTACGATTGCCAGCAGCGCACCAAAGCCAATGGGTACGATTTGAGCCACTGTCATGCGGCGTTGCTTTTTCTCTTTCTCTGGCATCACTTGCTGTTGCACGAATGGCATTACTTGCGTCATTTTTGGGTTCTCCAAAGTTACTCAAACTTACGATTTACGAGAGTCCATCTTGGTACGCGAGTACCCCCAGATGGCATAGACGCCGCCCTTTTACATTGCTATCTAGCAAAGGATGAAGTGTGAAACAGAACCTGTGAAGTGTACAGTTGTATCCTTCATCCTTTATCCTTGATACTTTCTGGGGTTAAGCTTCTTCATTCACTACTAAGCCCCCCTGTGTAAAAATTTTGGGTAAGTCTAAAACTTTCAGCTTTTTTTCTTGAAAGAAAGCACTTCCCCGCATGTACTGCTCAGCCAAATCGGGCAGGATTCCGGATAAGGGTGTTATGTCAGCCGAGTTTAGATAGGCCATTTCTAACACTTGATCGACGGGCAATCCGGCAACAATATCGTTAACCTCAACCACCACTGTTGGAGAACCAACGCGAACTGGGGCGGTGGGGAGATTCAAAACATTCCGAATATCGACTAATGTGATAATTTCTCCTCGCAAATTCATGTTGCCGATGATGTGGTTTGGGCAGCAGGGAATGGGTGTCAAGTTACCAATATCAGTGAATTCCCGTATCAGTTCTAAGTCCAATCCAAAGTATTCATCACCCAAATTAATCACCGCTAGGGTTGTCAGCTCGTTGGTAAGGGTTGAACTTTCAATTTGCGGCTTCAGATTCTCAGCCCTAGCCCGAAAAGTTTCCCTTTCTTGGGGCGTAGCCCTAGGGCAGTACAAATCGTAGAAGCTCAGGTAATTCTTAGGAGTTAGGAATTCTTCAGCCTGCTGTGCACCGTCTGGTTCTAGCTGCTTTTCGACATCACTCGTTAGAGATTCTGTCATTAAATCCAACTGACTTTGTGCATCCCAAATTAAGGGGAGGATAGTATCCGGCTGGGGCATTAAGGTCTTAGGTTCGAGCAGTAAAATCTGCTCTTCATTCACTGTAGCAAATCCTGCGATACCTGGAGCATTTATATTGTTAAGTATTCCCTCCGGGGGTTGTTTTTGGATCAGTTCAGCATCTATCTCTAGCAGCTCATGGGTTTGGTGAGCCACCAGGCCAAATTGCAACTCCTCCCACTGCCCCATGATGAGATAATCGCTAATTTTACATTCTTTAAGCGAAGGCTCTTGGAGTAAATCTAGATGCATAATTGGCACAATTTGCCCCCGTAAATTCAGCATCCCGATAATATTGTTGGAAGCTTCAGTTAGGGGTATAAGTTCTGGAAGCGATAAAATTTCATGAACCAATTCTGCCTCAATTCCATACTGCACATCATGCAGGCGAAATATTAAGTATTGCTTAGTTTCCATAGTGGTGTTTGAGGAGTTCAGGAGTTGAGGCGTGTTGAAGGAAAAGTTGGGAATTGCATAGACCCTCTAATAACTAGGTTACTGAATTTTTCAACTTTAAACATCAAGAAATCCGTCGAAAGGATGAAGACATCCTGAAGATATTTTTTATTCAAGCAAAAGAAATAATATTACTGGGATTAACACATCTGTCTACAATTTCAAGTAATTGAGTGGGGGAATTTTCAATTGTATCTATATAAATAGAGCCACTGGTACCCTCAGTTTGTAAATCCAGAAGCAAAGTACTGAAATACCCAGCTTGATACAGTAATCTTTCTAGCATTCTTAGAACTCTCTATATAACATTTTGCGAATGCTTCTGCTGAGGATACTAATGTTAGCTAGTGCCGCTTCGCAGAAATAACTCATCAGTTGACAGTAAGGAAACTCTCGGAGCGCACTTCTACTGCAATTCTGAGAACTGATGGGAAACTTTCGCCGCTCTGCACTCTCTGAAAAAGGGCGTATATAAGTAGCAGTATCACTAGCGATTAAGGGTTGGAAAGCCTTTGGTTTTATTACAGCTTTTGTTGATGACTACGACTGTAATCTCGCCTCTATTCAATCTATTTGAATTAACTAGAATCGGCAATCAATTTAATATAGCTTAATCATTGTGTTAGGATTCAGCCATAGAAAAATAGCCAACTTGATAGAAATTCCACACGGACTGATGCTCTCGATACGGAGTTAATTTTTCAGGGGTATAGGTTTTCCAATTCCCCCTTTCCTAGAGATTTTTTTTATTGTTACTGTTGATACAAATTCCGGCAAATATGCAAGCGGAGAGTGAGATTGAGCTGGAGGAAGCCTCACCTGGAAAGGGCGGGTTCTAATGTCGTCTTTTCAACACATCCGTTCACAATTTGGAGTAACTGACTGGGTTCAACGGGCTTGGTTAAATAATGAGTGGCACCCGCAAATTGACCTCGGAGTTTATCAGAGAATTTATCTCTGGCTGTCAGCATAATAATGGGCAAATTTTTAAATTTGCTAATGCTGCGTACTGTGCGGCAAAATTCTAAGCCATCAATATCTGGCATTGTCACATCTAGCAACAGCAGCGCAATCGGATTGGTATTGATTACCTTGAGGGCATCTACGGCATTACTTGCCAACAACACTTGATAGCGATCGCTCAAAGCTCGCTTAATTGTGGTTTGCACAATCAGAGAGTCATCAACACTCAGAACAATTGGACGTGTTTTTTGGCTGGCAGCAACTTCTTGGGTTGCAGGTGCATCTCCGTTGAAGCTAATCCACCCTGATACTGCCCATGCCATATAAGACCGCCCTAACTCCAGAGGGTCTTCGCCTAATGGGTCGGCAATATCAATGAGCGATCGCACCCCATCCACCCACTCCTCTAGATGCTGCTGTGCCTTACGGTCTGTAACGGCTGGCAAACCGCTGGGTGAAAGCTGGGGAACAGCATCCATTGAGGGGACAACAGGAGCAAGTGCAGCCCATTCCTGTTGGCGCATTGTGACATCTTGCATGAGCTTAGACCAGTCTAGACCGTGACCATCTTCGCCATGACTCAGGTCAAACTCTACGGTGGAATCTAACTCTAATTGTCCGGAATGAGGCAATATTTGTTCTAGAACTTGAACAACTTGAGCATGGACAATGTTTTCTATCTCCTCCCATTTGAACACTCGT
The DNA here is from genome assembly GCA_039962225.1 of Microcoleus sp. AS-A8. Classification (NCBI taxonomy): domain Bacteria; kingdom Bacillati; phylum Cyanobacteriota; class Cyanophyceae; order Oscillatoriales; family Microcoleaceae; genus Microcoleus; species Microcoleus sp. AS-A8. Next base: position 155,687 of record JAMPKV010000010.1, read on the forward strand.
ATCCGGACGATTTGTTCAAAAAATTCTCGAAAGGATGATGAATTGTTTAATTTCTGCGTTGCATATTTGATCGCAGGGTCTGCCATTTTATAATTGCACTTCTTGCCAATCGCCCTGGCCAATTCTTGCTTGTTATCTGGAACGGTTACGCCAGCGTAAGTAATCTGCCCGTTTTTGAAAATTAGAACACGAGACCTTGGCTTTTGCTCGGAATTTACAATTGTTTTGATATAAACAGCGCTACTGACACGCTCACGGTGTAAATCCCAAAGCAAATCCTGTAATTGCCCAGCTTGATACTGTGATACTTTTGACATGCTTATAACTTTCTAGGTGATTTTTGCAAATGCTTCTGCTCAGGAGACTGCTAGTCCCTAGATTAAAAATCGCTCTTTTTCAGCAGCATGATTTAGTGCAGCCGCTAGGAAGCTTGTGAGTATTGGGTTTTCCCATTGTGAATGCGTGAATTTTGCATGGCTTAATCGGTCGAATTCAGCCTCGAAAAGTCCGCTTATCAAAGCCCTACGCTAGATTTCCTATCTTTATTTAGGAGGGCTTATAGAAGAGGTAAGCGGAGTTGACAACTGATGAGATGAGCTTGGTAGTGAAAAATAGATAGTCCTGCTATACCTGCTATATCTGACCCTGAGTATTCTTACTTAAGATGAATGGGTCACCCTATCCCTGATTTCATCCCTCAGAACTTTACACTTCGCAGTACTATTACATGAAATTAATGCACTTATTTGATGTTATTTCAGTTGTTTAAAACCGACAATAAACTAAAGCAAATTAAATTAATTCTTTATAGTCCCTACAAAGAAAAATAGCACTTTACAAAGGATTATTTACTAAAGGTTAAAGGATATAAAATGATGTTTTACGTAATACTAAACTTCATATTTGTCATACATGTAATACGATAAAGAACTCCTAAAAATAGGGCTTTTTATAGCAGTTATCAGTAGCGTGAAGTACATCAGGAGAATCAAAAGACATCTTGCAAAAATACGAAGAACCCCTCCCCAATCCTCTCCGTTTCGGGGAGGGAGTAAGATTTCCTCCCCCCGAAACGGGGGAATGAGCCGGAGCTCATACGAGGAGGTCAATTCGACTTTGGCAAGAGGTCTAAAGGCTCACTCAGAGAGTAGGAGGAGGTTTGGAGAGAGGGCAGAGTGTACCGCATCGAATTGAGCAGGACTATCAGTCATTCTTGACCAGAGGCGATAAAGGAAAAGGGTAAAGATGAGTTTTAAGTCACCTTTACCCTTTTCCCCTACGATTGCTCTCCTTAACAGGAGATTTCAACATCCACCGACTGAACTCTCACCAACCTTGAGTGGGAGCATCTCTCTCAAACTAAAGTGTTAATCCGGCAAAGCAGGCGCGACAGTGGGTAGCCTTGTTGTAAGCTAGCGAAGCTACCCGAAGGGAACGTTAATACGCTTCATACCTTGAGGTCAGCGATCGCAAATTTCTTTCTGGACAAATTTACACGATGTGGAAGATAAACGGATAGCGGTAAGCCTGATTGGGATTGTTCAGAGCTTGGATGATGGCAAAAATGGGGGGTACCCAATGGAACAGAAAGAATATCGGTCCCAGGATTAATCCCAGCAATCCCAAAGTCAGAAATATTAATGCCCCAATAATCGCTCCATAAACCCACACATTCAGGTGGAAATTAATGGCTTCTTTGGCGTTATCCTTAACAACTGGATCTTCGGATACAAACAAGATTGCAATTGGAACCGCCACTGACACAACCACCGAACTAAAAAAGATGGAGCCATGACAGAGTGCTGATAAAAGCTTGCGTTTGTCCGGGTCAAATTCCATAAAACCGATTCCCTAATTCCATCAAAGCTGGCTGACTTCTAACCACGACTTTATCACGCACCTTTATACAAAGAGGTGGTAAATCCCGTCCTGCCTGGGGGAGGGAATCCTCCGGGAGTTTTAAGGACTGGCTTGGCGACGGACTTCTATAATATGTGTTGGTAGTTCCTTCATTGTGCTTTTCGGATGTCCACTGAAATTCAGGCTGAACTGCAAGCTGCTGTTGAACGTCGGCGCAACTTTGCAATTATTTCCCACCCGGACGCGGGTAAAACAACGCTGACCGAAAAACTGTTGCTCTACGGAGGTGCAATTCACGAAGCGGGTGCAGTGAAGGCACGTCGATCACAGCGTAAGGCAACTTCTGACTGGATGGAAATGGAGCAACAACGGGGAATTTCCATTACCTCGACAGTGTTGCAGTTCGAGTATCAGAATTGCCAGATTAATTTACTCGATACGCCCGGTCACCAAGATTTTAGTGAAGATACCTATCGCACGCTAGCGGCAGCCGATAATGCGGTGATGCTGATTGACGCGGCTAAAGGTTTGGAACCCCAAACCCGGAAGCTGTTTGAAGTCTGCCGGATGCGGAAACTGCCCATCTTCACCTTTGTCAACAAACTCGACCGTCCAGGGCGTGAACCGTTGGAACTGCTGGACGAAATTGAGCAGGAACTGGGATTGCAGACTTACGCAGTCAACTGGCCGATTGGCATGGGCGATCGCTTCAAGGGTGTCTTTGACCGCTGCCATCAGCAAATTCACCTGTTTGAACGCAGTGCTCACGGGGCGCGGGAAGCGAAAGATACCGTCGTCAATTTAGGTGACCCCCGGATCGAAGCGCTGCTGGAGCAAGACCTATATTACCAACTCAAAGAAGAATTAGAACTGATTGAAGGCATTGGCCCAGAACTGGATTTAGAGCAAGTTCATCAAGGTCAGATGACGCCGGTGTTCTTTGGCAGTGCGATGACCAACTTTGGCGTCCAACTGTTTTTGGATTCCTTTTTGGATTATGCTCTGAAACCCTATGCCCGCAACTCCTCAGAAGGCACAATTCCCCTAGAATACCCAGAGTTTACCGGTTTTGTGTTCAAATTACAAGCGAACATGGACTCGAAGCACCGAGATAGAGTGGCGTTTGTGCGCGTTTGCACGGGGAAGTTTGAAAAAGACATGACCGTGAATCATGCCCGGACGGGTAAGATTGTGCGCTTATCCAGACCGCAAAAACTGTTTGCCCAAGACCGAGAATCCATTGATGTGGCTTATCCGGGAGATGTGATTGGTCTGAATAATCCGGGCGTTTTTGCGATCGGCGATACCATCTACAACGGCAAGAAATTAGAGTACGAAGGAATTCCCTGCTTTTCCCCAGAACTGTTTGCCTATCTGAGAAATCCCAACCCGTCTAAGTTCAAGCAATTCCACAAAGGGGTTACGGAGTTGCGGGAAGAAGGGGCAGTGCAAATTATGTACTCCGTGGATGAAGCCAAGCGTGACCCGATTTTGGCTGCCGTGGGACAACTGCAATTTGAAGTGGTGCAGTTCCGGATGCAGAATGAGTATGGCGTCGAGACTCGCTTAGAGGCATTACCTTACAGTGTCGCCCGTTGGGTCACTGGGGGCTGGGATGCCTTGGATAAAGTGGGGCGTTTGTTCAATACCGTGATTGTCAAAGACAACTGGGGACGGCCGGTGCTGTTATTTAAGAATGAATGGAATTTGAACCAAGTGATGGAAGACCATCCAGAGTTAAAGCTGAGTGCGATCGCACCCGTGGCTTCCGGTCACGAACCTGTGGCGTTGTAATCTCTCTAAGCACAACCTGTGAGTAGGGTGGGTTACGCATTCGCTAACCCACCTGATATCAGTTAGACCAAATTCTTAAAATAGCGTTACTGACATCTTGCATCATTCTCAAGAACCCCACGTAGGGTGTGTTAGCGTCAGCCGCAGAGCACCGTTAAGCTTGGAGAAAGGTGGGTTACGAGTAGAGCTAACCCACCCTACAAATTGCTATTTTCAAGTCAGCGTCAGAAACTCCCACAAAAGCGATCGCCAATCGCAGTTGTTACTCTATCCAGGTAAACTCATTACCAGTAAAACCACAGCCACTAGAATCGCCGCCCCCCCAAAGATGAACGACCAGAGACGGTGGAAACTATTGACAATTGTCCCACTTTCTGTAGTAAACTGAGTCAAATCGACCCAAGGGCCAACACCGCGCCGAAACCAACCCGTGACGCCAACTTGCGCCCCTAATAGATTTTTCACGCGCTTCATGCCAAACCAGAAATTCCCCAGAGGGCCAAATCGAGAGGCATAATGCAGAAAAATCATACCCGTGCGGTCTTGGAGTTTCAAGTCAGACCCAAACTGATACCCGGCATCGCCACGCCCCATCAACTCACCTTGCAGCTTGACCGGCTTACCCCGCAACGGACTCGCATAAGGGTCAGACATTAACTTCAGCACATCCGATTCCGGTGCCGCCTTGAAGTTGGGGAACATCACAAATGTTCGGATTAAGGTTCCTAATCCCAATCCCATGATGGGGAAAGCCACCAGCGCCATAGGCATCGTTCCCGCTACCGCAATCCCCAGCGCGAAACCCACAAACAACCCAATCGGCATCGCTGAGAAGATCAGCAAATCGAGGACAAAGCTACCATAGAGCTTTTTCTTACTCAGGCTTTTCCCCTCTCCCACAACGCGCCCCATGTCAAACTCGGTGGGTAAACCCAACTGTTCTGCATAGGTACTCAACGCACGTACCCGCTTGCCCGTTAAGGGGTGAGTCGAATTCAACTCCATCCACCAAGCCCAAGGGTTAAACAAATCCCACAAAAAGACTCGACCCAGTTGGTAGGGTTTGGCGGCAACGCGATAAGCGGTACCCGTGCTAGCGGCGGCTTTGTGGTCATAAATTCCTAAAGCGCGAGTGCCTTCAATCAGACGGCTGGGTTCTGAGGAGTGTTTGCTTTCTTCTAAAATCCCGTAAGCAATCTTCACCAAGGCACGGGAAAGGGCGTTAGGATTACCCGTGGTTTCTGCTGCAAAGTGGTCGGCAAAGTACTCTCGTGTCCGGGACAGGTAGAGAACTAAGTAAGTCCCAATGATATAAAACAGATAGGCAACCAAGGCAGCCGTCCCCGCCGCATCTTTCAGCTTATCGTTGCCGCCGCGACCGAAGCGTCTCGCAAAGTTGTAAATCAGGTAGGTGATTTGCACCAATGTAGAGGCTAACGTCATCACCGCAAAGTCCCAGTGGACGATGTGTCCTAGTTCGTGGGCGTAGACGGTGGCAATTTCATCATCATCCAGGTACGTAAATAATCCCTGACTGACGACTAAACGAGCGCTGTTGGGCAATGCGCCATAGGTAAAGGCTGTAGGGTTCTGGTCGTCGATGATTCCCAGTCGGGGGGTTTTGAGTTTTTTCTGTTGACAAACCCGCCCAATGACTCGCGCCGCTTCCGGACTTTGACGCGCCACCTCGTCTATGGAAACCCAACGGGTGTTGTAAAGCCATCTCTGGGTTAAGTCCATGAGGAAGGGAGAGAGGAAAAAACCCGCAATGTTAAAGATGACGGTAATAGCTAAGGCGATCGCTAATCCTGTGGTGGGGTTGTGACTATCCAGGATAAACACAAGCGCTAACGATAACACCAACACCATGCCGACTAGCAAGGAAATGGTCACGCCAGAAGCCAAGGCGAGATTCCCTGCTACACTCGCCATTGTTAGCTTCACACCCACTTGAGCGGCGCGGCTTGCTGTTTGGATGGGATTGGACGGTTTCGGCATTGGGGCGGGAGCCGATTTGGGTGTTTGAGTCCCACTGAGGGAATTGAGAGCATTAATCGCCCAACTACTGACTTGGGGGTTGTCATTTGTACTCAAATCTTTGGCGAGGGCGATCGCTTGTTCGGTATCGCCCAGGCGGTGATAGGCTTTCACCAGCCCTACCTGAGCTTGGATATACCCTTTAGAGCCTCGTTGGCTGTAATACTGACAGAAATCTTTCAGCATTTGAACGGCATCTCGATAACGTCCTTCATTCAAGGCATTTAATCCAGCTTGGAGTGACATAGACATCTCCGTTCAAAAAAGAATGGGTATTGAATCAATCAATACTTAGTAATACAAGCATCGTCACGGAGAATTCGCAAAAGTTAAAAAATATGTTGAGGCTCCAGCGGCTTAATTTTTAGATGAATGGCTTTTGTTCCGGATTATTGAGTTTTTAACCGCAAGAAATTACCAAGAGTCTGCAAAAAAACTTAAGCAAAATTACTTATTTATTGACCTGATTTTAGGCCAATTCCTTATCAGAATTCTGAGTGGATTTCGGGCAAATATTTCAAATTTTTCCTAAAAATTAAAAGGAACAGGCTAAAAAAGCATTTCAGTGAAAATCGTTACAATTATCCTTAATCAAGAAAGGGTCAACATAGTGCTAAAATTGTGGGTTACACATCGGTATCTGCTCCAAAGCCATGACCGCTTCCCCTGTTGCTTCTCTTCCCCTAACTGCGATCGCTAAAGCTACCCGTCAAGCTGCACGGCAGTTGGCGGTACTCCCTACCGAGGCGAGGAATCAAGCTGTGGAAGCGATCGCGCAAGCCTTAGAAGCCGCGACTCCGGAAATTTTGGCGGCAAACGCGGCTGATTGCCAAGCCGCTGAGGCGGAGGGAATTGCTAAGCCTCTGTATAATCGGCTGAAGCTGGATGAGACGAAGCTGAAAGCGGCGATTGACGGTGTGCGCGATGTGGGGAAGTTGGCTGATCCCGTTGGTACGGTGCAAATGCAGCGGGAACTGGATGAAGGATTAATCCTGAAGCGGATTACCTGTCCCGTGGGGGTTCTGGGCATTATCTTTGAAGCACGTCCGGATGCTTTGATTCAAATTACTTCCCTCGCGATTAAATCGGGGAATGGGGTGATTCTCAAAGGGGGCAAAGAAGCGATTCGTTCTTGTGAAACCCTGGTTAAAGCGATTCATCTAGGATTATCGACAACGGCGGTAGACGCGGCGGCGGTTCAATTGCTGACAACGAGAGAAGAAATCCGCGCTTTGTTGCAATTGGATGAGTATGTGGATTTAATTATTCCCAGAGGGTCTAATGAATTTGTCAGGTATGTGCAGGAAAATACGCGCATTCCGGTTTTAGGTCATGCGGATGGAATTTGTCATTTATATATAGATAGGGCGGCGGAACTTCAGAAGGCCGTCGAGATTACGGTGGATGCGAAAACACAATATCCTGCGGTTTGTAATGCGATTGAAACGCTGCTGGTGCATTCTGCGATCGCGCCAACTTTCCTACCGTTAGCTGCGGCGGCTTTACAAAAACGTCATGTGGAATTGCGAGGGGATGAGGCAACTTGCAAAATTCTGGAGATTGCCGCCGCAACAGAAGAAGATTGGTCTACGGAGTACAACGATTTAATTTTGTCGATTAAGGTTGTAGACTCTCTGGATGAGGCGATCGCGCATATCAATACTTACGGTTCTCGGCATACGGATGCGATTGTCACCGAAGATTCAAATATTGCGGATACCTTCTTGGATCAAGTAGATTCGGCGAATGTGTTTCACAACTGTTCCACCCGTTTTGCCGATGGTTTCCGCTATGGCTTTGGTGCAGAAGTGGGAATTAGTACCCAAAAGATGCCGCCGCGTGGGCCGGTGGGGTTAGAAGGGTTGATTACTTATAAGTATAAGGTGACAGGGAATGGTCATATTGTCGCACCTTACGCGGGTAAGGATGCTAAGCCGTTCACTCATCGGGATTTTTAGGTTTTTGGGTGGGGTGGAGGCTGTTTTGGTGACAACCAGTAGGTGTTTTTTTGAGGGAGTCAAAAATTGGGGCTGTATCCCTTATCCCACGGGGGTTTTAAGCTTTTTTCTGAAAAATGGGGTTGTCGGAAGTCTTGAAAGCTTTACGGAAATTGAGTTTTAGGCGTTTTTCTGTTAGCGGTTATTTTTTTATCGATGGCTGTAATGGTATATTGAGGTCAGGTTGTCAGAATCTGCACCTTGAAAACTAAATACAGTATGGGGTCTAGGCACCAGCGGTTGAAATCGACTTAAATCCCTATCAGGGATTGAAACCTGTGTTTGCTGGTCCGGGAACCACAACCCTTGTGTTGAAATCGACTTAAATCCCTATCAGGGATTGAAACCTACATCGAGGTTAGTGAAGCCCAGGTGAGGGAAGTTGAAATCGACTTAAATCCCTATCAGGGATTGAAACAATAGCGAAAAGCTCTCTAGCGAGGTCGTCAGGTTGAAATCGACTTAAATCCCTATCAGGGATTGAAACACGCCCACGGCGACCAAGGTCAGCCCGAACAATTGTTGAAATCGACTTAAATCCCTATCAGGGATTGAAACTCAGTGGGGCGTTCCCGTTTGAGCGTCTCAGCAATGCGTTGAAATCGACTTAAATCCCTATCAGGGATTGAAACATACTGCCAGCGGCGACTAAGTCGGCGTAACGCTTAGGTTGAAATCGACTTAAATCCCTATCAGGGATTGAAACAAAATCATTGAATCCCAACAAACCCACAAAGTCATTTGGGTTGAGTTGAAATCGACTTAAATCCCTATCAGGGATTGAAACAGGGGCTGGGGAGCCGTCCCAATTCCGTGCATCGTTGAAATCGACTTAAATCCCTATCAGGGATTGAAACTTGGCGTCTGAAACCAAAATGCAGTTAGCCTTGTAGTTGAAATCGACTTAAATCCCTATCAGGGATTGAAACAGATCCGTACCCTTCCATACTTAGAAAATTCAGCCGCGTTGAAATCGACTTAAATCCCTATCAGGGATTGAAACCCCGGACAAGTAAACGTCAGTACTTCATCCAGTGGGGTTGAAATCGACTTAAATCCCTATCAGGGATTGAAACCTCACATTTCCTCGTGGGCTGACAAATTCTGTAGGCACGTTGAAATCGACTTAAATCCCTATCAGGGATTGAAACCCGTTGACGGAGACACTGCCCACTCTCAAGGCAGCGTTGAAATCGACTTAAATCCCTATCAGGGATTGAAACCAGGAATGCTGTCCACCTGTTCCTTAGTAATCTGTTGAAATCGACTTAAATCCCTATCAGGGATTGAAACCCTCAATCCGGATTAATTCGGATTGGCAGAAAACGGGCAAGGTTGAAATCGACTTAAATCCCTATCAGGGATTGAAACCCGTGGTGTACCGACACAAGCTAAAAATCAATTTGTTGAAATCGACTTAAATCCCTATCAGGGATTGAAACATATCGAATATCGGCCCATCCCTGATATTAGCCGGTTGAAATCGACTTAAATCCCTATCAGGGATTGAAACCGGTTGGAACAATGATTCTCTGACCAGCCCCACGTTTAGGTTGAAATCGACTTAAATCCCTATCAGGGATTGAAACGAACACATAAGCCGCAGCGCCGCAGTGTACCAGTTGAAATCGACTTAAATCCCTATCAGGGATTGAAACCCATATAAAACGAACGAGCTAATATCATCATCAAGTTGAAATCGACTTAAATCCCTATCAGGGATTGAAACAAAGACCAAGCTAGTATTTCCGGAATTATTGTTAGTTGAAATCGACTTAAATCCCTATCAGGGATTGAAACATCGGATCGCCCCTCGCTAAAAGCGGCTACAACCCGCTCTAGGTTGAAATCGACTTAAATCCCTATCAGGGATTGAAATTCCAACTCGTGTTGTCGCCCATACTTTGGCAAAAGAAAGTTTAAATTCCACTTAATTCCTATCAGGGATTGAAACATTTTAAACTGACAAGATTTTGCATTAATTGTAACAACCGCCAGTGGTTAAAACCACTGTCTCATAGCTAAAGTCGTCTAAAGACGACTGGATGAGCATTTTAGTCCACTTAAGTGGACTTGAGCTATGAGCCGTGAACTTAAGTTCACGGCGGACTGTCGGGTTTAGAGAGAAGAGAATGAAGCAAGATCGTAACTTACTCATTTAGCAAAAAATATCAGCCCTAAATTATCTCAGGCCCAGAAGATTGGCGTTCATGTTGTAGAAACGTTTGAAAAATGATAAGCTATGTTAGCTTAATTAGCTGTAAGTTGTCGTTTAATGGACTGTATTCAATTAACTGGAATTCGTTGCTACGGGTACACCGGCTACTTAGCAGAGGAGCAAGTACTCGGACAATGGTTTGAGCTTGACCTAACCTTGTGGATAGATTTAGCACCCGCTGGAGAGAGTGACGACATTACCGAGACGCTGGACTATCGCCATGCGATCGAGAAAGTCAAGCAGCTAGTGAAAACCTCAAAGTTTGCCTTGGTGGAAAAATTGGCAAGCGTGATCGCCACTACCCTATTAGAATTACAGCCAGTGCAGCAAGTTCGAGTGCAGTTAACCAAACCGGCTGCCCCTATCCCCGACTTTGGCGGTAAAATTACGATTGACATCACCCGAACACGTTAGCGGTGCGTTAGCTTAGACAACTCAAGATAGAGATTTCTTGCATAAGGGGCAGAGTTCTGAGAGATAAAGATTAGTGCAGCGTGGGGGAGGTTTCTCAGCCATTGCTGCTCAGGACTGTCGTCGCCCAAATTAACTTTTGCCGGAGCTCCAATGATTAATAAGCGATTTTTTTCGGGAATCTTATTAACAAGCTATATCTTGGGAGTAGGCAGTGTCTCCCCATTACTGTTATCCGCTCCTAGCTCAGCCCAAACCCAAGCCTCGGATGAGCTATATTACACCTTTTTTGAGCAAAAAATTCCTCTAACTCTGCGCTCAGATGCGATCGCCGTCGCCTTCAAACCGGTCGGTAGGACGCGAGGCACCCGAAGTAATAAACCCCTACATTTACAATTACAGCAAGACTTACAAAAAGGTGCCGGAACTCGTGGAAGCACCCGTGCAGGAACACTCAAAGTAGAAGTGAGTCCCCTGGGAGAGAACTATGCGCTAGTCAATTTGCCCTCCGGAACTCGCAGTTCCCCAACCGCCGTTCAACAGCAAATTCAGCAGCAACCCTATGTAGAAACAACGCTCCCCGTTCTCAGTCGCACCGCTGCTCATTCCCCGTCACAGCACAAACGCCCTCAACTGATTGTCCTGCCGAATGAAATTCTGCTCAACTTTAAGCCCGGAGTTTCTGAAAGCGAGAAACAATCCATCCTTGCGGCGAACAATCTAGAGATGATTCGACCCCTACGATTTAGTGAAAATCGCTACTTAGTTCGCTCAAAAACGCTTACCGGAACCGCTGTTCTCGGAGTCGCGAATCGGCTCAATAGCCAAGCTAAAGTGCAATCCGCCACACCTAATTTTATTCAATCTCTCACCAATCAAAGTCATTCATCCCTTTCAATCCCAGCGGCTACTTTAAAACCCCCCAAGGCCACTTGGAAATTAAAAAATCCCCTGGTGAGTTTTTTTAAAGCCGATAACCCGCCCATCAAAACGGCTCTACTTCCGGTGCAATGGCATCTCAATAGCACCCCTTTAGCAACGTGCTTAAATCAGCGTCGCGAGGACAAGAAGGGCTTGATGGAATATTTGACAACGTGCTTTAGTAATCGCACACTTCAAGCCGCGAAAACCTCCTTACCCCGCACTGATATGCGCGTTATAGATGCCTGGAAAAATAGTAATCAAGGGAATGGGGTGGTTGTCGCTGTACTCGACACTTTAATTCAGTGGAACCATCCTGACTTAGCCGAAAATCTCTACAACGTTGGTGATATTCCTGATCGATTACCGGGTGAAGTCAGCGGCTGGGATTTTGTCGAAAATGACCCCGACACTCGCATGAGCCAAAATGAGCTAACGAGCCTCAAAGGCAAATTTCGAGATGCATTTCTAGCCACCGCTGATGAGTTACGGCAAAAGTATCCCGATACCTTCCAAGAGGTGGAACAGGAAAATCCGGAAGAGTCGGTGGAAGAGATCGCCAACATTGTCCGTTACATCCTGTTGAATAGTGAAGTCGCCGGTGAGTTTCACGGCACTATGGTGGCTGGAGTTGTCACCGCACGTCCCCAGGACGAGTCAGGCGTGGTTGGTGTGGCACCCAAAGCCAAGCTTTTGCCGGTGCGGGTGTTGGGTTTAAATGGTAGTTTTTCGGTCACCGCCTACTTAGAAGGGATTGGCTACGCCGCTTCTAGGGGTGCGGATGTGATCAATCTTAGTTTGGGTGGGCGTCTCCCAACCCAAGGTGAAGCTGAACTGATTTCTGAAGTTCTGCAAGCCAATCCTAAGTTAGTCATGGTGGCTTCAGCAGGCAATCAAAATTTGGATGAAATTGGCTTTCCTGCTGCCTTGCCGGGTGTCGTTGCCGTTGGCGCAACCAACCTTGCCGGTAATCGTGCTCCTTATAGCAACTATGGAGCCACACATCCTTTGGGGCAAGGAGTGACCCTAGTAGCTCCCGGAGGAGATATGTCCTCGCCTGGGTTGATTGGCGGCATTCTGACAACCGGAGGGACTTGGTTAGATGAGTTCTGGCAAGATCTGCCTACGCCTGGTAATTGGGGGCCAAACCAGGACACGAAAGGGAAATATCGCTGGACACAAGGAACTTCGTTTTCATCGCCTGCGGTAGCGGGAGCGATCGCTTTAATGAAAGGAGAAGACTCAACTCGTCGCCTGACTCGCGAACAACTGGTTAGTATCTTGAAGCAAACGGCTAGTTATGATGGACTTGCTGTGAATGAGGACGATGGTAAGGTATATCGTTCGCAACTTGCAGAAAAAGCGCTTCCTCGCTCCATTTCTCAACAGCAATATTTCTTTGGCAGTGGATTGGTGAATGCGGATGCGGCGGTAAAGGTTGTGAAGCAAAAATTGCGATAGGGTAATGGGTAATGGGTATTTTTTTACCCATGCCATTTCTCAATTCCCCATCCTATCGGACTATATATAGTCTAAAAATCCCTCAGGGACGATACGCACATTACCGGATTTGCATTTTGGAATATCCAGCCAAAAGGCTGTGTGTTTACCCTCTGCTTCCGTAAATTCAAGTTGGTCGCATTGATAAAATTTGGGGTCAGCAAAATCACACTGATACAATTGGATAATTTCGTGACCGGGTTGACCATTGAAGGTAAACAAATTTTCGATACAGCCCAAATACTTGATATTAATTAATTCAGCCTGGAGTTCTTCGTAGAACTCTCGTTTCAAGGCATCGTAACTGGTTTCACCAAACTCAACGCTACCCCCCAACGCCCGATAAAACGTTTGTTGCTTGACCGGGTCGTAACCTTGTGCAAGCAAAGTACGAACGGGACGGCTTTGCTCACTAGCCTTATCATCATCCCGAATTAAACCCAATACCTTGAGGCGAATTTTATTAGGGTGCATTTTGGGGAAAAATGTTGATCTACCTGTGATTGCCATGAATTAACTGTAGGGTGCATCGCGACGCACCCTACGATTGTGAATAAACTTTAGTTTTGATGAGCCTCATAGAACATGGAGCGACTGTCCCGGCCTACTGACCAATCTTTATTTTCACCACCAATAATTAATTGTTCAATCGCCACATATTCCTTAGCTAGTTGCCTCAATGCATTAATCAACACATCGATCGCGAGCGCATCACTCGTCCCCAAATCAAACCAGCAACGTCCCCAAGTCCCTTGATATTCAAACTCACTCTTATTATGCATGAGTGCCATCATGCTGTTGTCTGCTATCTGCTCGTCATAGTCCATATAGCTGATATCCAGACCAACATCCTGAACTTGAAGATTTTCCGCATCAAATCCTCCCAATTTACCTAATAAAAACCAGGAATTGAAAACCTCTTCTACATATTCTTTTTCCATTTGGGAGGGAACGGTGCTGAACTTCAGCCAAATCCACAAATCGAAGGGGTTAAACTCGCGAAACTGTACCTGCATGACCTTCACGCTTTACTTAATTGCGACCTGCTGTAAGCAGCAGCGCTTCGCTATCATTGTAACGAAAAGCTCTCCAGAGCCTCTTCAGTCTTAATCAAAAATACGCCCTTTCGGTTGAGGTAAGTCGAATTTCTCATGTCGCTAACGCTAACATTTAGCCGCGAAATTTCGGAAAAATCCTCCGCCAGAGGTAACTTTACAGGAAGATAAGCCTATGTCTGCAATCTCCTCAGGAGAATCTGTTATGTTATGTTATGCCAGTGAAAGCGAAAATACTACAACAGGCATTCGCGAAGTGGTGACAGCGGCGTTCGGTCAAACTAGCGAAGCCAATCTCATAGACACTATTCGCCACTCTCCGAATTTTATCCCCGAACTCTCAATCGTGGCCGTAGAGGCAGGGGGAGTGCTAGGCCACATTCTGTTTAGCCCCATCGTTATTGAAACACAACAACACAGTGTTCCTGCCCTAGCACTGGCACCGTTAGCCGTGACTCCTGCGCGTCAGCGTGAAGGAATTGGGCGTCAATTGGTACAGGTTGGTTTATCCAAGTGCCGCGAGTTAGGGCATCAGATCGTCGTGGTTCTGGGTCACTCGGACTATTATCCGAGCTTTGGGTTCCAAAAAGCGAGTCAATTTGGCGTGCAGGCACCCTTTTCAGTTCCCGATGAGGCGTTTATGGTACTAGAACTCCAACCCGGTGCGCTAATGGGTGTGAGTGGTATTGTGCGGTATCCCGCCTATTTTGACGAAGTTTGAGATGTTGAGTTAATTTCAGGACACGATTTAGCACCTCTTTCAGATGGAATGTATCCAGCATTTCGGGAAATAGTACAACCCGTAAATGAGCAATTAAAAACTAAATTGAGCGCGTAAATTACCTACGTAAATGGTCGGATTGCTGTCGAAGTTGTTCGCGTTCCCAATTAGATAAAACGCTGGAACGAGGGCAATATTATTGGTTATGGGGTAGTGGTAAGTAAGCTCAAACTCGTATTGAGTACCACCATCCCCACCACCAGCGACCAAGAACCTACGACCACTTAAAACATCAAAGGGCACTAAAAATGATAGAGTTGCCAGTGCCCCCTGCTTACCTAAATCAGGGAAGCCTAACCCAAATTGGATCGATTGAGAATTAATGTTACCTCCCGATCGCCCAGGTGTGGATGGAGCGATCTCTGTGCTGGCATAGGAATAACGCCCGAAGATACCAAATTTGGAAGTAATTAGCCAGTCAAAGTTGAGTCCAAAAGCATTCACCGTGGCTGGTTTAATTCGACCCCCTTGACCATCATCCGCCACCCCATATATGGGTTCTGCGCTCACCACACCTCCATTGTTATCGAGGGTGTTATGAGAATAGATCAGTCTGATATTCGCTGTTGAACTCGGTTTGTAAGTTAACTCAGCCGTGATAGTGTTGGTACCACTAAACAAACCCTTGCTTGGATTAGATGAAGTGTTAAATCCAAAAGCAGCCGGTAAAAATTCATTATTCTCACCCAGATAGCCTACGTGCAAATCGAACTGCTTGCTGAGATTAATTAGGGCAACCACTCCAGAACCACGATCGATCGGGTCATGAACAGTAGTGCCATTAGAGTTGAAAGTGCTACCCCCTGTGAGGAAGAAGGTAAAGGCATTGTTATCAAAAAAACGATGCCAGTTCACGCGGGGGCCAACAACCAACTGCACCTTATTACTAATAGGAAACTGGTAGAACAAGTCATGGATAACCACCTCAGCAAACCCGTTATTGGGTCCAGCCGTCTGATCGAGAAACGGAGTACCAAAGGTATTGAAAAGCCCTGCCGAAGCGAACTGGTTAGCGGGAGATAGGCCATTACCCGCCGCCAACTGAGTTACCAAGAGATCTTTGCCCGTAAAGGAAGTGTTGAAGGTCAACCAGGCTAGACCACTCATGGTAATGTTTGGGTTCTCCACCTCCTGAACCAAGGGTCTACCATCTGCTCCTCGTCCAGCGAATCTAACATCAGGAGAGGCTGCATTGATTGCCTCCACTTTGACATTACGACCAGCAGTGGCTCCAGTCATGTCAAACCACGCTAGACCACTCAGCTTAGTCGTCGCAGAAAACTGATGGTCTTCTAAAAAGGCCACACGACCGTCTAACTTATCAACCCGTGTCCCCAAGCTAGCCAGTTCAGTTTTAAAATCCTCTGTCAGTCGTTGCAAGGTTTCTAAATCCTGGCGAGTCACGAACCCGTCTCCACCAGTTGTAATGATGCGCTCAATTTGTTGAAGACAGGCGTTTAAACCTGCTGCAAATTCATAACGGCTGCTTGAACGATTACCCCGGAAGGTGCCGTCTGGGTAGCCAGCAATACAACCATAGCGTTCAACCAGCGATCGCAACGCCTCAAATGCCCAGTCTCCGGGAGAAACATCCCTTAGTTGCGTCACGTTGGTGACTTGTGACATAGGAGCGTTCGGATCGCCGTCTCCCTCCCCTGAAGAGATCTCAGCTACAGACGGAACCTCTAACGTCGGTATATCAGCTAATGATTCGACAGGATTTGCCGGAGATATGGTCGGAGGAGGTGTTGAGACTGTGCCTTGAACTGGATTGGGATTAATTTCTATTTTGTCCGATGTCAACTCAGCTATCGAGGTGACTTGAGCAACAGGTACATTGAACGCATGAGGGAGAGACTGTAACTCTTGAGACAAGGGAGCGAGGTGATTTCCTCTTTGGTCGATGACGTTGAGCCCAGAGTCCTCCTTGTCTCCCTTTTCCTCCAACTGTTGGATACGCCCTTGGCTAACTGTAGACACTTCCACTGGAGTCTCGACCGAAGCTGGTGACGGGGGTATTTTTGCGATCGCTTCCTTGCCGGGAACCTCATCAGCCCTCGCCTGCAAGGCTAAACTGTGAACCATCACACTCGAAACTAACAAAGACATCCAGAACGTTGCTGAAGCAGAAAGCCAAGCTTTCTGGGTATTTGCATCCTTAATCATTATTCCTCACACCTATTTTTTGAAAACAAAGACAGGATGCTAACAAACCTGCCTTAAGGTAGATGTAATGTTAGCAACACTCTTCATTCGCACCCCTCTGTTTGTCATCATTGAATGACAGGCTCTAAGAGCAAACGTTTGGGATAAAGCCTAAGACTTCCACTTTTCCAGCGCTTGGAGAACGTTTGCCGTTGATGCCGTCCAACCCACAATGCCGGCTTGAGCAACAATCATGTCTAGCGTGGATTGTTTAAATTCTGGAAAGTAACTTTCGGTGGCATCTTCAACTAATAGACATTCAAATCCTCGGTCGTTTGCCTCTCGCATAGTGGTTTGAACGCAAACTTCAGTCGTTACCCCCGTAACCAGCAGGTGAGTAATTCCCTGTTCGTGCAGAAGAGACTCCAGGTTGGTGTTGTAGAATGCACCCTTTCCGGGTTTGGTAATCACTGTCTCACTAGGGAGGGGTTGCAGTTCAGGAATAATCGCATTTCCCGATTCACCGAGGACTAAAATCCGTCCCATCGGGCCAACATCACCAATTTTTAACTCACCCCGTCCCCGATGCCGCTTCGATGGCGGACAATCGGATAAGTCCGGTTGATGTCCTTCAATGGTGTGAAAAATTGGAAGTTTATCAGCTCGAAAGGCTTCCAACAACTGCTTGAGAGTCGGGACAATCGCTCTAAGTCGCGTCACATCATTACCCAAAGCATCACCAAAGCCCCCTGCTTCTAAAAAGTCTCGCTGCATATCGATAATCAGCAGCGCTAACCCTCCATTAGCAGGAAGTTCGTAATCGTAAGGTTGAGCAGAGATTAAAACCATTGGAGAAAATAGGTAGGAGTCAGGAGTAGGGGCGGTGCCCCTGTGCCCGCCCAGAATTCAGTTGTAGGTTGGGTTGGAGTTATCCCAATTTCCTTTTCAGACGCTACACTTCGACCTCCTCACCCCCCTAATTCCCC
Organism: Microcoleus sp. AS-A8; assembly: GCA_039962225.1. Lineage (NCBI taxonomy): Bacteria > Bacillati > Cyanobacteriota > Cyanophyceae > Oscillatoriales > Microcoleaceae > Microcoleus > Microcoleus sp. AS-A8. The sequence continues at coordinate 173,392 of JAMPKV010000010.1, forward strand.
TTACTCAGGGGGGACGTTAGAAACGCGGGGGGAGCAAGAAAAGTATCTGTAGTCAGCATTGAGGAAATTGGTATTACTGAACCCAACATTGATTGATCGATATCAACTCTTGTTCCGAAGCAAGACAGGTTTTTCCCAAATGGCAAGAACGATACAGCCTGCTTGACTAATCACGTTATGGTGAGTGTTCGGTGGGTTAATCACCAGAGTTCCAGCTTGGTGTTCGCCATTTTCATCGGTTTGTGAACCCGACAGGACAAAGATGTGTTCAAAACCCGTATGAACGTGCATCGGAACACTTGCCCCTGGCTTGTAGCGAAGTAGCGCGGCTGCCCCTCCCTCGCCATCTTTATAAAGTCGGTAGATATCGACTCCAGGATGAAACGGTTCCCAAGACAGCTCATCCTGTCGTGTAGCGATGTCGAGTAAGTCTTTGAGGATTAAAACTCGTTGCATTAGTGTCCTGCCATGCGTTGACCAATCGTGGCAAAGTCAGCATCTGCGATCGCACTTTCGTAAACAAAGCGCCCTTCACTCATCACCAAAATCCGGTCAGCCAGTTTTAAGAGTTCATCCAAGTCTTCACTCACCAGCAGTACCGCTACGCCTCGGTTGCGTGACTCAACGATAGACCCATGAATATACTCCACAGCCGCAAAATCCAAACCAAAGCAGGGATTCGCCGCAATCAGGAGATTAATGCGATCGCCCGATAATTCCCGCGCCAACACCGCACGTTGCACATTTCCCCCAGAAAGATTGCCGATGGGTGTGTCGGGTGAGGGCGTTTTAATCTTGAACGTGTTAATCAAACCTTGAGCCATCTGTCGCATCGCCTTGAAGACGAGTAACACGCCCCCTTTCGCTTGGGGAGGACGGTCAAACGTCCGCAAGGCAAGGTTTTCTGCCACACTCATGTGAGGTACGCAGGCATTGCGGAGGGGTTCTTCCGGTAGCGAGAAAACTTGATGCCGATACATCTCGGCTCGTGTTGCGGTATAAACTTCTCCATTAACCCACACTTGCCCAGACGTAGCAGGACGCTGTCCGGCTAAGACTTCCACCAGTTCCCGCTGTCCATTGCCGGAAATCCCAGCAATTCCAACAATTTCGCCACTGTTTACCGTCAAATTTATATCCTTAATCGCTTCAACGCCATTCTCTTTGTCAGCATGGAGGTTCTGCACCTGAAGCACCGGTTTGGGGTTGAGATGTGGTGTTTTTTCCACCTGTTGCGGTTCCCGCCTCTCACCCATCATCATCTCAGACATGTCTGAGACAGTGAGATTTTTTACCAATCCGTGACCTGCAAACTTGCCCTTACGCAATACAGTAATTTCATCGCAAAATGCCATCACTTCGCGGAATTTGTGGCTAATGATTAATACACTTAACTTTCCCGCCGTAACTTCCTCACGCAGTAATCCTAAGACTTCATCCGCTTCTTGAGGAGTTAGCACAGATGTAGGTTCATCTAATATTAAGATACGAACCTTGAGGTAGATCTGCTTGAGAATTTCCAGCTTCTGCTTCTGTCCAGCCGCTAATTGAGAAATAGGGATATCTAAGGGAACTTGGAAAGGCGCAGTTTGCATGAAGGCTCGTAAACGAACGTACTCCTCTTTCCAGTTAATTAAATTAGGACTGTCAAACTGTGACAGAACAAGGTTTTCAGCAACAGTCATGGCAGGCACAGACGTAAAGTGCTGATAAACCATACCAATCCCGTACTTGTGAGCATCACGAGGGCTCTCAATACTACGGCTTTGCTTATCAATCAACACTTCGCCAGAGGTAGGAGTGTGAAACCCCATAATGCACTTAACCAGAGTACTTTTACCCGCCCCATTTTCACCCAATAAAGCATGAAACGTTCCCGGTTTCAGATGCAGTGAAACATTATCCAGAGCCGTAAAAGTACCAAATTGCTTAGTCATCTTCACCACCTCAAGCTCTGGTGGCTTCGTTAGCTCGACAGTTGTTCTTGCTGTTGCAGTACTCATAAACTAAGACCTACTAATCAATAGTCAACTCAAAAACTTTGCGTTCCTCTGCGTAAACCTCAGCGTTCCTTGCGTTAAAAAAACTTGCATTTTCTGTAAAATTGTGCAGCCTACCAAAATCAGTTACTTTGCACAACAGAATACTCTGATATTTGAAGGTCGGCGGCTGCATTTTCCCCTTGAATCGCTTCAATAAACGCTGCTGAATCAGCAACAGCGCCAAAAACGCCCCCTTGCATTTTGATCATCTTCAGTGCCGCCAAATAATTGCCATAATCCGTTGCCGCCGTGCAATCAGATAGCATCAAACACTCATACCCTCGGTCATTCGCATCCCGCATGGTCGTATGAACGCAGACATCCGTAGTCACCCCAGTCAGGATGATGTTCTGAATACCCTTGCGTTTGAGCAACAAATCGAGGTCTGTAGCATAAAATGACCCTTTTCCGGGCTTATCGATAATGGCTTCTCCAGGTAGGGGAGCGAGTTCCGGGATAATTTCCCACCCTGGCTCACCTCGTACCAAAATCTTGCCACAAGGGCCGGGGTCGCCAATCCCTGCTCCAAGCTGACGCGATCGCCACTGCTTATTTTCTGGTAAATCAGATAGATCGGGGCGATGTCCTTCACGGGTATGTATCACATGGAATCCCTTCTCCCGTGCTGCTGCCAGGACTTTGCGAATGGGTTCAATCGGAGCACGAGTTAAAGATAAGTCATATCCCATCTTGTCCACATAGCCACCAATACCACAGAAATCGGTTTGCATATCGATAATCAGCAGCACCGTATTTTCTGGACGCAAATCCCCGTTATAAGGATAAGGATAGGGGTCAGCATCAACAAAACGTCCCATGTTTAACCTCCCTAAGTACTGGATACGCGGTTGCTCAGCGCTTCCATGTAGGCACGCCAACCGCCCCATTGAGTAATTTCGGACTTGTTTTCGCAGCAAATTGGTTCGCCTAAAACTCCCAGAACGACTTCACCATCACTAAGACGGACTTTACCGATGCACAATCCGGCTGGTTCTTGTAGCAAAATTGTGCCAAGACTCGCGGTAGGGACTGCCCAAACTTCAACGGCGATCGCAACTCCCCCTTCTCGAACTCGCAACATGGCTGGATAGCGGTCATTAATCGACCACAAGCGATAGACGGGTTCTGTCGTCGCTTCTCGTACAAATGTTGCTCCAACTGTTAAGAGATTGCCGTTTAGTTCCAAGCCTCGCATCAACGTCCCATTCACTGCAATATTTAAAGTTTCTGGCATCGAAATTGTTAATTTTTAGTAGTACACCACTGTGAATTCAAAAGCCAAAATTCAAAATTCAAACAAAATTTTGAATTTAATTACTAGCCCCCAAAGCCCCTGGTGCGCCGCTTACAGTGCGTTTAGGAGAGCAGGTAATAATCATGATTAACAGTGTTAAAACATAGGGCGCAGCATTAAATAGGTAATAACCCTGAGTGATACCCACAGATTGCAACGCGGGGCCAAGTGATTGTGCTCCACCAAATAGTAAGGACGCATACAGACACTGTATCGGTTGCCAGTGGGCGAAAATCACGAGTGCAACAGCCATAAGTCCTTGACCACTGGAGATACGTTCGCTCCAGATACCGGGATAGTAGAGAGATAGGGAAGCACCGCCAATTCCAGCTAAAAAGCTCCCGCCAACAATGCACAACATCCGCACTTTTTTGATAGAAACTCCCATTGCTCTAGCCGCATCGGGACTATCACCAACCGCACGGATAAATAAACCCCAGCGAGTTGATTTGAAAAACCACATCATGAGAGGTGCAAGTGCAACACCGAGTAGGAACAGTGGACTAATTTTCAACGCCGATTGCAGTGCTGGCATACTGCTCCAATTTCCCAAATCCAATGTCGGTAGTTGTGGGGCTTTAGGTTGAATAAAAGGCTTCCCTAAGAAGAAAGCCAAACCACTCCCAAAGATAATCATGGCAATACCAACAGCAACATCGTTAACTCTAGGTTGCTGAGTGAGCCAAGCATGAATGAAACCCAAAATCATCCCAGATAACCCAGCCGCGATAACTCCCAACCAAGGCGAACCCGTCAGGTAAGAAACCCCATAGGCCGTCATGGCTCCCATGAGTAATGTGCCTTCCAATCCCAGATTGATTTTGCCGCTTTTTTCCGTCAGGCATTCTCCCAAGCTGACAAACAGAAACGGCGTACCCCCTCGCATAGTTCCTGCGGCGATCGCTAAAGGAACTCCCAACCAGCCCAATGCTTCTGTGGCCATTAATTTCCTCCTTTTTGTCTGTGAATATAGTTGCAGGTTTGCAGGTTGAAGGTTAGCAAGCTATACCAATTGGCTTTTCCAATGTCACATTTGGAACCCCCCCAGCCCCCCGATGTTTTGGGGGGAGCAATTAGAAAATAAGTATCGAACTCAAACCCAATTGGTATTACTAGTTAGAACTTTTCAACGTTCAACATTCCAACTTTCAACCCATTTAGACGGTTGCTGTTGCTGGAGAGCCAATAACTTCTGACCGCTCTTTGAAGATTGGCAGCCGTCCGTAGAGCGATTCACTGTACATAACCACTAAGAAAACCAACCCTTGAAATACGAGAACAGTGGCATCCGGTAAATTATGCACCCGCTGCAAGATACCACCACTCGCAAGGATACCGCCGACTAAAACCGCAACTAGGGTGGCAGCAAGCGGGTTATGTCGGGCAATAAACGCGACTAAAATACCGCTGTAGCCATAGTTAGCATTGAGAGATTCATTGGCTCGACCCTGCACGGCGGCAACTTCCACCATGCCTGCTAATCCCGCACAAGAGCCAGCCAGGAAACAAATTGCCATGGTTAGCTTACCGACTGGGAGTCCAGCAATTCGAGCGGCTCGAATATTGCCCCCGGCGGTACGTGCGGCGAAGCCAAAGGTTGTGCGCTGGATCAGGAAATAGGCAATAACACAGGCAATCAACCCATAAATCAAACCGTAGTGAACGCGGGTACCGGGAATTTTGCCCAGCATATCGGCATCGGGAATGGGGTAGGTGGAGGGCTTATTGAGAGAAGTGGGGTCTTTCATTGGCCCACTCACCAGATGGTTCAGCAGTGCGATCGCAATATAATTCAACAACAAACTACTAATGGTTTCATTCACGCCCCGGTAGTGACGTAACGCTCCTACTGAGCCAATCCACAAACCCCCGCAGATGAGTCCTGCCAGTGCCATCCCGATTTGCACGAGGGTGGGGGGTGCACCTTGCAGTGCTAATCCTGCCGCTACAGCCCCGATTCCACCCATCACCAATGCGCCCTCATTACCAATGATGATCAAACCCAAGCGGGCAGGGAGTGCTGTACATAAAGCCGTTAACATCAAGGGAGCTGCCCGAATCAGCGTGTTCTGAAACGATCGCCAATTCCCAAATGCGGCCTTATAAATCGAAGCATAAACCGCAAAGGGATTTGCCCCCGCCAAAGCACAGAAAATTCCAAAGAGTACCAAGGAAAAAAGGAGAGCGGCGATCGGGATGCAAATCGCTTCTAGTGTTGTACGCCACCGAGAATGATTGAGCATGATTAACGGTTGATTTGATTATTGCTCCCCGGAGGGATTGTTTTTGTGGGTATTACTAGGATGTGTTTTTTTAACGCAGAGGATGTCGCTGAGGGTCGCAGAGGAGTTAGAGGAGTTGATTCTTGCGTTTTTATGGAGGTTTGCCGATAGGCTTTAGTCATTGGTAATGAGTAATTAAGGAGTAAATGAATAGGGATTAACTGCCGACTTTGCCAACGACGCCTGCAACCAGCCAATTCATCTTTTCTAGTTCGCCGTCTTGCTGTTTTAAATCCTTACCCGCTGGAATGACGATTTTGCCTGTGTTATCTTGCAGTCCGCCTTTGTAAACCACCATGCTGCCGTCTATAAACTTGGCTTTAGCGGCATCAGCATCTTTTTTGGCATCAGCGCTGACAGCAGAACCGTAGGCCGATAGCTTTAAAAATCCTTCCTTAAAACCCCCACGAACTAAGTGTGGAATGCCTCCATTCATCAAGGTTTTGCCAGCGCGAATCATTTCCGCATATTTGGAATAAACATTTGTCCAATCCCACTCTGCACCCGTGAGATATCCTTTAGGTGCTAGCACAGCTTGATTGGCGTGGTAGCCAGTCGTGAAAATGCCGCGTTTTTCAGCGGTTTCTACAATCACTTTGGGACTGTCTACATGGCAGGTGATTACATCAACCCCTTGGTCAGCCATACTGTTAGCCGCTTCTGCTTCTTTAACAGGTAACGACCAATCTCCTGTGAAGATGACCTGAGTAGAAACTTTTGGGTTAACGCTACGTGCGCCCAAGGTAAAGCTGTTGATATTCCGCAGTACTTGGGGAATTGGTTTAGCCGCAATGAACCCTAATTTGCCAGTCTTGGAAGCTTTGGCGGCAACAATGCCTGCTAGATACTCAGCCTCATCAATGAAACCAAAGTAACTACCAACATTTTTCGGGTGTTTCCCTTCTTGATACAGTCCGCCACAGTGTAAAAATTGAACCTCTGGGTACTCTTGGGCAAGTTTTAGGACATGGGGGTCAAAGTAACCGAAAGAGGTGGGAAATATAACCGTAGCTCCATCTTGTTCGATCATGTTCCGCATCGCTTCCTGGACATCGGTAGTTTCCGGAACATTAGCTTGCTCTACGCTTTTGACCCAGGTTAATTTGGAAACCCCAGCTTTCCCCTCGGCGTGGGCTTGGTTATAGCCATAATCATCTTTGGGTCCCACGTAAATGAATCCCATTGTTATGGGCTTACTTGCGCCACCCGAACTGGATTGACTTCCGGTTGATGAACTGCAACCCGTCCCAAATTTCGAGGTCACCCCAAAGGCTGTGGTCGCTAAAAGTCCACGAACAACTTGACGACGGGATAAGTGAAAAGACCTACTAATACTCACTCGTTATGACTCCCCTTGCGAAAGGATGTAGAGGTGTAGCGGCATCGCCGTTTTTGCCCTCCTCGCTAACGCTTGACTGTGGTTTGTGTCAGCTCTTGCGTTAAGCAGAGATTAACAGGATGAATGCAGTTCTAGGGTTCTAAAAGGTGCGAAAAAGGTGCGAGGAAAGTTCGCAGAATGTCACTAAATTGACAGTGGACAAATTTAGAAAACTGTAGTATCCAATTCTACCCATTACAGAAACCCTTCCAGCATAGGGTTTTGGCTTGTGTTTGTTGGTGTTGGGGAGTGAGTGAATCGGAATCGTGATGTGTGTATCTGCTGCCAGATCGTTTAACTGGGCTTTTTTGAGCCATGAATCCTGAAGAAGCACTGACAATTGTTGAGCAAGCTTTAAGTGAAGACCGTTTAAGTAAGCTGCAAGTAACGGTATTTCGTCATGCTTGGGAAGAGCAGTCGTATCAAGCGATCGCAAAAACTTCCGGTTATGAGCTGGGTTATGTCAAGCAGACGGGTTCCCAGCTATGGCAGTTACTCTCCAAAGCCTTTGGAGAAAAGGTTACTAAAAGTAACGTTCAATTGGTATTGAAGCGAAAAGCGCGGGAAAAAAGTCAGGAGTTAGGAGTCGTAGGGGCGAGTCATGACTCGCCCTTACAGGAGTCAGGAATAACCAAAAACCAGCAACACCTAATCCAAAATCCAAAACCCGCCCGCAGGACGCAGTCCGATAGCGAAGCGGGCGAGCGTACCCGCTCGACGGACGGCAAAATCCAAAATCGCAGGGATTGGGGAGATGCTCCAGATGCATCCGTGTTTTACGGACGGAATGAAGAACTGGTAACTTTGGAACAGTGGATTGTTCAGGATGGTTGCCGACTGATTGGTTTGTTTGGTATGGGTGGCATCGGCAAAACCTCTTTATCCGTGAAGTTAGCCAAACAAATTCAGGATGAGTTTGAGTGTGTCATTTGGCGCAGTCTTCGCAATGCGCCACCCCTTCAGGAACTCCTAGCAGATTTAATTCAATCCTTAGCCATTCAACAGAATGCGACACTGCCCGATACTCTCAATGGTCGTATTTTGTATCTGTTGGACTGCTTACGTCAACATCGTTGTTTGATTGTCTTTGATAATGTCGAGACTATCATGCAACCTGGCGATCGCAGTGGAAGTTATCTAGCTGGGTATGAAGGCTATGGTCAGTTATTGAAATGTTTGGGGGAAACTGACCATCAAAGTACTCTGATGCTGACCAGTCGAGAAAAACCCAAAGAAATTGCTGCGATCGAAGGGAATTATTTACCCATTCGCTCCATGCGATTAACTGGATTGTGCAAGAGTGCCGTACAGAATATTTTCAGCGTTAAGGGCGATTTTGCAGGTTCATCTGAAGAATGGAGGGTATTAGTTGAACATTATGCAGGTAACCCTCTGGCTTTAAAAATGGTCGCTTGTGCGATCAAGGATTTCTTTGAGGGTAGTATCGCCAATTTCCTCGAATGCTTACAACAGGGTGCTTTAGTTTTTGGAGATGTTCGAGATTTATTAGCCCACCAAATTGAGCGCTTGTCGAATTTAGAGCAACAGGTGATGTATTGGTTGGCAATTAACCGAGAACCTGTAACGCTGTCAGAATTACGATCAGATTTTGTCCCTCAAGTATCCCTCGCCGATTTACTCGAAGCGTTATCGTCTTTAGAAAGGCGATGTTTGCTCGATAAGGCTACACCGACCCTAATTGAACAGAACCGAAATTTTTTCACTCTACAACCTGTCGTCATGGAATACATGACTGACCGATTGATTGAACGGGTTTGTATAGAACTTATGAGATTCGTAGGGGCGACGCCTGGGTTGTCCCTACAGGGGTTGGGGCTTTGCCTGTTCAAGACTCATGCTCTGATAAAAGCTTCAGCTAAAGACTATATTCGAGAAACCCAAATTCGCCTCATCCTCAAACCCGTTGCAGACAAGTTACTCCATGCTAGTAGTAAGGAACAACTGGAACACCAATTCAGGCAAATTCTATCAGAACTGCGGGGCAAATCGTCCCAAGAAACAGGCTATATTGGCGGGAATGTTTTGAACCTTCTTTACCAACTTTCCTCCGATCTAAGCGGTTGGGATTTTTCCCATCTTACGGTTTGGCAAGCTTACCTGGAACGGGTCAATCTTCATGAGGTTAATTTTGCTCACACGAATCTAGCGAAGTCAGTATTTACAGATACGTTCAGTCAAATCTTATCGGTTGCCTTCAGTCCCGATGGTCAGCTATTGGCGACTGGGGATGTGAATCATGAAATTCATGTGTGGCAAGTTGAGACGGGCAAACAACTGTTAAATTGCAAAGTAGATGAAGGCTGGGTTTGGTGTGTTGCGTTTAGTCCTGATGGTCGTTTTCTGGCTAGCAGTGCTAACCGAACAGTTAACCTTTGGGATGTGCAAACTGGGAAATGCATTAAGCAGTTTCAAGGATATAGCGATCGCGTATTTTCCCTAGCCTTTAGTCCCGATGGTCGTCTCCTCGCTACTGGTAGCGAAGACCGTTGGGTAAGGATTTGGGATGTTAGAACAGGCCAACTTTTAAAGATTTTATCAGGACACACTGACGAAGTTCGCTCTGTTACCTTTGCTCCACAATATTCTGGAAGAAGAACACAGAACACTTCAAGGCACAGGGAGAACCCATTACCCATTACCCATTACCCATTACCCATTAACTCTACCCCCCTAACCTCGGAATATCTCCTTGCCAGTGGTAGTTACGACGGTACGGTGCGATTGTGGGATATTAATCAGGGTGAATGTTTAAGAATTCTAGAGGAACACAGCGACCGAGTTTGGTCAGTCGCCTTCAGTCCGGATGGGAAAACCCTCGCCAGTAGCAGCAGCGATCGTACCGTAAAATTGTGGGAGGCTAGCAGTGGGAAATGCCTCAAATCTTTACGCGGACACTCCCAGCAAATCCGAACCGTTGCCTTTAGTCCGGATGGAAAAACCCTCGCCAGTGGTAGTGATGACCATTCTATCCGTCTCTGGCATCAGCATACGGGTGAATGCCTGAGAGTGCTTCAAGGGCACACGAGTTGGGTTTCGTCTGTCGCCTTTAGTCCTGTGAGCAAAGCGGTAGCGACTTTAGGCGCGTCTGATTGTTTATTAGCCAGTGGCAGTGAAGACCAATCTGTGCGGTTATGGGAGACGCGCACCAACCTCTGTCTAAAAACCATACAAGGACATAGTAATGGAGTGTGGTCGGTCGCGTTCAGTCCTCAAGGGACTACTCTCGCGAGTGGGAGTCAAGATGGTGTAATTAGGTTTTGGAATAGCAATACAGGGAAATGTATTAGAGAATTCTCAGCACACAGCAGTTGGATTTGGTCTGTAACATTTAGTCCCAATAGTCAAATTCTTGCCAGTGGCAGTGAAGACCGAACGATTCAATTATGGGATATCCTCAGCGGGCAACGTCTGAAAACGCTGACAGGACATAAGGACGCGGTTTTTTCCGTCCTCTTTAGTCCTGATGGGCAAACCCTTTTGAGTGGGAGTCTCGACGGCACGATCAAAGTTTGGGATATTCGTACAGGTGAATGCCGCAAAACTTTGCAAGGACATCGGGGTGGCATCTGGTCGATAAGCTTGAGTTCGGATGGGAAACTCCTCGCCAGTGGTAGCCAAGACCAAACGCTCAAGCTATGGGATGTGGACACAGGTTACTGTATCAACACCTTGCAGGGGCATAGGAGTTGGATACGCGCTTGTGCCATTAGTCCCGATCGACAAATTCTGGTCAGTGGTAGTGCAGATGGCACGATTAAGCTTTGGCAGGCCAACACCGGAGAATGTTACCAAACATTACAGGCACACACAGGGCCAGTGTTGTCAGTTGCTTTCGACCCAGATGAGCAAACCTTTGCCAGTAGCGGTGTGGATGGGTTAGTAAAACTCTGGAATATCTCGTCTTTGCCAAGCTGCCAAATTTTGCAAGGGCATGATAAATGGGTGCGGTTCCTCGCTTACAGTCCTGATGCCCAAATTCTGGCAAGCTGTAGTCAAGATGAAACGATTAAGCTATGGAAGGTCAAGCCGGACTCTTCTGGGATATCCTTGTCTCACTCCTCGACCTTGGTTACACCTAGGGAGTACAACACCACTTGGATGAGTACGTCTATCTCTTCGGCAAAGGTAACCCTTGCACTTCCTCTGGGGATGACGCCCATAGAGGGTGAGTATCAGCTTGGGTTGACACCGCGCAAAGGGACGATTAACACAAGACAAACTCAAAATTCTCAAGACAGTTTCAGTGCGCGTATCAAAACGCTCCGAATTCCTAGACCCTATGAGGGAATGAATATCACGGATATTACGGGTTTGACAGCCGCTCAGAAATCCACACTGAAAATGCTAGGGGCTGTTGATGACAGGGATTGAGATCAAATCCTAGATAAGGGCAAATTTTGGGGTAAGACGAGTGGGCTATCCGACAACGCCGAGATAAAATTTTCGCTCCTTGTACACCGGATTAAAGCCTAAAATCTTTGAACCGTCTCATGCTCAACAGAAGCATCTGTTCTTGTCAGCGACCATCGAGACGGTTGTAGCTTGTTCACGTACTCCATATACTGAACCAATGGCGTATCAATGCCCAAGAGAACTTTTGGATTAAATCGAATATTGTCATAAATCTCGCCGTCTTCATCTCTGAGCATGTAGTAAGCCAACCGGGTACACAACAGCAAGAATTGACTGAGCAGCCATCCCACGATTCCTCTGCGCTTTTCGGTCACATAAATCGGTTGAATTTGCGTTCTTCCAGGTGCGATCGGGGTGTAGGCAAAAATCATGTGCAGCGAGGGAAAAAGCCGTACATTTTTCATCATCGTTAACAAGCCAATGCAGCCATGTGCATACCGCATTGAATATTCATAGGTAGAACCTAGAAATCGCTGCCCTAATCGTTCGCGAAAGGTTGTTTGGGGAAACTGTCCCCGCATAGTGAAATCGAGCTGTGTCCCTGATTCATCTCGATCCAGCGACAGTTCCATTTTGATGTCAAGATGATGAATCGTCTTCAAATGTTGAGCATCAATCCCATTCATCATGCAGATGTGGTGATGGCAACTCCGCTCAAAAGCTCGGTCGTATTGAATCGCGATCGCTTTGCCCTTCAGTTCATCAAAATTAGCAACTCTCTCTGGCGCTGATGCGTCAGGATAAATCCAAATAAACCCATACTTTTCCTCTGTTGCGTAAGCTTGTAATTTGGCTGTGGCAGGAATTTCTGGCTGACAGGGAATGTTCTGGCAACGCCCTGTTTCATCAAATGCCCAATGATGAAACGCACAGCGAATCCAATTGCCATCAACCTGTCCAATTCCTAAATCTGTCCCAAGATGAGGGCAGTAAGCATCCATTGCCCGTACTTGCCCATCTTCACCCCGAAATATCACAATTCTTTGTCCGCAAACCTCTACAGACTTCGCTTTTTCCTTCGGTAATTCATGACTGGGACAGGCAATATACCAACCCTTAGCAACGACATTCCAGTTGTTGAAGATTTGCATGGTTGAAAACCTAGTATTTTTTCTCTCTCTGATTTGCCTTATTAAGGATATCGTTCAGCAGTTGGTAGAATCTCCTTTTAACTGATACTGCTGTAACACCTCTTGCCGTTGGCAGATATCCTCTCCATATTTGCCTAACATAATCCTTAATAGCATTCGACCTAAACAGAAAGAAGCTCGCCAAGAAAACACAGCATCCTGTCGATCAATATGACTGTGTTCAAACAGAAAATGTCCGGTCAATCCTATTAACTGAGTTAGCGGTAAGCCCAACAGTAACCAGAAGTTTTGCAACTTCCAAGTCAAAAAGAGCAAGCCGTAAAAAAAGAGGATTCCCACAACATGGAGAGCGACATTAATTGGGTGCTGGTGTTTGAGGACAAAAATATCCCAGTAGTCTGTAAACGGATGATCCAAAATTTGGTCGTTAATCCGATTTCTCAATTTCTGCTGGAGAGTAGGATTGAGGTTACTCATAGGGTATCTTCAGTTAAAGTATGGGAGACAAAACGGTTCCCAGTTGTTCGCGCCCCAGTCGTTCACTGACTTGACCCCGATGAACAACCTGAATCCCATTAATATAAACAGTTTGCACGATATCATCTGACCCACGCTTGACCCTACGAGGTTCCCCATCCAAGACTGGATCTGATATTTCCACTTGTGGGCTGATTGGCTGGTTCAAGGCTTGCGGATTGAGTAAAACCAAATCGGCTTTAGCCCCAATTTTGAGGACTCCGGTATCGAGACGAAACCAGTTAGCAGGTTCTCCGGTGACGCGGTAGATAGCCGTTTCAGGGGGCAGGAAATGAGTAGTAACAGCTTGTTTGAGCAAAGATAAGGCTCCATCATAGTAGCCGAGGTTACGGACATGGGCACCCGCATCCGTAAAACCGGGCAAGATATAGGGGTGCTGCATCAGAGCTAGACGGGGTTCTAAGCGATCGTTGGCTCCCGTAGCAACCCAGCCGATATCCGTGTCGTAGTGATGCAACGCCTGGATGAAGAAATCCACCGGATCTTGTTGCTTTTGGCGGGCAACTTCGGCAAAGCTCAACCCCTGCCAGTGGGTTTCAGGACAGCGGACAATTTCCATCAATTCCAACTGACGATGGAATGACTTACGCCACGGATTGCTCCATTCCTGTCGAAACTGGCGACGGAAACGTTTAGATTGCCACAGTTGTTGCCGTTCTTGTCGAGATTCACAGCTATTGAGTTGTGCGCCGGTGGAAAATTCTTCAAATAATGGCGTGACTGGGCCATCGGAGTAAATCGTGAAGGGTTCGGTGAGCGTTTGAAAGCGCACATTGCCCCTGAGAATCCGGTTCCAGATGAACAGGAGAGGGGAAAATATTCGCCATAGTTTGCGATCGTGTACGGCATCTAAAGCTGAGAGGACAGTTAGGCGCAGGGGTCGTTGCCCAATGCCTGAACCCATGCGGATAATATCAAAAAAGGAAGCCAGTCGCTGTAAATTAGGGGTGACTTGAAAAACTAAATCCCGTTGCCGACAAAGATTGGCTAGCATGGCGTATTCACCTAGTTTGGCGTGTTGCGAGGGAATGGTGCAGCCCCGCCATTCTCCGCTCATCCGATGCCAAGGAAACATATCAATTGAAATGCCAACAAATCCCGCATCTAAAGCATCTGCGGCTATTTGTTGCATGATTTTTCGTTCAGTTCTTGAGGGCTGAACCGTCAGACTGCGTTCTAATCCCATGACATGGGCGCGTAAGGCACTATGCCCAAACAAAGGGGCAACATTGGGGCCAAGTGGCAAGTGTTGCAAATGGTTCAAATATTCGGCTGGTGTATGCCAAGAAAGCGACTGTTTCAGCCATTTCTCAATCAGCCGATGGGAAAGCGTCTCCACCCTCTGAAAAATATCTGCCAGCATTTGGGGTTTCCCAACGGCAACAGACAAGCTACAGTTGCCAATGACAACGCTGGTAACGCCATGACGAACGGATTCACTCAGCCCCGGTGCAATCTCTAACTCTAGATCGTAGTGGGTGTGGATATCGATAAATCCTGGCGTTACCCACAGTCCGGAAGCATCTACTACTTCACGGGCATTGTTAGGTAATGAGGGGGCGAGCGCAACAATTCGACCATTTTGAATGCCAATATCCCCACGAACAGGCGCAGAGCCTAAACCATCGAAAATTAACCCGTTTTGAATCAGCAAATCCAGCATGATTCTTTATTTCCCTCACACAGTTCGACCGCGATGCTCAGTCTTAATCCAATTCAATTTCTGTGGTTTTATACACAGGCTTAAAGCTGTCACAATCATCACTGGAATCCAATGCACCATGTAGAGAGAACCCTGGATAGTTGCCCACAGCAAAGACCATCCCCGTAATTTTTGATGTTGGTAAAGTCCGGCAATAAAACCAACCGTTACAATGAGGCTGAGTAGTGTCTGAAGTGGAAATAAAAGCGGATGATGGTTGTAAAAGATTGTCCAAAGCAAGTCAGGAATGAGGGCGAGAGGTAGCAGGAATTGCAATAGAAAAAACAACATTAGATCGAGTTCTTTCGTCAAACCTAATGCAAGAATTTGGGGGAAATAATCCAGGTGACGCTGATAGCCACCTTCCGCCCAACGACAGTGTTGATGCCAAAGCGCTCTCCAGGTTGTTACCCCTTCTTCCTGAATGGCTGGAACTGTGACAAACTCAATTTCAGTACCTACTAAATAAAGTTTGAAGCACAAATCTAAATCATCAATTGTGTCTTCGCTCCAACCCTTACACTTTTCTAGCATTTCCCGACGCACTAACATACCATTGCCCCGAAGCTCAGACATTCCTCCGACAGCAATTCGATGGGTTTGCAGATAAGCATCACAACTCATTTCCATCTGCTGGCAACGAGTTAAGAAATTGGTATCTGCATTCGAGATCGCTTTTCGCGCCTGCACCGCACCAATTGCCCTCTTCTGAAACAGAGGTACGGTTTGCCGCAGAAAATTGGCAGAAAGTTGAGCATCGGCATCGCAAATAAGCACAATCTCGCCCTGCGTGAAGGGAAAAACTGCATTGAGTGCCCCGGATTTACCTCCTTTTGATTCCCGTCGATGAACCTGTAACCCCGAAAATTGAGTTTGTAATTTCCTCAAAATTTGGGGGGTTTCATCAGTACTGCCGTCATCCACAATCCAGATATCCAGATGAGTGCTGGGATAGTTCAGGCAAAATAGGCTATGAACCACATCGGGCAAGACGGCGCTTTCATTTTTAGCGGGAACCAGAATCGAGACTTTGGGCAAATCGGCATCACCCTCTACCCTGGGAGCGATCGCTTTTGCCATGAGCATCCGTAGCGTTTGAATCGTCAGGACTGCCGTTAATCCCACAATGAGCCACTGCGTTTGGGGTTGCCAGTGGAGCAAACTGACGAAACCCCAGACAAGTAGAACCACGAGGGTGGCTTTGAGGCGGCGATCGCGATGAACACTGACATTGTTACTTAGCGAATAGGGAGTTCTTCTCACTAGATTTGCTCTACTTTCTCCATTTCTGGCTGAGCCTTGCGACGCCACAACAGCATCGTGACTGCCCCTAGCAGGATACCGCCCACTCCTGCCGCAACCGCCCAAAGACGACCGGCTTGCTGGGCACCCATTAACACGGGATTATCCAGCAGGTTGGAAGAAAAATGCAGTGATTGAATAGTCCAATTCCCCTGAAACTTTTGCAGCACGGCTGTCCATCGCATCGCCATCGTGGGTTTATTGCCATCTTTAAAATAAAATGTTGCGTTCGCATCTCCGTAGGAAATGGCGGTTTCCGGGGAGAGAAACGTTCTGGGAGTATCCACCTTCGCCTCCATTTTGATGTCTTTAATCGAACTGGAGAACTGTTGATTCCAATACTTCTCAAACTCAGGCACTTTATGAAAAACTCGGTTATCAACCGTGGTAATCGTGAAGCTTGGATGCAAGTAAGGTTCAATTTTGGAAAAATCGCGAGTGTTAAGCGCTTGCAGAGCCATTTCCCGCGTGCGGATAATTGCATTAACCTCCTGTTGGTTAACATCAGCCCAAGCACATAGGGGTACATTCCAAATTGCCAGCAGGAGTAAAGCGACCCCAAGTATTTGACTGCATCGGTATCTGATTGACCGTTTGTGTTTTGTCATTTATTCCTTGCCTTGCTGCCGATAATCAGGAATTAAATAACTTCCAATTATACCAATGAGTTTAATATTTGCTATATACAAATATAGTATTTCCATTTGAGATGTAAACAATAACGAACAACAGAGGCTCAGAGAACACAGAGGAGAGAGAATAGAGAATTTCACATCTCAAATACAAACGCTATATTTCCAAGAAATTCTCAAAGCAGATACGATCAAGATAAGCCAACTCCAAGAAAAAATGTTTTCCTAAGGACAGCCTATAAAGCTGCACATGATTTGACGGCTGATGGTCTAGCGAAATCTAGATTTGAACAATACTATGGACAAAGCAGACATCAATGCCTATGCAGGCGCGACTGGTTGAAGTTCAACAATTGCTTGGGAGCGATCGCAACGCCATGTACTCCCTTCTCAATACCCATTTTGATGGAGTCAATCCAGAACTATTTGAAACTGACCTAGAGCAGAAAAACTGGGTTATTCTCTTAGAAGATAAGGAAACAAAAACGCTCAAAGGCTTTTCCACCTTATTGGTTTACGAAACCCAGTTTGAGGGAGAAGTCCTGAGTGTCGTCTATTCTGGAGATACCATTGTAGACCCCAGTGCTTGGTCGAGTTCGCTCTTGCCTCGTGCCTGGATTGCCTCAATTCATTTTTTACGGGACAAGTATGCCAACGGCAAACTCTACTGGCTGCTCATTTCTTCCGGTTATCGTACCTACCGCTTTTTACCCATTTTTTGGAAAGAGTTTTATCCTTGCTATGATACCCCCACGCCTCCCCGCATCCAGGCACTCATGCAATTCCTAGCTCACACCCATTTCGGCAATTGCTATGACGAAAGCGCTGGAGTGGTTCGCTTTCCCCATCCCCAGGTTCTTCGAGAGAACTTGTGTGGCATACCTCAAGAACGGCTGAAAGATTCCCATATCCGTTTCTTTCAAACTAAAAATCCCGGCTATGAACAGGGAGATGAATTAGTCTGTTTGACAGAGATTAAGGAAGAAAATCTGACTAAAGCAGGTCGGCGCATGTGGTTTGCAGAAGCTTCCTTAGGAGTTGCGTCATGAGAATGAATGGGCATTCACAGGCGGTTCGTTCAACTCATAAAACCCAGATTTTTAACCAGGAAGACCGCTTTATTGAAGGGTGGTATTGGGCAATTCCCTCTAGTAAACTCAAGATTGGTCAGGTTAAACCCGTAACCTTGCTAGGACGAGAATTAGCGATTTACCGGGGAACGGATAGGAAGGTAGTGGCGCTAGATGCTTACTGTCCGCACATGGGCGCGCATCTGGCAGAAGGAAAGGTTGAGGGGTGCCGTATCCGCTGTTTTTTTCACAATTGGCAGTTTGACGAGCAAGGAAAGTGCGTCGATACGCCATCTGTGGGTAAACCCGTCCCAGTTACCGTGCAAACTTGGCCCACGGCGGAACAGTACGGTATGGTTTGGGTATGGACGGGGGAAACGCCACAACAACCCGTACCTTATGTACCAGAACTCCAAGATGAAGAGTGCGATAAAGCTTTTGGTTCTCGCTTTGTGAAGAACTGTCATCCTAATGTGTTGCTGATTAATGCAATTGATGCTCATCACTTCAATACTGTTCATAACCTGCCTCTACAAATTGTGTTTGAGAAGCGGGAATTAAATCAGAACGCAATTACTTTTAGCAATAAAACTAGGGGTGGGGAAGAGTCATTTCTAATCAAACTCCTTCGCCCGTTATACAAAAATGAAGTCACTTACAGTATGTGCTATTGGTACGGCAGCACAGGTACCGTCACCTTAGGGCCAGACTTCTTGCACTTTCATATTATGTTTGCACTGCGGCTGATTGAGGGAGGAAAGACTGAAGGCAAAACTATTATGATTACGCGCAAGCGTCCTGGCTTGGGCGGGTGGATTTTTAACCGAATTGTACTCTGGCTAACTCAGCAGGTAGGGAATTACTTTGCTAAGGGTGATACTCAAGTTTTTCAGACAATTAAGTTTGATTTGAAGACTCCTACTCAAGCAGATCGGTCGATTTTGCAGTTCCTTGAACACGTAGAGGGGCAAAAACCCTTGCTATGGGGTACGTGGGAGAGTGCTAAGGAGAAAGCATGAACACTGAGAACTACAAAGTACAGTCAAAACCAATCGATCAGACAGTAGGGGAAAATGTAGATTTAAACACCTTCTTGCAACCCTTAGCATTTGGGACGGCAGGGTTCGATTTACCGCACGTCGGAGAAGCGAATAAGTTGGGATGTGTGCTATCTGCGGCACTGGGGCAACGGTTAGGCAATGCCTCATCTTCAGAACGTAGCAACACTCTCTATTGGAATGCGGACTACTTCGGATTGCACAAGGTGAAGGTCTTTCAGGACTCAAGCTTAGAGGAACAGGCCGCAATTTTGCAAATTGCTAATCGAGGATTACTGGAAGAGGCATATTTTGTCGAAAAAGCTGGCATGGGCTATATGGCAAAAATGGTGTTGCTGGCAGAAACGACAGAGGAACGGATGCTTTATAGTTTGTTTGCTGCGAATGAAGCAACCCATCTGAGTCAGATTAGTGCTTTCCTGCCCGATCGCCCTGTTGGTACGAACGATACATTTTTGCGCTTCCTAGCAGATTTAGTCGAGAGTCAGGATAAAACGGTGCTGCTGTTTACGATCCAGCTAGTACTGGAGGGGTGGGGGTTGAGTCATTATCGGAGTCTAGCTAAAGGTTGTTGCGATCGCACCCTCAGCCGACTCCTCACCGGGTTCCTGCAAGACGAAGCACGGCATCACGGGACTGGACTAATTCTATTTGAGCAAACATCGGTTTCCTCGCAAAGTCGAGCCGTCATTGTCGAGACACTCTTGTGCTTTTTGCAGATGATTCGCGTAGGCCCTCAGCGAGTGGTGGAAGCAATTGCTCAAGTCAAAGGGGATTTGGCGCGATCGCAAAAAATCCGCATCTTGGAAGAACTCGGCACCGAAATCCACAGTGGCACTCGACTGCATCTTCTGCGTTCTTTGATGCGAGGTGAAGCTGCTGAAGCGATCGTGCAAGCACTAGAAGCAAGAGGAGCTTTTGAACCTCTTCCGGCAAGTCAGTGTGTATAGCTAAGGCTAGGAATAAACAACAAAAATTAGCTTGGATTTGCCAATCCCCATAAAGACGGGAAAGGTATTAATTAACTCATAAAACTTAAATCAAATGCTTAAGAATACTATATTAGAAAATCAGAAGATTTATAAAAAAATCCACCTCAACTATACGCGCAATAAGCAGCAAGATCATACGACTTTAATGGATGAAGCCTCCCAAGCTTTTTGTTATGAAGATTGCAAAGACGAATATTGGAATCCAGAAGAATTTTCCCTGCTTTACGGAACTCCTGTTTGGGAACAGGCAAGTCCCAGTCAGAGAATCATTTTAAATCAACTCTATTGGGTAGCTTACTATTCCCAAATCGTTTCTGCTGAAATTGCTACTATCTTTTTTAACCAAACCAGTGCCGCCGGACTCTACGCGCAGGAAGATTTTCGCTTAGTTTGCGACATGCTGGATTTAGAATCCATACAAGAACGCGCTCACATTCACGCCTTTAGAACAATTTCTAACCAAGTCGAAACAGCTTTATTTGGGCGGCACATTTTTACTTATGCCATGCGTGGCCCTTTTACCGAAACGATGATTTATGCGGATACCAATGCTCTGAAAACTGGGTGGAAAAAACTTCAACTCCATTGCTTCGGACTCTTATCTTCAGATAATGCATTTCTCGCCTGCCAATACTTTACCGTGCGGGGCATACGAACGCTAAATGGCAAGTTAGTTCAGCATAAGCTGAGTAATTATTATCAAAAACATCCCAACCCAGAAGATGCTCCCATTCCCGCCAAAATTTCCTATTACCACTTTATGGATGAGAGCTTTCATTTCAATAGTTCTACAATTCTTTCCCATGAAGTTGTAAAATGCCTCAAGCCTCCTACAGCCTTTGAACAATTCGTGGCTAATTTGGGACTGCGGGGTTGTCAGAGAGATCATTACCATTTTTCAGCAGCAATTAATGGTATTTTTTGGTACGATCCTGCACTTTACTCAGCGATTTATCAAGTACTGCGATCGCCCATCTTTAATATGGACGATCGCGAAGCCAAAGAAATGATGCAATTGTGCTTCACACAAGAGTCGGAAGGGTTACAGCGAAGTTGCCAAACCCATCAAGAAGCGATCGCATCCTACAAGGTTTATCTAGAAAAAGTAGATTACGCCTGGAAGAGTAATCGAGAAATGTCCTTAATGAACTCCAACTCAATACCCCAATATCTCGCCACTCAAAAGAAAGCATTGACGATGTTTGAGAGAGGCAAAACGTATGAGTGAGCAACGATGCATTGTCTCTTTTCCAGCCACTAGCTATTCACCCATTACCCTAAAAGCGCATCAAAAATTGTCAGAACATCTTACAGTCCAAAATTCTCCAGTACTGTTTGGTTGTCGCACTGGCATTTGCGGAACTTGCCTCGTTTTAGTGAACGGCGAAACCTCACCACCAAGTGCAGAGGAACGAGAAGTACTAGAAGTGCTAGCACCAGAACATACTAATGCCAGACTTGCCTGCCAGCTAGAACTTACAAGCAATTTAGAAATTACACACTTAAAAGAATGAACAAACCAGTATAAACCCCAAAATATTATTGCCATTTCCATCTATAAATCCCCTCAAAAACTCTGCGCTATTCTGCGCTTTACTCCGCGCTCCTCTGCCTTAAAAAAATACATTATCCCCATACAAACCAATTCGATATAACCCATCCAAAATGAAATTCGAGGATTTCTGGTACATCGTGGCACTCAGCGAAAAACTCCGATCAAATAAAGTTTTACAACGCACAGTATTAGGGGAATGGTTAGCAGTATTTCGAGGCGAAGATGGAAAAGTGGTGGCATTGCGCGATCGCTGTATGCATCGTAACAGTCGCCTCTCTTGTGGTACAGTCCGCCAAGGGAAAATTCAGTGTCCCTATCATGGATGGGTATACGACCATACTGGAAAAGTTTTGGCAGTTCCTTCAGAAGGAAAAGATTTCAAGCCTCTCTCTACTCGTCGAGCCAAATGTTACCCGACTAGGGAACAAGACGGATATATTTACGTACAACTCAGCGATAACAAGAGCGAAGAATTTGAACCCTTTGCCATGCCGCACTATCAGGAACCTGGATGGGAAACGGTGCGAGTAATTAACCGCTTTCGCAACAATGTAACGAACTGTGCCGAGAATTTCATCGACATTCCGCACACCGCTTTTGTCCATCCCGGTGTATTTCGTACTTCCCGTCAGCAACCGATCAAAATGAGCGTAGAACGTCGTAATGGTTCGACGTTTGTGGAGTATCACAACGAAACAACTAATTTGGGATGGTACTCTCGCTTTCTGAATGGGAAAGGATATGAAATTCGGCATACAGATAGTTTTCACATGCCAAATATTACCAGTGTGGAGTACGATATGGGATTGCATCGACGACTTTTCATCACCAGTCAATCCATTCCTGAAACGGAGAACTCGACGCTGGTTTATACAGATGTGACCTATAACTATGGCATCTGGAATAAAATTGCTCGTCCCTTTGTGCGCTGGACGGCACAGCATATTATTCGTCAGGATGTCAAAATTTTAGATGTTCAAGGGGAAGCGATCGCAAAATATGGTTCCCACTTTACCAACACTCCCGCCGATACCATCCACGTTTTTGTTGAGTCGATTCGTAACAAAATCGCCGCAGGAGAAGACCCTAGAAAACTTCCCGAACAATCGGTTGAAATCACATTTTGGGTATAAAAAAAGTGGAAAATATATTAATTTTTGCGGCCTTTACAGTATTAATAGGACTCACCATTGCTCATAAACCCAGTTGGGCAAAGTTACGCACAAAAAGCCGTGAAGACTGGATTTTAGATGGGTTGGGTTTGCTGGTTCAAGGATTGCTCATTCCGATTCTTCAGATTGCGGTGGTTTATCAGCTATATCGGTACTTCCTACCCTTGCCGCAGGGATGCTTACATTTGCCTCAGGTTGCAACTTTCCTACTCAGTTTCATCTTGGTAGATTACCTCTACTACTGGAACCATCGCTGTTTACATAGTCGCTGGTTCTGGCATTTGCATCAGGTTCATCATACTGTCACGGATATGGATGTCCTGGGAACTTCCCGCAATTCCCTGTGGACAAGTTTTCTGATTATCTACCTATGGATACATGCGCTGTTTCTCTACCTGTTGCATGACTCCACTGGATATCTTATAGGAGTTAGTATCACCGCAGCGTTAGATCTATGGCGGCACAGTCAATTAGCGATCGCACCTCAAAGTGGGCTTTTTCGCTTACTATCACCCTGGCTGATTTTGCCCCAAGATCATGCTTGGCATCATGCCAGCGATTCGGGTTGCAGGAATTACGGGGCAAATTTGAAAATCTGGGACAAATTACATGGAACTTACTATAACTGTGATGCCCCCCCTGCTTCTCTGGGTATTCAGACTACATTGACCCTGACTCAAAAGCTACTCTATCCCCTAACATGACGCTCCTGAGTAAAATCCTTGCCTACTTTTCTACCCTAATCATCCTGCTAACCATAGCCTCTTTCCTCTATCTGTGCGCTCATCCAGGGTTGGTCGGCGTGGGACTATTGCTGTTTTTCTTATACGGGTTTCCTGTGCTGATTTATCGCCTCCATCAGCGCTTCTATCCCGTCGAGGAAGGCATTAGCTATCTGTGCGGTAACGAGTATAGCCCTTGGTGGGGTAGCCATCAAATTCAGGTAATTTATATCGCCGTTCCGGCATTGGAAGCCGTGCTACGACTCATTCCCGGTGCTTTTTCCTTGTGGTTGCGCCTCTGGGGGGCAAAAGTGGGTCAAAACGTATACTGGACACCTGGACTGGAAATTGCGGATCGGGGATTGTTGGAAATTGGCGATCGCGCTGTCTTTGGTCATCACATTGGCATCTACCCCCACATCATCAAACCCCGCAAACAAGACTTAATGTTGTACGTCAAAAAAGTCAAGATTGGCAGTGATGTTTTCCTGGGGGCAGGTTCTCATTTTGGCCCCGGCGTTGTCGTCCCAGATGGCACTTATCTACCTGTCGCCACTAACCTTTATCCTAATCAAGAAGCGAAATCATGCGCTGGTTCATCAAACTCTTTGAGCAACTTCTCGCCCCAAGCGCTGAACGCTTCCGAGACGCTTTAAAACATCCCGAAAAGGCTCAAAAACGAGTGCAGCAGGAAATTTGCGATCGCCTTATCAAGAGCGAGTACGGCAAGTACCTGGGCATTCGCTCTCTCCAAGCTTGGCAACAAGTTCCGATTGTTGACTACGACGACCTCAAACCCTGGATTGATGGAGTAGGGGGACACAGCAGCAGGGGGACAGAGGGTAAATCAATCACTCATCCATTACAGGCGCAACTCACTAGCGAACCCATCCTTTTTTACGAAAAAACCTCTGGAAGTCGCAGTGCCGCCAAATTGATACCCTACACCAAATCCCTGCGGCGTTCCTTTAATCACATGTTTTGTGTTTGGGCGCATGACCTAATCCGCAATGGCCCTGCTTTTTCAACAGGTAAAATTTACTTCTGCATTTCTCCCCAGTTCCAATACTGTTCGGATAAGACTGACCTAACCCCCCTAGCCCTCCTCACTAAAGCTCCGGTTCCCTACGAGGGAAGGGGGGAGTTAGACGCCCCTCTCCTACAAGGAGAGGGGTTGGGGGAGAGGTTAACCGAGAATGCCCCTAATCTCGATCATTCATCCTTACAAGATGACTCCGAATACCTCGATCGCTGGTTGAGGTGGCTGCTTCATCCCTTTCTAATTTCTCCTGGCTTAGTGCATCAGTTGAGAACGGCAGAGGAGTTTAAGCGGCAGTTATGTCTTGCCTTACTGCAAGCAGAAAAGCTAGAAACCATTTCAATTTGGAGTCCTACTTTTCTCAAGATTCATCTCAATTACATCCAAACGCACCGCACAGAGTTGCGGCAGTCGTTGAAAATATCCGCAGAACGCGATCGCCTACTGTGCGAACCGGAAATTCCTTGGACGAAACTGTGGCCTGAGTTGAAGCTAATTTCCTGCTGGGATAGCGCCTGCGCCGCCGATCCAGCTCAAGTTCTACATGATCTATTTCCGGGTGTCATGGTGCAGGGTAAAGGACTTTTAGCCACAGAAGCGCCGATGACGATTCCCCTAATTGCCGCACAAGGATGCGTTCCCGTACTGGATGAAGTGTTCTTTGAGTTTGAGGATGAATCGGGGGAAATTTATCTGCTGCAAGACCTGCAAATTGGACAGGAATACACCATCATTCTTTCGCAAAAGGGAGGGCTTTACCGCTATCGAATTGGCGATCGCGTGCGTGTTACCCATTACTACCTCAATACCCCATGCCTGGAATTTTTAGGGCGCGATTCCTCCATCAGTGATTTAGTAGGTGAAAAGCTACACGAAGAATTTGTCAGCGAGGCACTCAAAGAATTAGCGTTAGAAGGCACATCGTTTCAGTGCTTAGTGCCTACGATAATTCCGGAAGCGCATTATATTCTCTTACTGGATAAGGTGAATACACCTACTAATGCGATTGCTGAGCAATTAGAACAATTCCTACATCAGTCTCCCCACTATCGCCATGCCCGACTGCTCGGTCAACTCTCTTCAGTTCAGGTTTTAGTCTCTCAGCAAATACCTGAAATATTGACCAGCCAACGAATAGCGTCTGGGAAAAAGTGGGGAGATATTAAACACTCGCTTTTGTGCGAGCGACCGATTGAAGAAGACTTACTGGTCAGGTTGAAGCAAGCCGATTCTTTGCAACAATCTTAACTTAAGTGATTTAACGACACTTCACTCCTTTATACCAAATGGACAGTGATTATTTGACTAATTAATGTTGATTACCTGAACTCAAGTAACATTTTTTTGAAAAAGACTTCTCTCCCCTGGCGACATGCTTCTTCGGCAGTTTTCATAAAGCAATGAAAAGGCAATGAAAAATAATCAAAAATGTCGCGAGAAGGTGGAGTATCCACCCCATTAGGTTAAGTTATTATACTGTTTCCCAAAAACAGCCAAATCAACCAAACGATGTAGTGAATCATGACAATCGCCCAAAATTTAGCCTGATACGACCTCTTACTACTTTTGTGTCGAAGTCTTCGTTGGGCTACAAATCCACCCAACCATCCACCTGCAAATTCACACAGATGCAGTGTGTTCTCTGATGTTCTCCAGCCCCCTCGTTTGGCACGAGACTTGTCATCAGCGTACAGGACAAAGGTCAGTAGACTCATTGCAGGGTAACAAAATCTGCAATGGAACTTTGCAACGCTTGCCGAAGTACTTCATCCGTTACGCTGGCAACTTGAATACGCTGTAGTAACCTCGATAGCAGTTCCCGTGCTGCTTCACTACCATTTGACGGCGTAAGATGTAGAAAATATTGGTGACTGCATGACCTGAAACATACCCCTGTACTTGTTCCTGCGTCACTGTATTTAATGCTTGTGCAGAAGCAATCACAAACGGTTGGCGTTGCGATAAAACATCCAGCAATACATCGCTATCAAACAGCACCCGCTTCAACTATATTTCTCCTCTAGATAATCTACATAGGATTCTGTGGAATAGTCTGTATGTAGCTGAATCGAACCGATTAGGCTTTGAGTCCAAGGATCAAGATTAGTCAAAGGCTGTGTCGTTGCACTAGGTGAAATAGATGACAACGTTTCTTGTTGGAGCGATGCCAACACGGATTGAACTAAACGCCAGCGATCGCTAATTGGTAATTGCAACGCCTGCTTTTGCAATTCCTGCAATGTCATTAGCATTCTCTCCCTTTAAGCTCTCTCTACTAATTGTAATGATGACAGTGACTTTAAGATGTCAATGAGCTTTTGACTGTGCCTCTAGCGATCGCGCTCTTGTTACTCCGATAGCTGCTCCACAAATACGGTATGTTCTGCTGCTGCCAACCCTTCTTGCAACACAGCTAGCACTCGCCCCATATTCCCAGCCAATAGGTCATTCGTTGCCAACCACAAACCTGGAAACACTTGACTCCGAATCACCCCATTTTCATCGATTGGCAGTAAAACATACTCTCCCTCTTGTAAATAAAACCAATCCAGTCTCTGCTCAAACACTTGCCAAACGATATATTCTCTAATCCCATTGCGACGATAGGCACGTTTTTTATCACCCAAATCGATCGCTGCACTACTCGCTGCAATCTCTGCCACCAACTCCGGTGCCCCCTCTATATAATCATCGTCACTCAGCCGCGCTTGACCTCCAGCTTGTTCTTCAATCAGCAACACTGCATCGGGTTGGGGTTCATTGTCTAAATCTAAACGAACGGTGGGTTCAATCCCCAACTCAATACCCGGTGTTGCAACCTTGTAAGTCCACAACCAACCCGTCAAATCTCCGTGAGGTTGACCATGACTTCTAAAACGCAATGCAGCAGGCACGTAGACAACTCCTTCAATTAGTTCAGCCTTCCTGAGATGGGGCATGGCATTGTAGCGCCGCTCATATTCATAGCGATTTAAGCGATCGCCACTTTCGAGTGGTGGAATGGGCAAGGGTTGTTGTTGAGGAGGTGTTTTGACCATTGCTTGTGTGTGGAGTCGGGTTTCTTGCCGGGTCATCCTCCGATCATATCGGCTATCGCATTGGAGATATGACCCTTGTGAGATGCCAGTAATTCAGATACGCGACTTCTTGGAGAAGTCGGGTTGAAGGAACAGTTGCGGGGAGGGGTTTCAAGTATTTATGTAAGAGGTCTAATGTGGAATAGCTGATAACGCAACAGAAAACCCCAGCACATCACAACTGGGGTGTTTATATGAAATATCTCGTTCTTGTCTAGTCAAAACTTAACGGGTGGATGGCTTGGCTCAACTCACCGCAAATGTCGTCCAAATCAATAAACTTACGAATACAACCGCTATGGCTCCTTGCAGGGCATATCTTTGCTGTTCCCACACGGCTGGATATTCGGCGCAATACACCTTGGTTTCAGGAGCGTAGTTGTTCAGGATGCCTCGTTCGTTAACGGTGGTGTACATATCACTTTCCTTGCTAAATATTTCTTTATGTAAATTAATGTAACAGAAAATTTACATAAATGCAAGGGGTAGGCTATCTGTCCTTTGACACAAAAAATCAGCTCGGTAAGGCACCGCCTTGAGTAGCTGCGTTACACTTCGTTAACGCATCCTACAGATTGAAGATTTACTGGATAAATCAGCTCTTAATGGACATTCTCCAAATTCTCAAAGAGGACTATCAACGCTTCCCAGTTGACCAAACCTACAGCATCTATGCGCCCGATGTCTTCTTTAAAGACCCCATGAACCAGTTCCAGGGCATAGAACGTTACAAGCAAATGATTGGTTTTATCAACACCTGGTTTGGCGCTCCCAAACTGGATCTGTTGGAGATTCATCGGTTAGGAGACACGATTAAGACGCGCTGGACACTGAGCTGGACAACCCCTCTACCTTGGCGTCCGCGAATTTCCATCCCCGGCTGGAGTGAACTAAAGCTTAATGCCGATGAACTGATTATTTCCCATATTGACTACTGGGACTGCTCTCGTTTGGATGTGCTAAAACAGCACCTGCCGTTCCCAGAAAAAAATTAAAGAGATAATAAATAATGTAAATACTTATGAGGCAGACGCAAACCCTTGTGTCGCAAGATCATCCATGCGTGTAATTCTTATGACTGGCAAAGGCGGAGTCGGCAAGACTTCTGTTGCCGCTGCTACGGGACTCCGTTGTGCTGAACTGGGTTATCGAACACTCGTTCTCAGTACCGACCCCGCTCACTCTCTGGCAGATAGCTTTGATCTCGAACTGAGCCATGAACCTCAATTAGTTCGTCCAAACCTGTGGGGAGCCGAACTCGATGCTCTAATGGAATTGGAAGGGAACTGGGGTGCTGTTAAGCGATATATTACCCAGGTTCTGCAAGCACGGGGATTAGATGGCGTTCAGGCAGAAGAATTAGCCATTCTTCCCGGCATGGATGAGATTTTCGGACTCGTGCGGATGAAACGTCATTATGACGAAAATGAGTACGACGTTTTGATTATTGACTCTGCTCCTACGGGTACAGCTTTGCGATTACTCAGCTTACCGGAAGTTAGTGGTTGGTATATGCGCCGCTTTTACAAGCCGCTACAAAGTATATCGGTGGCACTGAGGCCATTGGTTGAACCCTTTTGGAAACCGATTGCGGGTTTTTCCTTACCTGATAAAGAGGTGATGAATGCTCCATATGAGTTCTACGAGCAAATTGAAGCACTAGAGAAGATACTCACGGACAACACCCAAACGTCGGTGCGTTTAGTCACTAATCCCGAAAAAATGGTGATTAAAGAATCGTTACGCGCTCATGCCTATTTGAGCTTGTACAACGTCGCCACCGATTTAGTCATCGCCAATCGGATTATTCCCGACCAAGTGACTGACCCCTTCTTTCAGCGCTGGAAGGAAAATCAACAGCAGCACCGCCAGGAAATTCATGAAAACTTCCATCCACTACCGGTGAAAGAAGTTCCCCTCTATTCCGAAGAGATGTGTGGTCTAGAGGCTTTGGAGCGGCTGAAGGAAACACTCTATGCTTCAGAAGACCCTACTCAGGTCTATTACAAGGAAAATACAATTAGGGTGGTACAAAACGACAATCAATACAGTCTGGAACTCTACCTACCCGGTATCCCAAAAGACCAAATCCAGCTAACCAAAACGGGCGATGAACTCAACGTGCGAATTGGCAATCATCGACGTAACTTAGTGCTCCCTCAAGCCTTAGCCGCCTTGCAACCTTCTGGAGCCAAGATGGAGGAAGATTATCTCAAAATTAAGTTTGCTGCTAGTGTCTAAGGGGTAGTTTGGCAAAGCTAAGCGATCGCATCAAGCGGGATTCAGCAGCCTTCAGTGAACCTCTGGGGAAATGTTGTTGTAGGGGTACGATATCATCGTGCCCTTATTCTATAAGTTTTTATTATCTCACACTCACGGCAAAATGTAGAACTCTGGGTAGAACTTCCCTGATTCAACAAGACTCTTGTTAGCATTGGTATAGCTTAGCGTGAATTTATGGTTACAAAAATCCCATTTAATTTGTATTAATGTATACTTATATTTAATAAAAACAAAAAAATGAAATAATTCTCTAAATTGAGAGGCAAATAACAGGCGTGAGTCAGCTAAACCAAGTTTTTCCTGCTCAGGGGTTGAGGGAACCACTCAGACGCTACGACGCAAAAACGATCAGACGATATTACCGCTCCCGACCTTGGGCAGGCATTGGTCGTGCCCTCACCATCATCTGGTCTTTTGCCACATTCATTTTCAGTCTCAAATGGGATGACTGGCGTAATCAAACAGAGCGTAACAAGTTTAAACGAGCCGCTCAGCTCCGGCAAATCCTCACTCGCCTAGGGCCAACCTTTATTAAAGTGGGGCAAGCTCTCTCCACACGCCCTGACTTAGTGCGGAAAGACTTTTTAGACGAACTAATTAAGTTACAAGACCAACTACCGCCCTTTGATAATGCTCTCGCCTTCTCAATCATTGAAGCCGAGTTGGGACAACCTGTAAC
The DNA here is from genome assembly GCA_039962225.1 of Microcoleus sp. AS-A8. Lineage (NCBI taxonomy): Bacteria > Bacillati > Cyanobacteriota > Cyanophyceae > Oscillatoriales > Microcoleaceae > Microcoleus > Microcoleus sp. AS-A8. The sequence continues at coordinate 203,733 of JAMPKV010000010.1, forward strand.
AGAATTATTTAGCGAAATTTCCTCCAACCCGGTTGCCGCCGCCAGTCTCGGACAAGTGTATCGAGCTTTTCTGCACACTGGCGAAGAAGTGGCAGTTAAGGTGCAGCGCCCGAATTTGCTCCCGACTCTAACCTTAGACCTTTATTTGATGCGCTGGGCAGCGGGTTGGCTTTCTCCCTGGCTACCCCTGAATTTAGGGCATGACCTGACGTTAATTGTTGATGAATTCGGCATCAAATTATTTGAAGAAATCGATTACATTAACGAAGGACGCAACGCGGAAAAATTTGCCCACAACTTCCGCGATGATTCAACGGTCAAAGTCCCCCTGATTTACTGGCGCTACAGTACTGTGCGAGTCCTCACTTTAGAGTGGATTCATGGCTTTAAGTTAACGGATACCGCTAGTATTCGCGCCGCTGGACTGGATCGCGACCAAATCATTCAAGTCGGTGTGATTTCGGGTCTGCGTCAACTATTGGAACATGGCTTTTTCCATGCCGATCCGCATCCTGGCAACCTGTTTGCCCTACCGGATGGGCGCATGGCGTATATTGACTTTGGCATGATGGATCAGCTAGAGCAATATACAAAAGAAACGATCGCCGCATCCATCGTTCATCTGATTAATAAAGACTACACTGAATTAGCGAAGAACTTTGTCAAACTCGGCTTTTTAACCCCAGATACAGATATTACGCCCATTATTCCAGCCTTAGAAGTGGTGCTGGGAGAAGCGATGGGTGAAAGTGTGCGGAACTTCAACTTCAAAACCATTACCGATCAATTCTCGGAGTTGATGTACGACTATCCGTTCCGTGTACCCGCGAAGTTTGCTTTAATTATCCGTTCGTTGGTGACTCAAGAAGGCTTAGCGCTAACGTTGAATCCTAATTTCAAAATCGTTGAGGTATCTTACCCCTATGTGGCGCGGCGTCTGCTTACGGGTGAATCCCCAGAAATGCGGCGGCATCTGATTGAAGTATTGTTCAAAGATGAGAAATTCCAATGGGAGCGGTTGGAGAATATGATTGCGATCGCTCGTTCTGACAACAACTTCGATTTACTACCCACGGCTCAATTAGGGTTGCAGTTTCTTCTCTCCGAAGAAGGTCAGTTTTTGCGGCGTCAACTTCTTCTCGCGTTAACTGAAGATGACCGACTCCACACACAAGAAGTTCAACGTCTTTGGAATTTGGTTAAAGATGACTTGAAACCAGGGCGTTTGTTCAATGTAGCTTTGAATTCTCTGACTGAACTTTCCATCGAAGGCGTAGCCTCAATTTTACCGCTGGCTACTATCCTGAAAAGTGAATAGTTGTTATTTTCGACAGCAAAGAAGCAAGGGGTGTTAACAGCCTCTGTTTCTTCATCTATGCATCCTCTTTTTATTAACAATCAAATCGGGCTACGAGAGACATTCATTAACATAACTCCGCCTCTCCCCTGCCCCCAATCTCTCCCTCCTCCAATCCCTCACTCATGTTTTTTAAGAGGAGATTTCGGATAGGCTATTAGTAGCTGATCAAGGCTGAGTCATCGTACCCTTTGTGTTTTAAAATCTGTCCGTATCTTCCTGAATACTAATAGGAGTGCTTCGTGTATAGCTTTCCAGAACCGCCATATTTTTTGTTGATTTTCGGTTTGTTTGCTGGCCTGACCTCTGGTGCCGCGTTTGAAGCTACGCTTAAACAAAAAGTCCGAGAATGGTCGAAAAACCGTTCCACGCGTACCCTAGCTCAAATGAAAGGCGTCCAGTTACAAATGCCGTTTCTGGGAATTGGAGCTGGAATTTGTGTCTTTCTCGCGGCTGGATTAGAGATATTTGGCTTTCCCTGGTGGTTGTCGTATTCTATCTCGCTACCTCTCACGCTATTTATTAGCCTCCTCGTTTGGTCGCAATTGGGTAAACTTTTGAATCAATTAGAGCAAGGTGGCTCAAAAGCCTTAGATTTAGATTCAATCACTTAATCAATAGCCGATTACAGCTCACCTTCTGCACCCTCAACCAACAGTTACTCTGGAAACATAGCAGTTCTCAGTTGTATGGAGTACATCAGAATAACCTAACCCCCTACCTCGTCATCCTCACATAAGAGTTCCGGTCGCTCCGGTTCCTACCTCTCCCGACGCCTCTCCTACAAGGAGAGGGAAAAGGAATAATGTTTTTAACTGGAAGGGGAGTAAGAATCAAAGCCTCTCTCCTTTTAGGAGAGAGGTTTTCCAGAGAGGTCACAAGAGTGTACATAATGCCATCGAGAAGGGCTATAGTAACCTGTTAGGGTGTGGAATGTGGGTTGCTTCTCTCACTAGTGTTGGCAGAACGAAACGCCTCAATTTGATCAATTTTTGCCATTAGCGCGATGTAGGAGGGGGCGCTATAGCAGCAATTCGTCATCGGATCGAATGCTTGCCAATTTTGTGCTTGGCAAATAAACCAATCTCGATATTTTCCGTTGCCATCAAAGTCGCCTTCCAGCATCATCCAGTCGCCCCCCAATGCAAAACCCGCATTGAGTTTTTCCAGTTCAGGATAGAGCCATTCTTTTAACTGCTGTAAATCCCAAAAGACGCCCGGATGCCAGTAATCGCTCAGGCAGCTAGAAACTTCGACTCGATAACCCTGCTCAACTCGATAAATCCGGGCTTCAATGTCATCTAGAGGAATAACCTGAACAACTCTTGTATTCACTTGTGCAACATCCACTCGTTTCTCTAGGATAGAGCTTTCAAGTTTCCTCGCCACTCGTTTTGAGTTGTAGATAAACCAGCACCAGTGTAAAGCTGAGCAACACTGTAGCCGCAGCAGCAGCGTAGCCAAAATCAAACAGAGCAAAGGCTTGTTCGTAAATGTAGTAAACCAGTACATTGGTGGAGTTAAGAGGCCCACCGCCCGTGATGATATAAACCTGCTCGAAACTCCGTAACGTAAAAATTGCTGTAGTAATGGTGGCAAAAATTAAGGTAGGCCGCAATCCTGGAAGGGTAATGTACCAGAATTTTTGCCAAGAATTCGCACCATCTAATTCAGCCGCTTCATAGCGACTCGGAGGAATGGCTTGGAGTCCTGCTAGGAATACCACCATGTTAAAACCGAGCTGTTTCCAACTGCTTAATAAAATCAGGATTGGCATAGCCCAAGTGGTACTGCCTAGCCAGGGAATCGATGCAAAACCCAGAGAATTTAGCAATGCATTCATGGGGCCTTCGGTTTGAAAGAGCCAGCGAAACCCTAGTCCAACGGCGACTAGAGAGGTAATGGACGGAATGAAATAAGCGGTTCGCAGCAGTCCCCGCAGAGCCAACGACTGATTTAGTAACACGGCTAATCCCAAGGGGATAATCAGACTGGGAAGGACGGTGGCAAGGGTGAAATAAAGGGTATTGCCGAGAACTTGCCAAAAATCGGGGTCGAGTACTAGGCGGAGATAGTTTCTCAAACCGACCCCATGGATACCTGTTGAGGTGAAACTTCCGGTAGTAAAGCTGAGGTAAACCAGATAAGCAATGGGCCACAGCAGGAATAATCCGAGGAGAAGCAGGGCGGGGGCTAAGAAAATCCAGGCGGCGATAGCATCATTATCTAGCCACTGATGCTGAGGGGAAGGCTTAGTATTATTCGTCATGGAATTAGTTATTTATTATCTGTTGAAGGAATAACAAGTGGCCAATGGATTAGCCGATGAGTAACTTTCGTTTAATTAATCTGAAGTTTTTTAATATAAACTTCCTGTAAGTCTTGATATTTTAGAAATAATTGCTATTTTTACCTATATAATCCCTGTCCATCTACACGAGTGCTTCAAAAAGCTTAAAGGGTTATTTATCCGTATTTGAAACGCTTTTAACATTCCGTAAAACCTGAACGTTTCTCCACATTTTCCCCAATAGCTGATTAAAGAAATTTTATTAGACATTTATTGTCGATTTAGCCCCCATAGCGGTATTTATGACTCGATTACTTGAAAAACGCCATGTTGAAACAAACTTCTCTCAACACAATCTTCCAACTTGACGGCGGTTCTGAACCCGTTTCACTCGAATTTACCCTCAGCGATTCCGAAGCAGATTTTGTCAATGAAGTCGGTGTTTTTGCAGTCGATGATGACTTAGGCACTATCGATGGTATAGCCCCCGGCACTCCAGAATACCTCGCTGCTGCCCTCGGTCGGAGAAACCTCATTTTCTCCGCCCTTGCCAACTCAACCTTTCCCAAATCAGTCTCCAAACGTCAACTTAGCTTTGAGAGCAACACGAGGCTAGGATTTTACCTGGTGTCGAACAGTACCACAGATAACGTCTTGGCTGATTTGGCAGCCGGACTTACCCCAGCGAATGTCTTTTTTGCCCATGCTAATGCCAATGCCAATGGGTTCAACTATTCGCAAGTATTAGAATTTAACAGCAGCACCCTTACCCTAGCGTGGGAAGACCAGTTCGGAGGCGGTGACTTCGACCTCAACGACTTAGTGCTGAGAGTACAAGTAACGAATACCCCACCGACGCCAGAAACAGCGTTGCAAGGAGAGCGAGAACTTATTGATTTAGGCAGCAAGTCGGGTTTAATTCCTGTCAATATTGAGGTGAATCGAGACGCTGCCTTTAACAACAGCTTTGGATTTTATGCGATTGATGACTCCACAGGACGCATTGGCAATCTGAATCCAGGGGATGGTGGGTATGCCGAAGCCGCGATTAGAAATCGAGTGGACTACAGCCAAGGAATACTAGGGGAAGCACTGCTGGCACCTTTTTTCATTGCTAATAACACTCCAGAAAACTTCCTTGCTCAAAACCCCTCCAATCAGCCGGAGCAGGAGTCATTGGCTTACTTTTCTTTTCTCAACGCCAACCCCGACGGCATTGACCACATCCGCCTGCTAGGGGACAACACCTTTGCCTTTGAAGATTTATACGGTGGAGGGGATTTTGACTATAACGATTTAGTCATTCAGCTCAGTTTTACCAACCCCAACAACCCAACAACGCCAACACCAACACCAACACCAACGCCAACACCAACGCCAACGCCAACGCCAACGCCAACGCCAACGCCAACGCCAACGCCAACTCCTGGTGAAATTCGAGGTACGGTGTGGAATGATATCAACGGGAATGGTTTACGCAACACGGGCGAACTGGGACTGACCGGCTGGACGGTCTTTCTAGACCAAAACCAGAATGGTCTGCTTGATGTGGGTGAACTATCCACCACGACAGACGCTAATGGGAATTATGCCTTCACGACCCTAATTCCAGGAACCTATACGGTTGCTCAAGTGTTGCAAACGGGATGGCAGTCAACGTTTCCTGTTCCCAATCTTCAGACCGTTAACCTCAATGATGGTCAGAGTGTTACGGATGTTAACGTTGGGAATCGTTCTATCTTAGAGCAACTCCAACTGACACTGACACCTCTAGTGACGGGGCTGACCAATCCACTCGATATTACTCATGCAGGTGATGGTAGCGATCGCATGTTTGTTGTAGAACAAGGAGGTCGCATCCGGATTATCCAAAATGGCAATTTGTCGGCGACGCCGTTCCTCGATATCTCCAATCGCATCAGTGCTGGAGGTGAACGTGGTTTACTGGGCTTGGCTTTCCCCCCTAACTACGCGAGTAAAGGTTACTTCTACGTCAACTACACCAATACAGTTGGCGATACCGTGATAGCTCGCTATCGCCTCACCAACAATCCCAACGTCGCCGACCCCAATTCGGAAGAGATTATCTTAACGGTTCCACAGCCCTTCGCTAACCACAATGGTGGACAACTAGCGTTTGGCCCGGATGGTTACCTCTACATTGCTCTAGGTGATGGAGGGGGTGCTGGAGACCCTCAAAACAATGCCCAGAACCCCCAATCCTTGTTGGGTAAGATGCTACGCATTGATGTGGAATCGGGAGGAGTACCCTATGCTATCCCTGCCACTAATCCCTTTGTCGCGACCACCGACCCCAATAACCTGTATCGTGATGAAATTTGGGCGCTGGGTTTGCGTAACCCTTGGCGTTTCTCCTTTGATCGCATAACGGGTGACCTTTTCATTGGCGATGTGGGACAGAATGCGATCGAAGAGATTGACTTTCAATCGGCGACTAGTCAGGGTGGCGAAAACTATGGCTGGAACATCATGGAAGGGTCTACTCGTTACAACAATAACCCTGGTGACATAACAGGCTTTGTAATCCCTGTAGCAGAGTACGACCATTCACTGGGAGAGTCTGTTACTGGTGGAATGGTGTACCGAGGTCTGAGTGAGCCGAGTCTGCAAGGCGTATATTTATACGGGGATTTCATTAGTGGACGCATCTGGGGGTTAAGGCCAAATAGTGCTGGATGGGAAAACGCGGTTCTTCTCGATACCCCTTACTTCATTTCTACCTTTGGCGAAGACCAAGCGGGTAACTTGTACCTGGCCGACTACACAAATGGCGGTATTTATAGCATTTCTGTTTAGCGGTAACCCAGTATCCTGTTTGAAAAGGGTACATTACACCGCATTAACGCACCCTATAAATTAGGGTATTCGCTCTATTAAGATTCATGGCACTGACTTAAGAATTTCTTAGCTCACCAAGGAACCCTTGTGCACCGGAGCTTTAGTGAGGAGGTCTGGGGGAGGCACGTGCGCTAACGCGCCCCGCTTCGCTATCGTCCCCCACCGGAGCTTTAGTGAGGAGGGGGTTTGGGGGGAAACCCCCCAATCTGGGTTTTTCCAACAAACGATCACTTGTTCCTTAAGTCAGTGACATTCCTACCTAAGATAGTGCGATCGCATCATCCAGCAATAGCTTGTGAGAAAAACCTCGCCTTGTTCAGGAGCCGGTTTAATCGGGAATCGGCGATACTGGAGCAACCGATAATATCCAGCTAATTCCGGAGAATGACTGCCATGAGGAATCCTGTATTCAACCCTCCCAAGCTGCTGGCGAAATTCTCCGCCCTAAGCCAATGGATGGCATACAGCCTATTCTTAGGGCTACTCACGTCCACGAGCAACAGTGCGATCGCCCTACCCGCCAAGTTACCGTTAGTCGCTCAATCTCAACGCACTCCTACAACCAACACGGTACAAACCCAATTACAGGGACGATGGCAAGCTAAAGACCCAGTTTCAGGTCAGAAGCTGACACTGATTTTCACAGCAGACAACAAACTCTTTATTCTGTTGCCATTCGGCTCTGGTGCTCCTGTGGCGATGCCTTTCGGATACCGCATCAATTCCACCCCTAAACCCATGCATCTGGATGTGATAATAGCAGAGTCTAATCAAACTGTATTGACAATTTTTGAGTTAAATGATAAAAGTCAACTCCGCCTGCAATTAGCTGATACAAACCCCGGACAACCTAGACCAACCGCTTTTACAGCAAATGCAGACTTATTACAGAAGATTTCTGAGGAGGCAACATTGCCCCCAGATGTTATAACGGCTGCCGACATGGAGACGCAAAGCGAACAAATTATCGCTGACTTTAAGAGACAAACCCAGGAAGCGCGAGAATCTGAAGGTAAAGCCAATATCGATGCAATGAGCCGCGCCCAACAGGCTTTTAAACTCGAATATGATAAATTTGCGACCAAAATTGAGAATTTAGGTGTTGGGATTCCACCAGAAACAGACAATTATAGCTACCGGATTGTACCGCAAGGCAACCAAACCCAAAGTGTGATGATCACAGCTCGCTCCAAGCGCCCTGAACTGAGAAGCTACACCAGTGCTGTGTTTGTCGTCAAAAGTGCGACGAATGAGGTACTGATCATTACAGGGATGTGTGAAACAGATAAACCCTCATCCATACCACCAGCGATGCCAGCGACTCCTAGACAGAGTACGGATGAAATTAAATGCCCTGTTGGTTCCCGCAACGTGGGGCCAAAAAGATGATCATTTTTGAATTCAAAGCTTAAGTTCATCGGCTATTTCTTCTGCTTAGAGCAATCCCACTCCACTTCTAGTTGATAATTAACCAAGTAGCGCCCTAGATTTAGCGATCGCTCTTTGGTTCATGACTTCTCATCTCGCATCTGCTAACTCCATACCTAGCTTGGTTTCCCCTGCCATTCCTCTCGACTCAATGGCGGATTCTTCATCTGCTGGCTCCCCCATGAAACTGGGAATCATGGCATCTGGAAGTGGCAGTAATTTTGAGGCCATTGCTCAAGCCATCAAAGACGGGCAACTCAATGCCCAAATTCAAGTCTTAATTTACAATAATCCCGGTATCAAGGCCGTAGAAAGAGCTGAACGTTGGGGTGTTCCTTCGGTACTGCTCAATCATCGAGACTACAAACGCCGAGAAGAGTTAGACACGGCTATTGTCGAAGTGTTGCAGCACTACCAAGTAGATTGGGTGGTGATGGCAGGCTGGATGCGAATTGTCACACCTGTGTTAATTAACGCCTTCCCTGACAAAATCATCAATATCCATCCCAGTTTATTACCCAGTTTTAAGGGCGCTCACGCGATAGAAAAAGCCCTAGAGGCGGGTGTGAAAATTACCGGCTGTACAGTACATTTGGTGTGCCCGGAAGTGGATAGTGGCCCAATTTTGGTACAAGCCGCCGTCCCGGTGTTGCCAGAGGATACACCAGAAACTCTTCATGCTCGCATTCAAGTTCAAGAACATCGAATCTTACCCCAAGCGATCAGCTTGCTGGTGCCTTAGGAAATCGCGCAGCTTGCCGTAAGTAACACCCTGGTAGCACGTTAGCCAAATAGCGATTGATATTGAACAGCGGTTAGCTTAGTACTCCACTAAACTTTCGCTTATGTAAGACAAGAAGCCTCTGAACACAGCTAGGCTTCAGCTTGTTTGTGATCAAGTTTCCACAGATAACTTGAAAGCAAATTGGTAACAATATGAGCCACAATCGGCACGAGTAAATTCCCCGTTGCCAGGGCGCTAAATCCCAACAGTAGCCCTACAGCGGTTGCCCAAACGACATAAGGCCATTGTTGTGGCCCACTCAAATGTAAAATACCAAATAGCAGGCTGGAAGCAACAACCCCAGTTGTATTCAACCCAACAGCAGGCAGCATCACGCCCCGAAACAATAACTCTTCACTCATCCCAGGTAGCAACCCCAGCCAAATTAAGTCGGGTAAGACTAATGGCTTCAGCACCATTTGCAGGTAGTAATCCGCACTGTGGCGATAAGCAGGCCACAGACGATAGACTAAACTACTTAACACCGTAATACCCAGCGCTAAACCCAGCCCTAGGAGTAACGCTTCAGCCGTGCCATGTAGGGGCAAAAGTGTAACGGAACCCAAGTGCAGCCAAAGCTTGGCAACGAATAATAAGACAAGAGCTGTTACCCCCATAGCGATTAACACTTGGGTGCGGGTTAGGGGTTCCAATTCAGGTTCATCTGGAAGCTGGTTTGCCACGAACAGATAAGCAATGCAAAGAGGATAGGGATGGGCTGAGAGCCTCAGCACTGATACCGGCACGATGAGCGACTAAAACGCCCAGTGCCTCTAAATATGAGTTTACTCTGATTGCTTGAATACCCAAATCTTCTGGGGAGACTTGCATGGAGGTTTGGTTTCCCTCAACCGCAATAATCTGAGTTCGTGACTGGCGGCTTAAACTGAGTAAAGCACTGCCACCACAGGCGCTTGCCGGGACAACAACCGCATCTACGTCCGACGCCCAAATATCTCCGGGTCGAGAGGTAAAGTTTTGTGTCGGGATTGAAAATTGGGAATTGGGGTTTTGACGTTCCACGAACTGAGGGGCACGACTCAATCCCACCAGAACACAAGGTAAGAAGGTATAGCCCAATTCTTCGGCTGCGGAGCGAGGGGATAAGTCGGGGTCGAGGGGTAGGGGCATCAGTGCCGGAGCATGGGCACAAGGTACTTGAAAGGTGCGAACAATCAGGTGACTGATCACCGCTTCAGCACCGGCAAGGGGGTCTACTCCCTGTCCATGACGATACGCTTGCAATGCCTCACTACCTAGGTCATCCGGGAAACGGGCAACCACGGCTATCGCATCTGCTTTGGCTTGCTCAATCAGTACTTCAGCCGATCGCAACAAACTATCAGGATTGCCAATTGTACCCCAACTTGCCCCGGATGCAGCGGTTCGCAGCTCCACGTTTAAGGGGGCATCTGTTATTACATAATCTGTTAGGCTCAACCCCAGTGTGGCTCTGGCGGCATCTGCTACTTGGAGGTGTCGCAGGCGCAATTCCGGTTCAATTCCTTGGTCGAGAATTAACCCCACGCGATTCTGATGTATCGGTTGCAATCCGATGCACCCAGAAGCGAATTTGTCAAGAGCGTACCCTTCCACATAGAGGGCGTTGGGTAAGTTCCAGTAGAGTTGGGCACCATTGAGGACATTGGGGTGGGTGATCAGGCGATCGCAGATTGCCGAGATGGCTCTAGCTACGGGTAGGGCATCCCCCGCATAGCCGCCAATCGCCGCCCCAACGCCTGTAGGAACAATTAAGACAACGGTGTAAGGACGTTGAATCACAAGGCAGCAGTGGTATCAGATTCAACGGTGACAATCGCCTCTACTTGGGCAATTTGGCGATCGCTATCCACGCGAGTCACCGCCCAACGTAGCGGTTCCCCTCGTTTTTGCAATTCTGCCTCAATTTCTTGCTGTAGCTGTACAGGTGTCTCTTGGAGGTTAATTTCTGCGGTAATGAAGTGAGTTGTCATAGGTGCTGGTTCAAAGACTATGACTCATATTACCGTTCGAGTGCTAAGCTGTGCTCTCAAAAAAACATCGCCTAGCCCCTGGGGGTTATCAACTGGGAACCCCCTTAGCGGACAATTTTGGCAACAACTTCTGCATAAGTTCCATCAAACTAGGAGATATATCTTAACTAAGCAAGCAATCCTCTACCTTGCCCTTTGAGGATTTTACCCATGCAACCCGGAAAAATCAGCATCAGTGTTCTCATCGCTCTACTCGCTGCTACCACCACCGCATTCGCTCCTAATTTTCCACGGTCTTTGGCAGCACCACCTGCACTGGCTCAAGCCTCAGCAGGTCGGAAAGCGGAAGCAGATCGACTGCGAGAACAAGGCAAACAGGAGTATAGAACCAGTCAATTTCCAGCGGCTTTACAGTCTTATCAACAGGCATTGACTATCTACAAGAAGATAGGCGATCTCACTGGAGAAAGCAGAACTCTGTTAAGTTTAGGCAATACTTACTGGTATTTAGGACAATACCAGCAAGCCATTGAATCTTATCAGCAAGCACGGGCGATGGCACGAGACATCCGTGATCGCCATGGGGAAATCTTAACCCTGTCAGGTCTGGGTTATGCTTATTTTGCCCTAGACCAATACCAACAAGCGATTGACTATTATCAGCAAGCACGGGTGATTGCGCTAGACATCGGTGATCGCTATGGGGAAGCTGAGTCTGTTAGAGGTCTAGGTCAGACTTACGAATCTTTAGGACAATACCAGCAGGCCATCAAATACTATGGGCAGTCGGTAGCCATTGCCAGGGACATCGGTGAGCGCAGTGAGGAAGTTTTTTCCCTCATCAATTTAGGTAATGCTCACTGGTATCTGAGACAAGACCAGAAAGCGCTTGAGTATTATCAGCAGGCACGGGTGATTGCACGAGACATCGGCGATCGCAATGGGGAAGCCATGTCTTTGGGAGGTTTGGGCAACACGTACAGTAGCCTAGGGCAATACCAGCGAGCGATCAAGTACCAGCAGCAGTGGCTGGACATTGCACGGGAAATCGGTCAACGCTCTGAAGAATCTAGGGCTTTGGTTAATCTAGGTATTGCTTACGATAAGCTTGGACAATACCAGTCAGCGCTTAATTCTTATCAGCAGGCATTGAAAATTCAACGAGAAATTGGTGATCGTGACTCTGAAAGCCTAACTCTCAGTAATCTCGGTGAACTACTAGCCAAACAAAACCAACTAGAACAAGCCATTACCTTCTACAAACAATCTGTCGATGTCAGAGAAGAGATTCGGCGAAATATCCGAGCGCTATCCAAAAAACAGCAAGACTCTTATACCGACACCATTGCGGGTACCTATCGCGCTTTAGCAGACTTACTCTTCAAACAAGGCCGAATTTCGGAAGCGCAAGAAGTCCTTGATTTACTCAAAGTCCAGTAACTCGAAGGCTATTTAAACAACATCCGAGGCAGTCACACTGCTCATCTAAGAGCCAGTTGCATTCAAACGTATCACTTTCGGTTTCTCTTACCTCAGAGTCCTGGAGTGAGTTGTCATTTTGGCGGTGTAAAGGCTATGCATGAGGTTGGTCTTTAATATTATCAACCAAGACGGACGGAGTACCTGTCGTATGCGAAAAACTGGGTTAAAAAACACACTACTTGCCGCTCTAGGGTTAGGATTAGCGCTGGGAGCAAACGTGGCACAAGCGGTGATTTTTGACCGAAATGGCAATAAGTTACCCGATAGCGAGGTTAACTCTTCAAAGGTCAATTGGGAACTTTTATCCGTTGAAAAAGGCAAACAATATAGCGGTATTGGTTTGCTTGAGCAAAGCTCCTTTGGAATTTGTACGGCATTTTTCTTAGATACTCAAGGGGCCAATCAATCACCCGCTTATGCCGTAACCAATGGTCATTGCTATGATGGTTCTAGCTTTCCCAAACCGCAAGAAGTCCTTATTAATCAGCCTTCTAATTTAGTTTTTAAGTTGAATTATTTTAAAGATGGACTCAATCGGGTTCGTTCAGTTCGGGTAAGGCGGGTTGTTTATGCAACGATGAAAGGAACTGACATAACAGTTTTGGAACTGGATACGTCTTTTAAACAATTGGTGAAAGAGGGATTTATTCCTTTGAAAATTGAGCCAGTTCCTGCTCCTGTAGGAGAGCCTGTCGAGATTGTTGGGATTCCGCTCAATGGTGTGGAACCTTCTCGGAGTTTTCTTCACCGAGCGGTTTGCGAAATTGGACAGTCGGCTAATGTACGAGAAGATGTTTATCAGTGGGAGAAATCGATTCGCAATCGTTGTAGCTTGGTAGGGGGAATGTCAGGCTCTCCTGTTGTCTCTCTCCAAAGTAATGGCGTGGTTGCGATCGCTAATACGGGTGTCGATGATAACGCTCTATCGCAACCTGAGTGCAGTCTCAATCGTCCCTGCGAGATAACCAGGGAGGGCAAGATTACTACCTTGGCTAAAGAAAATTACGCCCAAAGAGTGAATGATATCCCTTCATGTTTTGATCGGAGGGGAATTTTTAATTTGGATCTTTCCTCTTGTCGGTTAGAAAAGCCATAAACTAAGGTTATTCGCGTAGCGTTCCCCGTACTTTGAAGCCGAACTCAACGGGTAGAGGTAGGTTGAAGGTGAAGGCGCATCAACCTACCAACGTTCAACCTATCAATTTGCCAATTTGTCAACGGTTCCCCTATTGAGGCTGACCAAACTGGCGATCGTACACTTCATCTTCTTTCTCTGTCTCAATCTTCAGATTAGAGCGGGGATACGCCACACACAACAGTGCGTAACCTTCAGCTTGGAGTTCTGGACTCAAACCCATACCCTCGCTCTGCTCTACCGTTCCTTCCAGAAGTTGAGCGGCACAAGTGGTACATACTCCCGCATTGCAGGAACTGGGTAAGTCGATTCCAGCAGTGGAGGCAGCACGAAGGATTTGTTTATCCTCTGGAATCTCTATGGTGTGAGTCGTGCCTTGGTGGTGAATTTCAACCGTGTAAGTCTTGGGCATTGCGTAAGTTCTGGGCTTGACACTTTTAATCCCCAGGTTGGGGAACTGGACTTGAACCTGCTTATTTTACCGCCGTCTGGCATCTCTAGACTCCAAGGCTTGGGCGGGTTCCCCTGCACAAATTCATGAAGATCAACAATAGGAGCCAAGATTGAGAGTTTATCGAATTGCGACGGAATTTCTCATTCTCTGTCATTTAGGAAATTTTAAGTATTGTTACCGGTACGTGATATGATTACCTACTGTGAAGCTCGTTTGCTAAGAGCTCCATTTCTGGACTGGCTGTTGCTGCGACCCGTGAACTTGTCAGACGACTCCCCTCAACCAACCCCGGTAATGGAAGAACTGCCTCAAGGGAGTTCTCCATCCCCCGAAAATAATTCCTCAATGCAAGAGTACTACCAACTCAAACAAACATTGGTGTTGGTCACGCTTAGCATAACTGGGATTGTTTTTATCTGTGTCTGGTTTTTTTACTCACTTGACATTGCTCTGAATTATTTGATCGGGGCGTGCACAGGTATGGTTTACTTGAGAATGTTGGCTAAAGACGTTGAGCGGCTAGGCCAACAAAAAAGCCGTCCGAGTCCTGCCCGGTTCGCGCTTTTTATTGGGCTATTTATCGTGGCTACTCGGTGGCAACGATTGCAGATTTTGCCCATATTTTTAGGTTTTCTGACTTACAAAGCCGCACTCATCGTCTATGTGCTGCAAAGCACCTTATTTCCTACGTCTAAGTAGGTTAAGTAGTCAGTCAGTTGAACTTTTCGCCCTCTCTAGATGTATGGGGAAATCTCCGGAATGGAAATGTTAGATGGTTTGAGCGTTCTGAATTCTTTCCCCCTTGCTGAATTAGAAGTTGGCAAGCATTTATACTGGCACATTGGCAACCTAAAAGTACATGGGCAGGTTTTCATTACTTCTTGGGTTGTAATTGCTATTCTCATCACGGCTTCAATTGCAGCATCTCGCAATATCCAACGAATTCCAAGCGGAATCCAGAATTTTATGGAGTATGCCTTGGAATTCTTGCGGGATTTGGCAAAAAATCAGATAGGGGAAAAAGAATATCGTCCTTGGGTTCCTTTCGTAGGCACTCTATTTCTGTTCATTTTTGTGGCAAATTGGTCTGGGGCGCTTGTGCCTTGGAAGGTGATTCATCTCCCAGAAGGTGAGTTAGCCTCTCCCACCAGCGACATCAATACAACCGTTGCCTTTGCACTTCTGACATCTTTGGCGTACTTCTACGCCGGGATTAGCAAGAAGGGTGTCGTGAAGTACTTTGCAGGTTATGCCCAACCTACGCCAATTCTTCTGCCTTTCCGGGTTTTAGAAGATTTCACGAAGCCCCTCTCGCTCAGCTTCCGTCTGTTCGGAAATATTCTAGCGGATGAACTGGTGGTCGGAGTGCTGGTGCTGTTGGTTCCCCTCTTTGTCCCTCTCCCTGTAATGGCACTAGGCTTATTTACGAGTGCTATTCAAGCGTTAATTTTTGCAACTCTAGCTGCCGCCTACATCGGAGAGGCACTTGAGGAGCATCACTAGTGAAGTTGAAGGCTTCATCAGTGCAAGTTCATTTAACGACTACCACAAGTCTGCTCTGATGAGCGGATTTTTCCGGGTAGGAGTCTCTGTCCTAGCGTTTACTTGAGTTTAAGGAAAAATACCATGGATCCATTAATTGCTGCTGCTTCCGTTATTGCTGCTGCTCTCGCTGTTGGTCTTGCTGCAATTGGCCCTGGCATTGGTCAAGGAAATGCTGCGGGTCAGGCAGTAGAAGGGATTGCTCGTCAGCCAGAAGCTGAAGGCAAAATTCGCGGTACGCTGCTGCTCTCCTTGGCGTTCATGGAAGCGCTAACCATTTACGGTCTGGTGGTTGCTCTCGTTCTTCTGTTTGCCAACCCCTTCGCGTAAAACTTTATCCCAGCACTTAGGCTTTCGCAATAACCTGCCTAAGCTGAGTGCTGGGAAAATTTTCGACAACCCGTACTAAAGGTATCCCCATCCCAACTGAGTAGCTGACCTTTTTTAAGCTGTGGGATCTGAAAATCATGATGACACATTGGACAATTCTACTGGCTGTCGAAGCCGCTGAAGCCACTGCCAAAGAAGGGGGGTTGTTTGATTTTGACGCCACCCTGCCCTTAATGGCGTTGCAATTTATACTCTTGGTGGTGGTGTTGAATGCGGTATTCTACAAACCGTTGAGCAAGGCCATTGACGATCGCGATGATTATCTCCGTAAAAACTTGCTTGAAGCACGCGAACGTCTAACCAAAGCGGAAAAACTGGCTCAGCAGTATGAGCAGGAGCTAGCAGAAACTCGCCGCAAGTCTCAAGCCACAATTGCCGCTGCACAAGCAGATGCTCAAAAAATTGCGGCTGAAAAAATGGCTCAAGCTCAAGGGGAAGCTCAAGTTCAACGAGAGCAGGCCGCCCAGGAAATCGAACAGCAAAAAGCAGAGGCACTCTCCTCGCTTGAACAACAAGTGGATGCTCTAAGCCGACAAATTATAGAGAAGCTTTTGGGACCCGAACTGGTCAATCGATAAGCATCGCCTTGGCTGAGGTTAAGCGTAGAACTCCGCTTTTGAGTGATTGGGTGTTGTGGATATGGCGGTGTGAGAGTGGCAATTTTTAGGTATATAGAAGCTTGACGCAAGCAAGGGCAAGCAACTTCTTAATCTTAGTCTTCGGCAACAGCTTTTCCATCGATCCACAAAGCCAACGCTCTGGCGGGAACCCCCTAAGTTCAAGTTCGCGATTGCTTTACGAATGAGTCCTGTCGAAAAATTCGCTCCCGCTGCGAGTCTTAACTTCCAGTGGGTTTAGAGAATCAGGCTCTCTCAAGCCTCAAAATAATGAATCCCAAGGTTTTTGGCAGCGTCCTAGCTGTTGGCTGGAAACACCAGTCGCAGTATTAGCAATACTCAGTCTTCGCAGTTGTATATGGCTATTATGAGTACTTTCTCATTCCTGGCTACCGCAGCGGCAGAACTCGCAGCGGAAGGTGGTTCAGAAGGTGGTTTTGGTTTAAACACAAACATTTTAGAAACCAACCTGATTAACCTCGTGATTATCATAGGGGTGCTATTTTTCTTTGGGCGTAAATTTTTAGGCAAGACCCTCTCTGAGAGACGCTCAAAAATTGAAGAAGCGATTCAAGAGGCTCAGAAACGACAGAAAGATGCAGCCGCATCCTTAGCCGATGCTCAACAAAAATTGGCACAAGCTCAGGCAGAAGCAGAACGAATTCGAGCGGCAGCCGAAGAAAATGCCCAGGCTGCAAAAGCCGCCATTTTAGAAGCGTCGCGTCAAGATGTCGAACGCCTGAGAGAATCAGCCGTTCAGGATTTGAACACCGAAAGAGAAAAAGCGATCGCGGAGCTTCGGGTACGAGTTGCTGCCATGGCAATGCAGCGCGTCGAAGTACAGCTTAAAGAGCGCTTAGATGACCACGCTCAACAAACGTTAATTGACCGCAGCATCGCTACAATTGGGAGGTAGATCGTGAAAGGTGGCTCATTAAGTGCGGAGGTATATCAGCCTTACGCCGAAGCATTGATGTCTATCGCTCAGGCTAATAACCTCACAGAGCGAATCGGGGAAGACATTGCTGGCTTACTCAATCTCTTGAAAGAATCTCAAGAGTTACAGCAGTTTTTAGGCAATCCGATTGTGAAAGCCGAAGACAAAAAAGCTGTACTCAGACAGATTGGTGGTGAGCAATTTCATCAGTACACGAATAATTTTTTGAATTTCTTGGTTGATCGGCGGCGCGTCCTGTTTTTGGAAGGAATTTGCCAGCAGTACCAAGCGCTCCTGCGGAAGTTGAATCAAACCGTTCTCGCTGAAGTCACTTCAGCCGTAGAACTGACGGAAGAACAACAGCAGGCCGTTCGTGAAAAAGTCAGGTCGATGACAAGTGCCCATCAAGTGGAACTGGATACAAAAATTGACCCCGATTTAATTGGTGGTGTGATTATTAAAGTCGGTTCTCAGTTAATCGATGCCAGTCTCCGAGGGCAAATTCGCCGCATTGGTCTGCGCTTGAGTAGCTAAGGGTTGTCGGTAAATCGGTTAGTCAGTCAACCGGTTGAACTTCAACCTTCAACCTAACCCTTTGGGGAACGCTACGCGAACAACCTTCAACTTTCAACCTCTAAACCTTCAACGTTTTCAATAAAAACAACTAATCATGGTTAGCATTAGACCCGACGAAATTAGCAGCATTATTCGGCAGCAAATAGAACAATACGACCAAGATGTCAAGGTTTCCAACGTTGGCACCGTTTTGCAAGTCGGTGATGGCATTGCCCGGATCTATGGCTTGGAAAAGTGCATGGCTGGGGAACTGGTCGAGTTTGAAGATGGCGAGGTTGGCATTGCCCTGAACTTAGAAGCGGACAATGTCGGTGCCGTATTGATGGGCGATGGTCGTGGCATCCAGGAAGGTAGCTCCGTTACCGCGACGGGCAAAATTGCTCAGGTGCCCGTGGGAGAGGCGATGATTGGTCGCGTCGTGGACGCCCTGGCACGCCCGATTGATGGCAAGGGAGACATCCACACTACCGAATCCCGTCTGATTGAATCCCCTGCCCCCGGCATTATTGCACGGCGTTCGGTTTATGAACCGATGCAAACCGGTATCACCGCTATTGACGCCATGATTCCCGTGGGACGGGGTCAGCGGGAATTAATTATTGGTGACCGCCAAACCGGAAAAACCTCGATCGCCGTTGACACCATCATCAACCAAAAGGGACAAGACGTAATCTGTGTTTACGTCGCCATTGGTCAAAAGGCGTCTACCGTAGCCCAAGTGGTCGGTGTGCTTCAGGAAAAAGGAGCATTAGACTACACGATTGTGGTGGCGGCGAATGCAAACGACCCAGCAACCCTTCAGTACCTCGCTCCCTACACCGGTGCAACCCTGGCTGAGTACTTCATGTACAAGGGCAAAGCCACGCTGGTGATTTACGATGACCTCTCCAAGCAAGCCCAAGCGTATCGCCAGATGTCCCTACTGCTGCGTCGTCCACCCGGACGGGAAGCGTATCCAGGAGATGTGTTTTACATCCACTCCCGCTTGTTGGAACGGGCAGCGAAGCTGAGTAATGAACTGGGTGAAGGCAGTATGACAGCGCTGCCGATTATCGAAACCCAGGCAGGTGACGTATCTGCCTACATCCCGACCAACGTGATTTCGATTACGGATGGTCAAATCTTCTTGACATCCGACCTATTTAATGCTGGCTTGCGTCCCGCTATTAACCCAGGTATCTCGGTGTCCCGTGTGGGTTCGGCTGCACAAACCAAGGCGATGAAGAAGGTTGCCGGTAAGTTAAAGCTGGAACTGGCTCAGTTTGATGACCTGCAAGCTTTTGCTCAGTTTGCCTCAGATTTGGACAAAGCCACCCAAGACCAATTGGCACGGGGTCAACGGTTACGGGAAATTTTGAAGCAGCCTCAGTATTCACCCTTAGCCGTTTATGAGCAGGTGGCGCTGGTTTACGCCGGTTTGAATGGCTATCTGGATGACATCGCGGTTGAGAAAGTCAGCACGTTTACCACGGGATTGCGGGAGTACTTGAAGACTAGCAAGCAGCAGTATGGTGAGATTGTGCAAAAAGAGAAGGCACTCACTGATGAAGCGGAGAAGCTGCTGAAAGAAGCGATCGCAGAATACAAGCAGACTTTCCTCGTATCCGTGTAATCGCTTGAAGGTTGAACGCTAGCCGATTGAAGGTGACAAAACAAGGTTGAAGGTTGAAGGTGACAAAACAAGGTTGAAAGTTAGAACCTTCAGCTTTCGACTTTCAATCGGCAAATCAACCTTCAACTCCAACTTTCAACCTTCAACTCAACTTTCAACCTTCAATCTGTTCACCTCAACCCCGATATGGCCAATCTAAAATTTATTCGCGATCGCATTCTGTCGGTCAAAAATACGAAAAAAATTACTGAGGCGATGCGCCTCGTTGCCGCGGCCAAAGTCCGTCGCGCCCAACAACAGGTGACCGCCACCCGCCCCTTTGCCGACCGCTTGGCACAAGTTCTCTACGGCTTACAGAACCGTCTGCGGTTTGAAGACGTTGACTTACCCCTGCTCAAACAACGGGAAGTCAAGACTGTCGGATTGTTGGTGATCTCAGGAGATCGCGGTCTTTGTGGCGCTTACAACAGCAACGTCATCCGTCGTGCTGAAAACCGCGCGAAGGAATTACAGCAGGAAAATCTGGATTACAAATACGTCCTCGTGGGACGCAAAGCCTCTCAGTACTTACAGCGCCGCGACCAGCCCATTAGTGCTAAATACACTGGCTTGGAGCAGATTCCTACCGCCGCTGAAGCCTCAATGATTGCTGATGAACTGCTCTCTCTGTTCCTCTCACAATCCGTAGACCGGGTTGAACTGGTTTACACCAAGTTTGTCTCCTTGATTAGTTCTCGTCCAGTGGTTCAAACCCTGCTGCCCTTGACGGCACAAGGACTAGAAGCACAAGATGATGAAATCTTCAGGCTGACAAGTCGTGGAGGCAACTTTGAGGTCACACGGGAGAAAGTCGCACCTCAAGTCACTCCCTTCCCCCGTGACATGATCTTTGAACAAGACCCAGTGCAAATTCTGGATGCCTTGTTGCCTCTCTATTTGAACAACCAGTTACTGCGGGCGCTGCAAGAGTCAGCCGCTAGTGAATTGGCGGCCCGGATGACGGCGATGAACAACGCCAGTGATAACGCCAGCGATCTGATTAGCAGCTTAACCCTGTCTTACAACAAGGCACGGCAGGCGTCGATCACGCAGGAAATTCTGGAAGTTGTGGGTGGTGCCGAAGCACTGAGTGGCTAAATTCAGGTTTCACATTCTTTAAATGTCAAACATGGCAAGCGTCTGGCTAGGTTCAGACGCTTTTTTATATGTCTTTATCAAGGTTTTAGATATTACTCTAACCGCAATTCGGTGGACTAATTCCGATTGGAATAGTTGTACAACTTCTCAGTCTCTTACTGATAAAGCAAAAGGCTATTTTTTATACATTAAGCGACTACTGTATAATGACGGAGATTTCTGGCAAAGGCGCTGAGGAATATAACCGATGAACACTAAATTTTTATTACTGTCAGCTTTATCGAGTCTGCTGCTTGGTGGATATCCAGTCATTCAATCCGTTCGAGCCGAACAGCTATTTCTAGTTCAACAGCAACAATGGGAACAAATCTCTTCGTCTGAAGGAGGGTTTACGGTTTTAATGCCTGTGGCACCCACTCAGAACCGACAAACGACTGATGGAAATAAGGTATCGCTTGATGCAAATTTGTTCACGGCTTCGTTAGAAGAAGGCAAGATAAAATATAGTGTTTCTTATACAAATTTCCCGGAGGATATCGCTCAGCTTCCTCCTGAGTTTATTTTGGATAGCTTATCTTCTCGTTTTACAAGTGATCGCAAACTCAAACTCATTCATCAGCAAGATATCCGTTTAGAACAATACTCTGGTAAAGAGTTTAAGTTTGAAGCTCCTGGCGGCAAGATAGTTAACTATCGAACTTATTTAGTCAAACAACGCTTATACCAATTAACTACAGAAATTCCCAAAGATAGAGAAAGTTCGTTGTCTGCTGATGTTGAAAAATTTATGACTTCATTTCAGTTAGTGAAATAAAAAGTCACATGAGTGGTATGGGTATTCTGTCTGCCCTGCCCCTCTAACTGTTCGTGTTATCTACTCTACAAGAAGTTGTACTTCCTAATTTAGATACGTCTTGAATTGCGATTCTATTTAACATTTACTCGGCTTCTCCAATTAGGGTAAAGGCTGCCCAATTTCTAGGATTAGGATGTTGCTTCATAGTGGTCAGCATTGCCTGTCGTAAGGCTTGTGCTTTATCGAGTTTGCGCTGTTGAATATTCGTATAAAATTCAGTCATCAAGGATGCCGTAGGTGCATCGGGTACAGCCCACAAAGAGACAATTACACTAGAAACTCCGGCAGAAATTAAAGAGCGAGAAAGTCCAACTACGCCATCACCTGTAATGCGTCCTCGTCCAGTATCGCAGGCACTCAAAACGACTAATTCAGCATTTAATTTAAGGTCGAGGATTTCTTCAGCTGTGAGTAAACCGTTACCCCCCTCCTGTCCCCCCTTGCCAAGGGAGGATGATAAGGAATCGGGAGTAAGAGCAATTGCACTGCCAATTCCTCGAATATCATCGAGTAAGCCGTGAGTGGCTAAATGAATGATTCGCGCTTTGGGCAGAAGTTGCTTAACGGCTGATTCTGTAGCTTGGTTGCCGATGAGAGGTTGGGTGTTGAGGAGGGGGGCAATGGCTTTTGCTTCTGCTTCTGCACCGGGAAGCGGGGCTAGCGGTTGCGGTTTTTCCCCAGGATACGGCGGTACGCTGGGCATGGTAGGATTTCCGACAACGAGAGCATCATTTGCTGGTAAGGGCGTTAGCGAAGCCATGCCCAAGGCTATAGGGGCGTTCACTCCTACCCGTTGGCGTTGTTTGCGGGTTAGCTCTAGGACTTGAATGGAGGGAGCGGTTAGGATAGTGTGTTTCTCAATCAGGTATTTGCCTTGCTCATCTTTGAGTGCTGGGAACGGAACCAGAAACAACGAGCTTTGCGGCATAAAGATGACACGGGCTTCTGGATTAGTAGGGAGCAAATCTGCGATCGGTTCGATCAGGATTTGATGGAGTTGCTGTAATCGATTTGTTTGAGTGGCTTCATCCACTTTGGAAACTGCGACTAAACCCCCAGCCCTGACACCAATAGATTCGCGGCTAGTGGTGACTAGTTCTGCTAGAGAAGTATTTTCTTTCTGCCACAGGGGTTTGAGGTCGCTACGATGAAACGTGATTTCACCTGTAGGCTTGATTACCCAAATATAGAGTTCTGTTTCTTTTTATCCTTCTTTACCCTTAATCTTGAAGTCATCATAAATAATTGAATATTCAACGAGAGTGGCATTTTGCTGTTTGGCGATTTGTTGCAGCAACTCGATAGTGGGTGGAGTGATGGCGGACTTGTCTGAGTTAGATTTTGTAGCGTTACGCAAGGCTATTAGCTCTACAAACGCCCTGGTACGTCCCCGTTCAGCAATTTCTAGAGCAGCATTAGGGTTATTCTGGGCGATGAGGACTTGTTGTAAAACGCGGTAGGTGCGAGCTTGCTGTTCAAAAATTGAGACTTTGTAAGCATCATTGTCACCCAATCGTTCCCTTAGAGATTCCCTAGTCTCAATTCCAGCGCGGAGGGTTCTTTCTGCCTCCGACAGATTGCCTTCTTTGAAGAGAGCAAGTCCTAGATTGTTAAGAGCTATCCCTTCCCCGTCCTTATCGTCAATTTTCTGTGCGATCGCTAAATTCTGCTGGTGGTACTCAATCGCTTTAGGGAAATTTCCCAGCCCACGGTAAGCATTTCCCAGATTTCCCAGAACAGTCCCCTCACCCCAAGGATCTTTGATTTCGCGTGCGATCGCTAAACTCTGCTGGTGGTAGTCAATCGCTCTAGGGTAATCTCCTAGAGCCTGGTAAGCATTGCCCAAATTCGAGAGAGCATTCCTCTCCCCCAGACGGTCTTTAATTTCTTGTGCAATGACTAAATGCTGCTGGTGGTACTCAATCGCTTTAGGATAATCTCCCAAGGAACGGTAAGCATTTCCCAGATTTCCTAGAGATGCTCCCTCACCCCCAGGGTCATTGATTTCGCGTGCGATCGCTAAACGCTGCTGATGGTATTCAATCGCTTTAGGGTAATCTCCCAGAGCCTGGTAAGCAATTCCCAGATTCGAGAGAGAACGGCTCTCACCTAGACGGTCTTCGATTTGTCGTTTGATGGCTAAACTCTGCTGCTGGTACTCAATCGCTTTGGCGTAATCTCCCAGGGATTCGTAAGCAAGTCCCAGGCTGCCTAGAGATGCTCCCTTACCCCCAGGGTCATTGATTTCGCGTGCGATCGCTAAACTCTGCTGCTGGTACTCAATCGCTTTGGTGTAATCGCCCAAGGATTCGTAAGCACTTCCCAGATTTCCCAGAGCATTCCCCTCAACTAAGCGGTCTTTAATTTCTCTGCCGATGGCTAAACTCTGCTTGTAGTAGTCAATCGCTTTGGTGTAATTTCCTAGGTTATAGTAAGCAACTCCCAGATTGCCCAGAGTCTTCCCCTCACCTACACGGTCTTTGATTTCCTGGTAGATTGTCAATGCCTGTTCCCAAGACTTTACTGCTGCCTCAACTTGACCCGTCTGAGCCTGCTCAATACCTTGCTTTCGCAGTCGGCCTGCTTCTGCTTTCCGTGCATCTGGAGTTTGAGCCAAAACCTGGGAATTGTGACTTTTAGACTTTGGATTTTGGATTAATTGCCCTAAAACTGGAAATCCAAAATCGACATTCACAAGAGTTGCCAGGGCGGTAATGACACCAGTAAGTCCAATTCTATAGAGACGCATCATTAATTGGAGGATAGGGATTGCAGCAAGTCATTCATTGGTAATATACCTCTCACCCGCTTCCAGTTATGCAGTCAACCTGAATTCAACCCTAGAATAAAAGCGTGATGCCGACTTTGTGTTACCATGACAGCCACTTCTCCCACAGCCCAAACTACCCCAATCATTTACCCTAGTGCCGATGGTGAACCTGTGGCAGAAACCTACGATCATCTTTATGCCATTCTGACCACTCTAGAAGTTCTCAAACAATACTTAGCAGGTCGTCAAGCAACTGTTCTAGCCAACCAATTCCTTTATTATGCTCAGGGATTTCCAAAAGTACGAACTGCCCCTGATGTCATGGTGATTTTCGATGTTGCTCCAGGTGGCAGGGACAACTACAAAACCTGGGAAGAAGGACAAGTGCCAGTGGTAATTTTTGAAATGACTTCTCCAGGCACAAAAGACCAAGATAAGACATTTAAAAAAACCTTGTACGAGCAGCTAGGTGTTCAAGAATATTGGCTATTTGACCCTAAAGGAGAATGGATACCCGAAAAATTGCAAGGATATCGCCTGCGGGGAGATACCTACACACCTATAACAGATAGTCGCAGCGAACCCTTACAACTTCGGTTAGCCGTTGAAGAAAAAGTGATTGGCTTTTACCGAGAGGATACTGGAGAAAAATTACTAATTCCTGATGAACTAGTGGCAACACTCAAGCAGGAAACCCAAGCACGATTGTTAGCAGAGTCACAAGCTGAACAAGAACGTCAACGAGCCGAACAAGAACGTCAACGAGCTGAACAAGAACGTCAACAACGGGAATTAGCTCAACAACAGCTTGCTGAAATGGAAGCAATCCTCGATCGCTACCGAGAACGTTTTGGAGAATTACCTGAGTAAGGTCTAATTTGGAAATACAGATTTTAGATAGGGGTGTAGGGGCGGTTTTAGTAGTTTAATGTTGATTCTATCAATAACTTTTTGACAAATCCCGCCCCTACAAAAAATAATGTAAATTATTCAACCGTCATGGGGTGTCAACATAATTAACTGTTGATTAAGGAGCGATCGCACTCCTTCCAACCCTAAATTTACCTCTGGTAAAATTTGTCTCACGCTTCGAGATTCAACAGTATTCGCATCACAAGCTTGCAGAAATTGAAATTCATTTTCTGATAAATTAATAATCTGATAATCGTAATTAAAAACACACTGACTCGGCCATCCGTCCATGCAAGAATTTCGCTCAGGGATTGCCGCTAAAAGAGCCTCATCTGATGACCAATCGCTCTTAACTAAGGGAGAGCGTCCCAGGAAAAATTCGTAATGGCTGATGTCTGGATCTAACAGTTCAATGAAGCGATAACGTTCACGAGTCCCTAACCCTTTCGCCCGTTCCATTAATTCCGGGTTCTTGCCGACGAGCCGCTCCAACTGCCAGTATTGGGGATTAGAAAAGCCGATAAACTCTAAACCAGAAGCATCAATTAATTCAAACAGTGTTTCAATGTTGTAGTCAATCTCTTGGGGATGAACGTACATATCCGCAAAGTTGGCATCCCGCTGATTTTCCAACGACCAACGTTCTTTTTCTCGTTTGACTAAACGATTATTTTCCGGTAAAGATTCAAACAATTGACGACCAACCTTCACACCGTCTTGGTAGTCGCCTCGCTGGTTACCCTGAACAAGTGCGATCGCTTTTTGCATCAGTTGGATTTCCCACCGTCCCAACTCCGCATAGACAAAAATATGCATCAAGCCGCCGGGAGCTAGCTTTGCCGCCAAAGACTGAATCCCTCGAATCGGGTCAGGCAAATGATGCAAGACTCCAACGCAGTTAATCAGATCGAACTCGCCTTCGAGCTTGTCGGCGTCATATAAACTCAAGTGATGAAATTCAACGCGATCAGCACCTGAGCGACGGCAGCGTTCCCGTGCGACCTCCAAAGCCCCTCCACTCAAATCAATTCCCACCACAGACGCCTGAGGATTGAGGTGAACCAAATACTCTGTCCCGACACCCGTACCACACCCGGCATCGAGAATCCGCACGTCCTGCCTTGGCGGTTTTTGACCTGTGCAAAAGCTGTAAGCCGCTAACCAATTCCAGCGCCAGTTGTACCCAGGAGGTGGTTCATCGAGTAAAGGTTCTGGTGGAAAAGGGTAAGTATCGTAAAGCCGCTGAACGGCAGTGCTAGTGTCTTGCTCGGTATGCATAACTCAAAATCTCATTCGGTATTAGGGATTGACCCACTCCCCAGACCTCGAAAATTGTAACAAAACTTATGGGGACTCTCAGCGATTGACGCTTATCAACTATGATGACTCTGTGAAACACTGGAACGTGTTATTTACACTTCTTAACAAATAAGTTCACAACAACAGAAACGTTTTAATCTAAAGACTGATCTGGTAAAGCCCAGGAAGAGAGTTTATTGAAGGCTTCACGGGAACATCCTGTCTCCCCTGGGGATGGGAGTCAATACCGATGTACAAAAGCCTAAGGTAAGCGAAAATGACCTGCATTGGCACCCTGGTCAGACTTAACACATTAGCAATTGTCGATGGGAGCTTTTGAGAACCAATGAGTGTTAAGGCAAGTGGTGGAAGCTCAGTTGCGCGCCCGCAACTATATCAAACAGTACCGGTTTCAACAATTATTCAAGCCGAACAGCAAGACCGGTTCTTAGGCGCTGGTGAGCTAGGTGAGCTTGCCAGTTACTTCCGCTCTGGGATACAGCGTTTAGAAATTTCAGATATTCTGAGCAAAAACGCAGACCTAATTGTTTCCCGCGCTGCTAACCGAATTTTCGTCGGGGGTTCCCCGATGGCATTCCTGGAAAAACCCAGGGAAGAAGTCGGTCAGGAGCTAGTCCTGGCGGGTGGCAACATGGATGTCAGAGATTCCATGAAATTAGGGACTGCCACCTATGTGGAAAGCAGTGGTGGCTTCTTCGAGGGTCTGCGAGGACTCTTCAGTGCCTCGACTGGAGGACCGACGCCGGCGGGTTTCCGACCCATTAACGTCGCCCGTTATGGCCCGAAAAACATGCAGAAATCTCTGCGTGACTTGTCGTGGATGTTGCGCTATGTAACCTACGCGATCGTGGCTGGCGACCCTAACATTATCGTCGTCAACGTCCGGGGTCTGCGGGAAATCATCGAAAATGCCTGCTCTGGAGAGGCCACAATCGTGGCACTACAGGAAATGCGTGCTGCCTCGCTAGGGTACTTCAAGCGTGATGCCCAAGCCAGGGATATCGTGAATCAGTACTTTGAGATTTTGATTGGCGAATTTAAAGCCGCTAATCCATCCGATAAAGTGCGGCAGCGTCCTAAGAGTGACCAACAAGGCTTGCAACTGCCCCAAAGTTACTTTAATGCAGCAGAACGGCGTCCTAAGTTCGTGATGAAGCCGGGACTATCAGCCTCAGAAAAGATAGAGGTTGTGAAAGCCGCCTATCGGCAGGTTTTCGAGCGTGATATTACCCGCGCTTACAGCCAGTCCATCTCTAACCTGGAATCTCAGGTTAGGAACGGCGACATCTCGATGAAAGAGTTTATTCGTCGCCTGGGTAAATCTCCTCTATATCAAAAACAGTTTTACCAACCCTTCATCAACAGTCGTGCCCTAGAACTGGCTTTCCGCCATTTCCTGGGTCGTGGTCCGAGTTCGCGTGAAGAAGTCCAACAGTACTTTGCCATTGTCTCCAACGGCGGTCTAGCCGCTCTCGTGGATGCTTTGATCAATTCCCAAGAATACTCCGACTACTTTGGCGAAGAAACCGTGCCCTACCTGCGGGGATTGGGTCAAGAAGCCCAGGAATGCCGCAACTGGGGAATGCAGCAAGATTTACTGAAGTACAGTGCGCCATTCCGCAAAGTCCCTCAGTTCATCACAACCTTTGCCCAATATGATCGCCCACTGCCTGACCAACATCCCTATGGTTCTGGCAACGACCCCTTGGAAATTCAGTTTGGAGCTATCTTCCCCAAAGAAACCCGGAATCCCAATACTCGACCGGCTCCCTTTGGCAAAGATACGAAGCGCCTGCTGATTCACCAAGGCCCTGGCATCAATAACCAAAACAGCAATCCCAAGGCACGAGGCGAGTTTCCCGGTTCTTTGGGACCCAAGGTGTTCCGATTGGATCAACTCCCCGCCTCTGGCATGAGTCGCCAGAAGAGCAGCGCTGCCAGTGTCAAATTCTCGGAAAGCTCTACCCAAGCCGTGATTCGGGCTTGCTACTTGCAAGTGTTTGGGCGTGATGTCTACGACGGTCAGCGCCAGAAGGTGGGGGAAATTAAGCTGGAAAACGGCGAAATCTCCGTGCGGGAGTTCGTGCGAACCCTGGCTAAGTCGGAGATATTCCGCAATCTTTACTGGACATCCCTGTATGTTTGTAAAGCCGTTGAGTATATCCACCGCCGTCTGTTGGGTCGTCCGACTTATGGGCGTCAAGAAATCAACAAGTACTTCGATATTTGCGCCAAGTCAGGCTTCTATGCCCTAGTTGACGCCCTTATCGACAGCCCAGAGTACTCTGAGGCATTTGGGGAAGATACAGTTCCCTACGAGCGCTATGTGACTCCCGGTGGTTTGGCATTGCGACGCTTGAGAGGCGGCACGATGGCGGAAGGAGTAAGCGGTACGTCAGTGACCAGAGCTGAAACCCCACGCTTCGTGCAACTGGGTCAAGTCACTGAGTCGCGGACTCAACCCGATGTTCAATTCCGGATTAATCAGGGCGTGAGTGCTCAGCGCGAGCAAACCAAGGTCTTCAAACTGACCAATAACGTTGATAAGCCAGCGGTTAAAACTCTGATTCGAGCCGCTTATCGGCAAGTCTTTGAGCGCGATATCGAGCCGTATATCCTGAAGAATGAATTCTCGGCTCTGGAAAGCAAGCTGAGTAACAACGAAATTAATGTTAAAGAGTTCATTGAAGGTCTAGGTACCTCAAGCCTCTACATTAAAGAGTTCTATACTCCCTTCCCCAACACCAAGGTGATTGAGCTGGGCACGAAGCACTTCCTCGGTCGTGCGCCAGAAAACCAGAAGGAAATCCAAAAGTACAACCGGATTCTCGCTGCTGAGGGTATTCGTGGCTTTATCGGCGCGATGGTGAACAGCATGGAGTATGTCCAGGTATTTGGTGAAGATACAGTGCCTTATCGCCGCTTCCCCACCTTACCCGCCGCCAACTTCCCCAACACCCAAAGGCTGTATAACCAGCTCACGAAGCAGAATAAGGACTTGGTAGTCCCTAGCTTCGAGCCGGTGTCGTCCCGCATGGATGTAGCCCAGATGCCCCTGACGGGTAATGCTATAGCGGATATGAAGCGTCAAGAGTGGCAGCAGGAAACGAGCAAGCCGCAGTTTGTCGAACTCGGTCGTTCTTTCCAAACGAGTGAGGGTCAAGCGGTTGAGGTGAGTGCTAGCTCAACGCGCCGTAAGCCTGCACGGATTTTCCGCATGACTCCTGGAGCCAATCAGACTGAAACCGCTCAGGTGATTCAGGCTATTTACTCTCAGGTGATGGATGTCTTCAACTCTCAGGTGCCTGGGGAGTTCCGTCGCCCTGAATTGGAAAGCAAGCTCAGCAATGGTGAAATTTCCGTGCGTGAGTTTGTCAAGGTCTTGGCGAGTTCTGATATCTACCAGCGTCGCTTCTACACACCTTATCCGAATACCAAGGTGATCGAGTTCCTGTTCCGCCATCTGTTGGGACGGACTCCAGCCACCCAAGCAGAAATTCAGCAGTATAACCAACTCTTGACCGAGCAAGGTCTGAGTGCGGCTGTTGAATCGCTGGTTGATGGCGAAGAATATGTTCGCTTCTTCGGTGAGGATGTCGTGCCTTACAATCGCTGCCCAACGCTACCGGCTGGCAACTACCTCGGTAGTGTGAAAGCTGTCTCGGATTGGGTGAAGTAGCCTCGCTCTAAAGTCTCGCCTTCCTACGTGAGCCAAACCTAATGGGTTCAGCGCTCCGTTTGCATGAATCCGCTGACTATCTTCTCCTCTGAAGCGGTGTAAAGCCGTTCAGAGGAGCTTTTCTCAGGGCAAAGGACACGAGACCAGCAAGGAAGAAGGCAGGAGGATAGGGAGCCAGGGAAGGGCAGACAAGGGAATTGCTCAGCTCAGCTTTCCACGTCTGTTCTCCCTAACAATCCCGCTCTGTATGTCTCCAAGTCAGAGGAATCGTTACCGTTCCTCCCCATCTTGGTGTCTGTCGGACTTCCCGAAATCTGAGGAAGAATATTACAAAATATTAAGATACCGAGAAGAATGTGAACAATCTGTCGCAGAATATTTGCGGTAGGTCGCTGTATCACTGACTAATGTATCGCTGATAGCTTCAACGAAGCGTAAGAATACTTAAGAAATTTTAGGAGTTGTGGTTTAAGCCACCCTGAAAACGGATTAAGTGCAGCACATTCGCTCAAGTGAACTAGCGATCGAGAAGGCGAATGCCAGTTTAAACACACCTGGTTAAATTTTTCTGGAGGAATCCTATCGATGAGTATCGTCACGAAATCTATCGTGAATGCAGACGCTGAGGCACGTTATCTGAGCCCTGGCGAACTAGAGCGGATCAAAGCGTTTGTTACCTCTGGTGAGCGTCGCCTCCGCATCGCTCAAGCTCTGACTGACTCTCGCGAACGCCTTGTTAAGCAAGCGGGTGACGCGCTGTTCCAGAAGCGTCCTGATATTGTTTCCCCGGGTGGCAACGCCTACGGTGAGGAAATGACCGCTACTTGCTTACGTGATATGGACTACTACCTACGCCTAGTCACCTACGGAATCGTCTCTGGTGATGTCACCCCCATTGAAGAAATTGGTTTGGTTGGCGTCCGTGAAATGTACAAGTCTTTGGGTACCCCCATCGATGCAGTTGCAGAAGGCGTTCGGGCGATGAAGAATGCCGCTACTTCCATGATGTCTGGTGACGATGCCTCCGAAGCTGGCTCTTACTTCGACTATGTGATTGGAGGCTTGCAGTAGGGTAAGATCCCTACTGTTCCAGACGCGAAACCGCGCATCTGTGCAAAGGATTCAAGAGACTAGGTGAAATAGGAAATCGGATAATGCAAGACGCAATTACCTCTGTTATTAACTCTTCTGACGTTCAAGGTAAATACTTGGATAGTTCCGCCCTGGATAAGCTTAAGGGCTATTTCAGCACAGGCGAACTGCGGGTTCGTGCGGCTACCACCATCAGCGCTAACGCTTCCACGATTGTTAAGGAAGCCGTTGCCAAGTCCTTGCTGTACTCGGATATCACCCGTCCAGGCGGCAACATGTACACCACCCGCCGCTATGCCGCTTGTATCCGTGACTTGGACTACTATCTGCGTTACGCTACCTATGCGATGTTGGCCGGTGACCCCTCCATCCTCGATGAGCGCGTACTCAACGGTTTGAAGGAAACCTACAACTCTTTGGGCGTTCCTGTTGGCGCAACCGTTCAAGCTATCCAAGCTATGAAAGAAGTCACCGCCAGCTTGGTTGGTGCTGATGCTGGTAAGGAAATGGGCGTCTATTTTGATTACATCAGCTCTGGTTTAAGCTAAGTATTCTCTTAGTTAATTTCTGAGCTTGTAATTGGTTGTCTACTTAAGGTTTGGGAAGTCACTTGTGAGTGCTAGCTTGTTAGAGGCGAGTCTTGCTGAGATCTTTGTAAAGCAGATGAGTTTTGACGGTCTAGTATTGACGATTGACTCCCAACCTTTGTTGTGTTAAAGAATAACGGCTTCAAGTTTCACCGTTGTGGTGCAGCCTAATGTGATGTAGCCAAAGCTTGAGGAAAGCGTTTCAAGTGGCGTGCAAGATGACTAACGCTGAGGCTGAGTTTTCATCACCACGAACCCAAGAATTTTGCAAATTGCAATAGCGAACGCCTTAGGCGGTGTGCTACGCGCAATCGCTTCAAAAACTGAATTGAAATTTAAAATTTCTTAACCCATCCACAGGAGAAACAAACCCATGCGAATGTTTAAAGTGACGGCGTGCGTTCCTAGCCAAACCCGAATCAGAACGCAGCGGGAATTACAAAATACCTATTTCACGAAACTGGTTCCCTACGATAGCTGGTTTCGTGAGCAGCAACGGATTATGAAAATGGGCGGCAAAATCGTTAAGGTGGAACTCGCCACAGGTAAACCCGGTACCAATACGGGTCTGCTCTAATTCGGGAAAAACGGATTTCGCTCAGGGAAGAGTAGGGGGTTGCCAAGCCCCCCTTTTTTATTAAAATGCCGGATCAAAGCCAAGGATAGGCGAATCTTTTGAGCAGGAATTAGCTATTCTTGATTCAGTGACGTTAGTGTTGTTTACAGTCAAACCGCTGTTCAAAAGCTCTGCGTTGTTGTTAGGGATTAAATATTCGTGACTCTACGCGATCTGATTTTCTTTGTTAATCCCTCCGCACAAGAATGGGCGCTGAATGCCCGGTTGTTGAAGTGGCTAACGTTTGTGTGGATGTTTATCGGCTTAGCCGTGCTGTTTTCGGCGTCTTTTCCGAGTGCAGATGCTGAGTTTGGCGATGGGCTGTATTACTTCAAGCGGCAGCTAATTTGGGTGGCGTTAGGATTGATCGGGTTTAACTTGGTGGTGCGATCGCCCCTGCGTTATACCCTGAACATAGCTCACTGGTTTGTGATCACGCTGTTGGTGTTTCTGTTCATCACCCTGCTTCCGGGTGTCGGCACTACCGTTAATGGTGCAACTCGATGGATAGCCATTGGCCCTGTGCCCCTACAACCTTCAGAGTTAATTAAACCCTTTTTGGTACTACAGAGTGCCCGAATTTTTGGGCAGTGGAAGCGAATTCACGGTCGAGTACGCTTGTTCTGGCTGGGAATTTTTGTTCTCGTGCTTCTGGGAATTCTGCTACAGCCGAATCTCAGTACTACAGCCTTGTGCGGTATGACATTGTGGCTCATCGCCTTGGCGGCAGGATTGCCTTATTCCTATCTGGGAGGAACAGCATTAGGCGGTTTAATGCTCGGTTTTATCAGTCTTAGCCTCAAAGAATACCAACGGCGTCGGGTGATGTCGTTCCTCAATCCTTGGTCTGACCCGATGAACGATGGCTACCAACTGGTTCAAAGCCTGCTGGCGGTTGGTTCGGGTGGCACTTGGGGTTCTGGGTTTGGGCTATCGCAACAAAAGCTGTTTTATTTACCGATTCAGTACACCGATTTTATCTTTGCCGTATTTGCTGAAGAATTTGGCTTCGCGGGTAGTGTGTTGATGCTGGGGCTGATCATGACTTACGCGACGGTGGCGGTTAGGGTGGCGTTAAAGGCGCGAAATACGGTTCATCAGCTCATTGCGATCGGAGCCATGATTTTGATTGTGGGGCAGTCGTTGTTAAATATTGGTGTCGCTACTGGCGTTCTACCAACAACGGGTTTACCGTTTCCCTTCTTTAGTTATGGCGGCAATTCCATGATTGCCAGTTTGGTGGCAGCAGGACTGCTGATTCGGGTGGCACGAGAAAGTAGTGAGGCGGAGGTTGTGCCTATACAACCGAATCCCCCGTCGGCAGCAGAACGGCGACGGCAAAGGCGGCAGAAACCACAGGTACAACGGTAACTAACTGCAAATAGGCTAGAGACGCTAGACCAGCGAGCGATCGTTACTGATGATAGGAATGATGGGCGATCGCGTACCCTGCGCTCTCTTATCGAGCAATATGGGTGAAGCAAAGGAAATGCGATCGCATCCATACAAATCCACCGTTACTCTACAAGCGCCAAACTTTCTTGAGGATACCAATCAGCTCTTTCTGTCGCCGCTCGATTACTTCTGGATTCCATTCCTGTTCATTCAGAACTTGGGTTGTTAGCGCAAAGGGTGAAATGCCTGTTTTAGTGGTGAAATACTTCTGCTTTTTGATCTCAAAGTCATAGTTTTGTGCCTGAGTGTTTTTCCAACAGGAGAGCAAAACTAAATTTCCTAGACGGTGTACATATCTTTCCCGTTCTTCCAGGCTGGGGAAGCATTTCACCCACACACTGTCAGGAGCTGGATTTTTCGGTAACACATGCTCGACAGTAATGTTAGAGAAGTTATACGCAGCTTCACCTTCTGAAAGAGCCGCGTCTAAACGCAGCAAGACATAGAGACGAATCTTTTTCATCAGGTATAGGTCACCATCCAACATATTGAGAAGAGTATTCTTTTCTTCAGACATAATCTGAAGAGGAGAATCAGGCGTGTACAAATCTGCCCCACTCTCGATGACATTTAGCAAGCGACCATAACGTTCAATGCGTTCATTAATATTTGCCCGTCGAATCATTAAACCAGCAGCAAGGCGTTCTAAATCGGTAAAAAATTGCACCAGTTGGTCGGGGTGATTTTGATTACGGGATAGGAATAGAATGGCTGGCGGTATCCAGTCAGAATTATCGATCTGGTTTAACTGTTTAAACAGTTTATTGACTTCTTCGGCACGTTGTTCACTTTGATAGCTTGCATTTTTGATATCGTAAAAAGCATCAGCCAAAGGACGCAAAACTTTATCAATGAAATGCTGAGGATTATCAGAGGGTTTAACATGTTCGCGGATTCCATTGATTACGCTGCCACTAAGTTTTGCCTTACGGTAAATCATGCGGATGTGAGTAAAGAGGTCTTTGAACACTTCGCGACCCAACTCTTCCTGAATATCTTCCCACTTAGACGTGAAGGCTTTCCTTTGTTCTTGAGGAATTTTTCCAATAATCTCAGCCTTTAAGATGTCCGTAAGTGAAAGATCTAAGCCCCGTTCATTCATTACAGAAAATATCCGATATGCCGAGTCCAAGTCTGGCGTTGAGACTATAACCAAGAAACATCGGTTAATGATGAACTGCCCCAGACGAACTCGCTGAGAATCGGAAAATTCTTGTAATCGATTAATGAACAATAGGGCGTTATCTTTAATATTTTTCTGGCTATCCGAAAGTGCAGCCGAGTTTAAATTTTTGAGGTTAGCGATACCACCTTCATCCTGAATGTATTCCTTGAAAAAGGCTGCATCTCGCTCCGCTAAAGTCAAACGGTAACGGTTAGGAATGTCAAGGAACGGGTCACTTTCTTCGTAGAGCAACTTAGTTATAGCATTGGCAAATTTAGTTAATACCAACGTCCGCAGAGCTGAAAGCAGTATTGTGAGAGTGGACAAACGTTGCTGACCATCCACAACTTCCGCATCTGGTTTATCTCCCTTTATTAATACAATGCTTCCCAGAAAGTAGGGGTTTACCTGATCAATCGGTTCTTTACCATCTCCCAATGCTGTGAGCAAGTCTTCAATCAGTTCTCCAGCTTGCTCGGTAGTCCATGCATAGGGACGCTGATATAGGGGGATGGTGAAGACAAAGTCATTGCTAAATACTTTATGGATGGGATACTCAGTAGCCTGAATTTTGACGAGACTCATGCACAACTCCTTTTGTGGGCTTAGATGGCAACAGTTTCTCTAACTTTAGTCTTCCTTGTTCTAGCAAAAGTTGCTCTGTCCGTCTTGCTTTGAGTCATTCAGTCCAAGCGATCGCACTCAAAACATCTACTAGTTTCTGCAAGTGCTCGAGTTCGTGAGTTGCCATCACCGAGAGGCGAATTCGACTGGTGGGAACCGTAGGAGGACGGATAGCTGGGGCAAAAATTCCAGCATCTTTCAGCTTGTTTCCAACCTTAAGAGCATCGGTTGCACTTGCCAATTGAATGCAAAGGATGGGCGACTCGGAGGGTAACAGTTTGAGATGAGGTAGTTTCTGAGTGATTAACTGCTTGAGGGTTTCCACATTGTGATGGAGTTGGGTACGGCGTTCCGCTTCTTGTTGGACAATCTGAATGGCGGCTAAGGCGGCAGCCGTGTCAGCCGGGGATAAAGCCGTGGTGTAAATCCAACTGGGGGCGCGATTTCGCAGGAAGTCAATGAGAGTCGCTGAACCCGCCACATATCCCCCTAAACTGCCTAAGGCTTTACTTAAGGTGCCCACTTGAATCAGGGGTTTTCCGGTACAGCCGAAGTGTTCCACACATCCAGCACCCGTGCCTCCCAATACTCCCGTCGCATGAGCCTCATCTACGAGCACCATACAACTAAATTTTTCAGCGAGTTCCAAGATCTCTGGCAATGGACAAACGTCACCATCCATGCTGAAAACGCTGTCGGTGGTAATTAGGCAACGGCGGTAGTGTTGTCGGTATTGAGTTAGCTGGCTGTTTAAATCTTCAATATCCGCGTGAGCATAGTCCACAACAACTGCACCGCTCAAAATTGCCCCATTTTTCAGGCTGGAGTGATTGTACTGATCGGCTAAAATTAAATCCCGCTTCCCCATTAAAGCGGCGATGGTGCCTAAGTTCGCCAGATACCCGGAACTGAATACGAGAGCATCTTCGGTTTGTTTGAGGGATGCGATCGCATTTTCCAATTCTCGATGCAGTTTCCGATGTCCGCTCAGCAATCGAGAGCCTGTGCTACCTGTACCATATTCTTGAGTCGCTGCGATCGCCGCTTGAATCAGACGCTCATCCCCCGCCAACCCTAGATAGTCGTTACTGGCAAAATTAATCACTTCGCGTCCTTCCAGTTGCACAATGGCACCGGAGCGACTTTGGATGGTTTGCACCGAGCGATACCAATCAGCTTTGTGGATGGTTATGAGAGATTGTTCTATCCAGTGGTATGAATCGGTTAGCATCAGCGTCAGTCAGCATTGAGCATAATCAGGATTCTGGTTCTGGGGAAGTCTCTGTTTCTGGGGGAATCTCGGTATATTCAATTTCAGCACTGTTACCTTTAACTGGCGGTAATCGTTCCACTAAGCCCATTTCAAAGGCAACATCTGGCAATTCACCCACGATATATTTTCCGGGCTGAAACAATCCCCCAGGGGTAAAACACATCTGTCGGAGTTGAACAACTTCACCAGGGGCAAACATTCCCCTGAACATTTTGCGCTCAAGTCCCATAATTCCCTCTCGTGCCTCAATCTCGATACTCTTTAATTCTAAATATTCAACAACATTAATTCAAGGTTCCCATCCGTCTTGAGGAGCAATCCGGGTTATTTAATATTCATGATTATTAGCATAAATGCCAAGGAGAATTTTGGATTGCTTTAGATAATTATCAAGGGGTTAACACCATTGAACTGTTAGACATGGGTTATCATCAAGCCGCGCCTCATAAATTCTTTATACGTAAAGATTATAGACGAAAAAATATTGGAGTTGGTCAGCGACTTGTCGATAGCCTTTTAAATTGGGCTAAAGCTCAATCCATTCAGATCATTTATCCAGGAACAACAGAAGCCTATAAAAACGCTCAGCAATTTTAGGAAAAAATCCTTTTATCGAAGTGACACAGCCAATTTTACCCAATAGTTTGTCTTTGGTAAAATTAGATACAAAATTCATAAAGATGAGCTGTGTAGGCGTGGCTTTCAAGAGGGCGATAGCTCCCCTTCGATTAGCTTTTATACAAGCCTAGCTACCAATTAAGAAATTTAGGATTGCCAAAAATTTATTCTCTAATTGTGGTAATTATAAGAGAGCCTTGGGATGCCTTAGCCAAGTCATAACGAAGCGGTAGCGACCTGAGAATAATTAGTACTAGCACTTGTCGATAGCTGCCGTTTATAATATTAGTAACTAATGTCAGACACTCCTCAATATTTTCTCTCTTCAGATAAACCCGTAGTCGAGAAAAAAGGAATCATGAAGACCCTCAAAGAAATCCAAGAAATTGCGTTGGACATGTCACTGAGATTTGAAGATCCGCAATCGGTAAAGCTTCAAATCAAGCGGATTACATTCGCTCAAAAGCAACTTCGATCTATCAAGAAAGAACTCAATGCAACGCTACGCGATATTAACCAGCAAACCTCTCAGTCTAAGGCTGATAGTATTTTCTCTGGTGGCTTAGATATTTTCGGAGAGCGTAAGTGGGCGGGAAAAGTGAGGATAGCGACTCGACGCGCCATTGCCCGAAAAAAGCAAGCCGCACAACAGCCTTATCTTGAGCTAAAAGAAGCGATTGATGATTTTATCTTGGAAGGCGATAGATTAAAGCTAATGGCAGAAGAATATCTCCTTAGCCATCAGCGGTAGGAAAGGAGTCACAGGATTTTTCTCACAAGTAAACTTGAGGGAAATGAAGATTAATGTGTAGTGCTTGGTTTTAATTAATTTTAATCTGTTACCAGGGAATTAATTCCTTGGCGAGTGTTACTGATTAAGCTGAGCCACATCTAGGCAAGCACTATCATTAGTGTTCAAACTTTTCTAGGATGGGCATCCTGCCCGTCCTGCTCATGCTAGTTAAATATAAAATAGCTGATTAACAATTGGTAAAACAATAGGGGCGATCGCTTTCTGTAATCGCCCCTATTTAATCCGTATCGCTTTTATACAGAATACCAAGTTGCATTCATCCGTAGCACATTCATTTTTGCCGCGTCTTGGCGTCTGCTTGAATTATTAAGTTTGAACGCAACTGCGTCTAACTACGGCTGAAGCTTTTTAATTGTCTCTACTATTTCCTGAGAAGATTTAACATCCCCTTGCTCCTGGAAAAGTTTCGCGGCGGCTTGTAAATCCTCGATCGCTTTTTGCTTGTCCCCAAAACGGCTGTAAGCGAAACCTCGACAGGTAAGCGTCGTGGCATCATTCCCATTCATTTGCAAGACGTGATTAAAATCTGCAATGGCTCCCGGAAAGTCTCCTATCTGAAGCTTTTCTACCCCTTGATGATAGTAATCTTTCGGCGTTTGTCCAACTGTAACCGCTGGTGTTGATTGTAAAGATGACTGGTTATTCAAAGAGAGATTTTTAGCCGTTTCTAAATCCTCTAATGCACCTTCGTAGTCTCTCAGAGCAGAACGAACAGTACTGCGTCGGTTGTAGGCTTCAAGATGATTGGGGTCGAGATTTAATACTTGATTAAACGCATTGAGTGCTGCGTGATAATCCCCGGATTCATATCTCAGATTACCCTGGAGCATCAAACCTTGGATCAGTTGCTGATTTTCATCCTCTACAGCACCCAATTCCTGGCTAAAAGCCGGAGCCATTTGACTAAAAAATGCCTTCGCCGAAACGGAATCGAGATGCAGCGCTTGGTCAAAATCTTCCAGACTTCCCCAATTATCACCCACTTGCAAACGGGTATAACCCCGGTTGAGGTAAGCTTGTGTATAGTTAGGATTCAGTTTTAGGGCTTCGTTAAAATCTGCGATCGCCTCTTGATATTCTCCCAACCCGATGCGATTTAACCCTCGGTTAAAGTAACCTTCGGCAAGATTGGGATTAATGTTTAAAGCTTGGTTATAATCTTCCATGGCTTTTGGATAATCTTCTAATTCAAAATGAGCCATACCTCGGTATAGGTAGGCTTTAGGTAAATTGGGATTAATATTCAGAGCTGCATTGCAATCTGCGATCGCTTCCTGATAATCCGCTAATTCCACACGCAGTGGAATTCGATTCAAATAAGTTTTGATATGCTTAGCATCAATCTGCAACGCTTGGTTATAATCCTGCATGGCTCCCCAGCGATCGCCTAAAACAGCACGGACAAAACCTCGCTCATTGTAAGCCTCTGCATTGTGAGGATTAACCCGCAACACTTGGCTATAATCATTGATTGCTCCGAGATAATCGCCCTTCTTATAGCGACTCATCCCTCGATAATAGTAAACCTCGGCAAAATCAGCATTGAACCGCAAAGCTTGGTTAAAGTCTTGAATAGCACCGCGATAATCCCCGCGATGAAATTTATTGAGTCCTTGCTTAAAAGATTCCGAGGCTTCTAGAGTTACCACTCCTGTAATCGCCGGCTTCATTGGCAGCGCTAGAGGCTCTAAAGAGTTGCCTGCAACCGCTTGCTGTTGACTCGCTAAATCCAATTCTTCCGTCAGGCTAGAAAAATTCCTGGACACTCTCCCCTTCCCTGATAAAACCATGATGTCGTTTTGTCGCTCATTGTCGCTGCTCATATCCGCAAGCCCAACTTTTCCTCTCCTCTAGCTGTAAGTTTCATCGGAACCATCGGTTTATCCGGTAGAAACGCCATTTCCCCTAGACAGTTTTGTCCAGTCTCCCGTACAGTCATCACTGTAGTTGTTAGCGAAAAAACTCAACTGAAGGTTGTAGGATGAAGTCTGAAATTACCCCATCTCTCATCCAATCTTCATCGTTTTGGGACAGCTCGCGAAAGATTCGCTAAATACCGTGAATGTCAACAGCTCCAAAGAGTTCCCATTACCCATTACCCGTCTTGAAGATATGCAAGTTCCAGGCAAGACAGCTTATCTTATCTCCCCTTTTGTTCGGTGATACAAGATGCCTGTAGAACCACTAAATCCGGGTTCTGAAAAACGGCACAGCGCTGTGCAACCCTGGGTAAAGCGGGGATAATCCCTTGCTCCCACTTGCTGCGAGCCTCGGCTGTAGCCGGAAATTGTTTCAGCCACCGACTATTGAGTTCAGGAGGTGGTTGCTTTTGGCTGGAATTAGGGTTGAGATAGGCGGCAAGGTACGATCGCTCTACAATCCAAAAATCAACACCATACTTCTGAATCAAGCCCTGCAATTGGTTGACATCGGGACTATATTGTGCAGCAAGCAAATCCGTCACGCGCTGACGAATCTGAGTGTAGTAACCCTGATGGTAAGGCAGAGCAGACTCCTGGGATACTAAAACTGAGCGATTGGTAAAGGTGGGTAAGTCATCGGTTACGGGTGCCAAAGATGCGATTAGGGTATCCTTCGGTTGCTGCGAGAAGAACTTATACAGTTCTGGCATCTTCCCCTCCCGATAACCCGAAATACTGGGTAAGGGAACGCCCTTCAAATTCAACAAATTTAAGACAACGGGATAGGAAACCAGTGCAATACCTAAGAGTGCAGTTAAAGCCAGTGCCCTAAACTGTCGCCTTAAACGTTGGGTAGGAGTGCCGTCTTGTGCCCACCGGAAAAGAGCATCCAACAGGATAATGAGTGCGATCGCACCCGCTAGAGCCGTTAAGAGGCGGAAACTATACTGCGTGTACCGACTGGGCAAATAAAGTTTAAACAGTAGGGCATGGGCGGCAAGAAACAAACCCAAAGAAACTACGCCAATTTCTGATAAAATCTGAATATTCTGGGTTACCCCTTTGACTAAAGGGAAACGAGACGGATGGCGTAGCTCGTAAAGCAACAACAGCGTCAAGCCCAAGAATAAGAGTGGTAAATAAAAGTAAGGCAAACGCGCCCACTCATAAGGAAATAAACCACTGCGATCGGCATAAAGCCAAAACTCGAAGGGACTATGGAGGAAAAAGCGCGATCGCCCTTCATCCGCAAACTCTGGCATCGTTCTCGCTTGGGCAACTGTGGTAGCAGGGCCAAAGGGAGAGGACTCCAAAGCTAGAGGTAATAAGACAAACAGTGTCACGCCTAAGCCCGTCGCACAGAAAAGATAATCCTGGCGATCCCTAGAAAGTCGCAGTTTTCCCTGTTCCCAGCGCCATAATCGTACAAACAGAACGCCAGCACTAATCAGCATCACCGAGGGATAAAATAAGCCTTGCAATGCCAGCGCCACTAAACAAGGCAACAGGGAACGCCGCAGTAAATAGTAGACAAAAGCCAGAAATAGCGGATACAAAAACGCTCTAGCCGTACCCGAAACCAAGTCATCTTTCAGCCAAAGACTGTGGTTCAGCAATAACGTCGAAACAAATCCTGCCGCCGGGATAGGAAACAACTGTAGGCATATCCCAAAACAGTAGGCTGTGGCAATTAATCCCAGAACAATGGGCAACAATTTACTGAAGATAATCGGGTCAATTCCAATTGCAGCCGCTAGCTGATATATTGCCTTATAGCCCGGTTGTGCCACCGATTGAAAATAATCGGCAATTAAATCCTGGGGAAACAACTCTGAGTCTAAAAACCGCCGCATCCA
The DNA here is from genome assembly GCA_039962225.1 of Microcoleus sp. AS-A8. Lineage (NCBI taxonomy): Bacteria > Bacillati > Cyanobacteriota > Cyanophyceae > Oscillatoriales > Microcoleaceae > Microcoleus > Microcoleus sp. AS-A8. The sequence goes on from JAMPKV010000010.1 coordinate 245,865, forward strand.
AAACACATGCTGCCTCGCATCATCTTGCACCACATAAGGGCTACTGAAGGCTTTTCGCAGTGCCATCAAGCCGAACATGGCAGCACAAGACAGACTTAAACTGAACCCAAAAATTACCTGAGGGCTGGACGTTTTATCTGTCGGAGTCGTTAGCCATTGACGCAGGCGCGTTACCCAGTCTGAATCAGCAGATGGAATCATGGGAGTCATAACATCAGTTGTACTTTGAGCAATACAATGCAACTCATGTCCTGATGCTTGGAAAACAGCACATCATGCAGAAAAGCACACGGTTGGGTGAGGCATTTTCCCCCAAACGAGAACTGATAGAGGCGACTTGTCCGGCTTTTTCGCTGGTACTCCCGGTGTATAACGAAGAGGAAGCGATCGCCTCAACCCTCGATGAACTTCAAACAATTCTACGCTCTACGGGTTGCGAATACGAGATTATAACCGTTAACGATGGTTCCACCGATCGCACTGGGGAGATTTTGTGCGATCGTCAAGATATTCGGCTAATTGAGCATCGTCGCAATCGAGGATATGGTGCTGCACTCAAGACGGGAATTCGACATGCGAAGTATCCTTTAATCGTGATTACCGACGCCGATGGTACCTATCCGAATGAGCGAATTCCTCAATTAGTGAGTTTGACAACCCAAGCAGACATGGTTGTCGGTGCCAGAATTGGCGCGAATGTTCAATATCCAACCATCCGCAAAATCCCCAAATGGTTTCTCGTGAGATTTGCGGAATGGGTATCCCTCTCTTCCATCCCTGATTTGAATAGCGGAATGCGCGTATTTCGCAAAAGTGTGGTGGAAACCTTCCTCAAAATTCTGCCCGATACTTTCAGTTTTACCACCACCATCACGATTGCCATGCTGACGAACAATTATATTGTTCATTACGAGCCGATTGATTATCGATATCGAATTGGTAAAAGTAAGATTAAGCCTATTCGAGACACCTTGCGTTTTGTGCAATTAATTTTACGGACTGGCGTATACTTTGCTCCGTTGAGAGTGTTTTTACCTTGGGCAACTGTGTTTTTCTGCGGTTGCATGTTTACCCTGATTCAGGATATTTTCGTGCGCGAAGATTTAACAGAAAGAACACTTATTCTGTTTATCGCTGCCACTCAAACCGCCATGTTTGCCTTGTTAGCGGACATGATTGACAAACGAACTTGATTAAATAAGAATGAAGTGTAAAAACTGTTAACGTAAGGACACAGAGTACCGTATTGAAAATCCATAATTCATACTTAGATTGACCTTGCAATTGCCAACAAAGATTTGTATAAATTCAGCATTACAACAACTGACTTTCAATGCCGGATTGATACTGAAGCTAGTAGCACTGAGCCTAACAGGATTCGCGATTGATACTACTTTATTGACCAGCAAATCGGCTCATGCCTTAGCTTCCCAATCTCCAAATCTGCCTGTTGCCCAGAAAAACTCAACGACTGAATCAATCTGTCCTGCCCAATTAGGAACAGCGATTGAGGCAGTTATGAATCGTCCCCAATTCCGCCGTGCGCGTTGGGGTATTTTAGTGGAACCATTATCACCAGAAATCAGTGATCGCGCCCTTTATAATCTCAATGGCGATCGCTATTTTATCCCCGCTTCCAACACCAAGTTACTAACCACTGCTGCTGCTTTACTGGCACTAGGTTCAGACTATCGAATTCGTACCTCTGTTTATGAAGCCGATGAGGGTGTATTGCGAGTAATAGGACGCGGTGACCCCAGTATTACGAATGCTCAACTGAAAGACTTGGCACAACAGCTAAGGAGTCAGGAAATTCGTAACATTAAAAAACTCATTTTAGAGGATAGCTACCTGCAAGGGGATGTAGTCAATCCGACCTGGGAATGGGAAGATATCCAGTTCGATTACGGGACACCCGTGAATAGCTTAATATTGAATCAAAATGCGGTAGAACTAACTTTATCACCCCAGCAACTCGGTCAACCGTTGCGCGTGAGTTGGTCTGATGCGATTGCATCGAGGCAGCGGAAAATTGCAAATCAATCTATGACGGCTGAAGTCGGAACGCCCAATTCTGTAACCATTACGGCTGTTTTAGGTCAATCCGTATTGTGGGTAAAAGGACAACTCCCTATTGATGCGAATCCCGAAACATTTGGCATGGCAATTCTTGACCCAGCCAATAATTTCTTACAGCACTTCCGGAATGCACTGGCATTAGAAGGAATTACCGTTCAGCAGGCATCTGTAATTTCTAAAATTAGCACAAATCAGAAACAAGAATTAGCCGCCATTGAATCTCCCCCCTTATCCCTTTTGGTATTCGAGACGAATCAGGAAAGTAATAATCTTTATGCTGAGGTGCTGTTGCGAACCTTACAAGTATCGGCTCAGCAATTGCCAGATACCAGTCCTAACCGCAACTCAGCGGATATAGGACTCCAACAACTGAAAGCCACTTTAACCGCGTTAGGAGTTGACCCGGAAAGCTATATTATCGTGGATGGTTCAGGACTATCTCGTCACAATTTAGTCAGCCCAAAAGCGATCGCACAAACCCTCCAGCTTATGGCAAAAACCCCGCAAGCTAGAGTTTACCAAGATTCCTTACCTGTTGCTGGCGTCAGTGGTACCCTGAAGAATCGTTTTCGCAATACAATGGCTCAAGGCAATATCCAAGCTAAAACCGGCAGTATGACCGGTGTTTCTGCATTATCCGGTTATCTGAATGTCCCTGGCTATCAACCCTTAGTTTTCAGTATCATGGTTAATCAATCGGAGCAATCTTTGACAACATTACGCCAAGGGATTGATGAAATTGTTTTGTTGCTAACTCGCCTACGTTCTTGTTAGGAATTGTCAGGTGCCTCGCGACGCACCCTACTACTTTTAATCCATTGGGTCGCAGCGGATTTCAATCATAAAGCCATCCGGGTCATAGAAATAAATTCCTCGTCCTGTAGGGCGCGAAAGGGGGCCATGGTCGATCAGAATTTGATTTTCTCGTAGCACTTCAACCGCTTGGTCAAATAACTCTGGCGCGATATCAAATGCTAAGTGATTGGCACGAGTAAAACCCCGTTTGGGGTCAGGGTCGGGTGGTACAAGTTCCGGTTCCCAAAACAAATCAATTACTGTGCCATCGGGAGTGACAAAGTTAGCCACTTTCCCCGCCGCGACTAACTCAACAAGGGTTTTTGGAACCTCCTCACCCTGTAGTTCGTGCAGACCAAGAATAGTACCATAGAAGTGACGAGAAGCCTGCATATCATGTACATTCAAGGCAATGTGATGTACTCGACGTAAAGTTCCTAGGGCAAGGCGAGTTTTGAGACAATCAGAGGTAGATACCATAACAAGAATTACTCAGTGGATAACTGTTAATACGGTCAAATATATTATTGATTATTGCTTCATCTGAAGATGGAACATACTCAACAGCAAATTGATATTTCCAAAAATCTTGCTTGACTTTTATATCCAAATATTTGAAGTATTTACCTCTAAGTCTTGTAATAGTTGCAGTTTCACTTACAGGAAATTTATTTTCAACAAATTCAAACAGAGTATATAACCTTTGTTTGCCATCAACAATACTAAATTTAGAGATGCCATCAGGAGTAATTTCTTGATACAAAAAAAATGCAGGTGCTGGATAACTATTAAGTACAGTATCAATAAAAAAATCTTTGTAATCTTGATTCCAAACGCTGCGTCTTTGATAGGCTGGATCGAGATCGAGGAGATGTCTGGTGTAAATATCCCAAAACCAAGATACCGTTTGAAAATTGATTAGTCTACTCATCTAACTTTATCCATAATAGGGTTAGCTGTAATCAATCCATACTTTGCATGATTTGGGTTTGATTGGTTCATGACTCATGTAGGATTATTCTAGCGATACCAATAAAGACAAGCTACTCAAGACGATCACCGATTTGGTTTTACTGTCGGGTAGCCCAACATTTGGAAGTAGAGTCCCTGTCGGGCAAGGAGTTCGGCATGGGTGCCATCCTCAACAATCTCGCCCTCCTGCATCACAAAAATCCGATCGCAGTCTACGGCAGTTTCCAGCCGATGCGTGACTAAAATGATGGTTCGAGAACGGCGTAGACGCTGGAGCGTCTCTATCACCCACTGCTCGTGCTTCAAGTCCAGCGCGTTCGTGGGTTCGTCGAGGATGAGGATAGGAGCCTTAGTGACGAGCGCCCGTGCGATCGCTAGGCGCTGCCTCTGTCCGCCCGAAAGGTTCTGACCGCCCTCAGCAATCAAGGTATCATACTGCTCCGGCAAGGTTTCGATGAACTCAGCCGCCCCAGATTCGACTGCCGCCTCCCGAATCTCGTGGAACAAAGCGTCCGGGCGACCATAGGCGATATTCTCTGCGATCGTTCCGGGGAAGAGTGGGCTGCCTTGCGTGACCAGCGCCATGTGTTTGCGGACATCGGCAACCTTAAGGGTGCGGAGGTCAACGCCGTCGAGGAGGACGCTCCCCTCTGTCGGGTCGTAGAAGCGCGGCAAAAGATTGAGCAGGGTACTCTTTCCCGTCCCGCTAGGACCCAAAAACGCCACCATCTGACCCGGCTCGATACTCGCATTGATGTTGCGTAAGACGGGTTGCCCAGAATTGTACTCGAAGCTCACATCGGCAAGGGTTAGGGTGCGGGGATGAACGGGAAGCGATCGCGCGTCAGGCTCGTCTGCGATCGCAGGCGGCTCGTCCATGACCGTAAAGACGCGATCGCATGAGGCTACGAACGTCTGGATTTTGGTAGTGAACCCCAACACCCAACCGATCGGGTCCCAGAACTGATTGAGGTACGCTAGGAATACGATCAGATCGCCGAGGGTCAGTCCGTTCGGCACCGGACGCAAGAACTGGTCGCGATAGACCAGGTAGCCGCCGTAGCCAAAGATTACCCCGCTGCCCAAGGCGAAGACTACCTGAACCGCGAGCGGATAGAGGTTTTCTTTCCAATGGAGCCGCATGGCGGCACTAACGCTGCGATCGACCGCCCGTGCGAAGCGCCGCGATTCCGTCGCTTCTCGACCGAAAGACTGGATCAGTCCGATCAACTCTATCGCTTGCTGCATGGTCGAGGTCATGACCGCATCAGTCTGCTTCGACTCAAACGCTCGACGCCTAATCCTTCCCTCGAAGTACCAATTCGCGAGTAACAGAAGCGGCGTGAACGAAAGTGCGAACACGGTGAGAAGGACATGGCGCGACAGCATGATCCAGATCATCGCCGTAAGGGTAACGGATGCGGCAGTGGAGCCGATCAGCGTATCGATCACCCCCCAAGGGCCGAGGCTGTCGTAGCTCAATCGGTAGATGGCGTCGCCCTGCGATCGGGAACCGTGCCAGCCGAGACTAAGCGCCTGCATTTTGTCGTAGAGTTCGGTGCGAACCCGCAAGGTTCCGTTGTACTGGATGCGGTAGTTCAACATCTTACGGAGCATGATCACGGTATCGCTCAAGATTCTGAGCATCATCGCGACGAGCGCCATTCCGAAAATTTGGTTCAGCTTGCCTTCACCGAACGGGGCAAGAAACAGCCTATGCATCCAGTTGGGTTTCGGGGTTGGTGAGAGAACCGTATCGACTAGAATTGCCATCGGCCAGGCGTTGAGAAGGTTTAGAGCCACCGATGCCCCGATCAGAACCAAGAGCGTGACGATCAGCCATAAGTCCCTGCGGAAGTAGGAAATAGACCGGAGGACGATCCGCACCAACCAATGTTGGTTTATTGACGGCATCACCATTTTTGGTGAATTTCCCTGGCTCTTCAAACGTGCTTTGAGTGGAAAAGTCATGGATGTGCTCGGTGACTCTAAGCAGGACAATGCACCAATTGGGCAATTTCACCAGGGTCGGAGAGGTCAAAAATCAACTTTGGGTTTTAACGCCTGTCTAAATCTCAAGCAGGGCAGATGAAATGTAGACTATTCGACTGGTGCAAGCTTTAAGTATACTTTCGTTGTTCTCGACAGCTAAAAAATCGAGTAGAGCTTAATACACATAATATTGATTCTGTCAATACCTAAGTCCTAAGTGGGTTAATGAAGTTAGCCGTTTTAGCCGTTGGGAGGTTCACCCATGCAAACCTTCAATCTTCTTCAAACCTTTAACCTTCTGTAACCTCTAACACTATCGTTGCGGCGGGAAGAACAGAACCGGATGCCAACTGCGGCGCATCAACTCACCCGCAAAGCTACGGACAGGCCACTCAATCAGCTTTCCTAAATTATCCGAGGAAATGGCGATCGCACTGATATCAAACTCTAATGCCGCATCCAAAATCTCTTCATAGGCATTTCCTCGTCGCACCTGTGCATGAACTTGTAAACCTAACTGTTCCAACTCCGCTTTAACCGATTCCAACTGTTCCTGTGCTTCTCGTACATGATAATCCTTCGGTACTTCTCGACGCCCTCCTTCGCTAACAACCCATAGGAGCATACACTGTTCTAATGAGCGATCGGGTCGGTTCTGGGCATACTCCTTCACCCTTTGCACTATATATTTCGCGGCGTTACTCCCATCGTAGGGAAGCAGCAAATAGCGGAATAGATGCTGGCAGCGCAGCTCAAGTTCTTCGCAAGTATAGGTAGAAATGAGTTGCGGTCGTAGGCTCAGCACTGGAGTCGAACACGTTCTTACCAAACCTGCTGAGGTACTGCCAAACAGCTTTTCTTGCAACAAGCTACGCATTGGCATACCGATAAAAATGACATCCGCCTGATAAGTCTTTGCCACCTTGGGGATTGTATCGAACGGACGCCCTGAAATAACCTCAATTTTGACTTCCACGCCTTCTGGAACGTTCTTCAGGCGTTCTTGGAAGCGATCGCGAGCTTTATCTATCGCTTCTTGGTCTATCCGAGGGATTTCTCCCTCGTCCCATAAAGGAACACTATGCAAAAAAATGATCTGCTTGATGCCGCTAGCTGCCAAACTTGGCACAAACTCTACAAGCCGATATAAACCGTCCGAAAAATCGGTGCAGATTAAGCAACGCTGAAACATATGCAGAGCAGTTGGCTTTTTCCTAACACTACCACCAACGGCTCCCCTTGCTACTGCCTCAAAAGAATGAGTGATGAATTCAGATAAAACTTATAGCTGATGAATGGATGGGTCTTGGATTCTCGATGATTGAAAGGAGCAAGCGAATCCAGGCATGAGAGCATCACGATTCATTCACAACTTTAGACGATCTGATGGGAAATCTTTTTGCTTTGGTTCAAGCTTTTACACTAGCCAACGACGCTCTGTGTCAAAGATTTCTGAAGATGTAGAAACTTACCTTAATCTACTCGTTTAGTCTATTTTCGCCTTGGTACTTGAGTTGACGCCCCAGCACCCCCAGCTCCTTTCCGAGCGCGGAACCGAGCAAGAGACGGAGGTCGCCCACTACAGACAGGGCTACTACGACTCAAACTGAGGATTTGGCGCGAGTCCCCATTCTTGCTTCAGAAACTCTTTATACATATTTTCACGCACCATCATTTGCTCATAGAGCTTGACCAAGAAATCTTGGGCTTGCTCACGGCTCATTTGGTCAACCTGAGATTGGAAAGACCGGATGCTGAATTGTTGTTCCAAAGAAAGTTTGGTAGGTCCAGACATAGTTAACTCCTTGCTAACTAGATTAACGAGAAGGAACGTTTTGGTTACAGAAGCTCTGAGTAGAAGAGGTGTCAGTATCGGTGAGCTAACTCAGCTTTTACTCCTGTTATTACAAAGCGTAACAAGTGTTTGACAAAATGACCATCCTCCGATTTAGGTACTTCTGTTAAACCAAAAGAAGGAAAAGCTTCGGTGAAAGTTTCCGACTTAAGGTTTAGGCTGTTTTATCAACATTGTCACGGAGCAAACTGCTCACTGTGAACACTTAATAAGTACTTGTACTTACCGTTGCCAGCCCAAGTAGAGGGAGAAAAGCTTGTCGGATTAAGGATCTGTTGACTTTTTTCCCAGCTAATGCTGACAAGAGTTTCCATCAAAACTTTATATAAATCGGGAAATAAATAAAGCTTTCAACAAGAGACGTCAAACTTCTAGACACAGAGTTGTTAAATCAGATACAAATAGAAGTCTTGAAATACAAGGTTTACTCAGTGACTTTTAAAGCAGTTGGCGGGGAGATCCAACTGCTTTTTTCTATCTAACCCCAGAAGCGCTGGATCTCATACGAGGATGAGGATGGGGGAGTGAGAGAGGAAGTCGCTAAAATGGGGCTATGTCTCAATCCACTCCTGCCTCCAACCCTGAAGCCACTACCGACGCCTCATCGGTAGAGTTACCGTTATTCATCCTGGTTGACGGTCATTCTTTAGCCTTTCGCTCGTACTATGCCCTTGCCAAGAGCCGAACAGGGGGAATGCGAACCAAGCAGACGGATATTCCCACGAGTGTCTGTTTTGGATTTCTCCAGTCGCTTTTGGAAGTCATGGGTTCAGAGCAACCCCAGTCAATGGCTGTTGCCTTTGATACGAAAGAGCCAACCTTTCGCCACAAAGCGGATGATACCTACAAAGCCGACCGACCCGATACCCCACAAGACTTCATCCAAGATTTAGAAAATCTCAAGGAGTTGCTTGCGGCGTTAAAAGTGCCGGTGGTGACTTCTCCGGGTTATGAAGCCGATGATATTTTGGCAACGTTAGCCAAACAAGCCAGTGAAACAGGTTATCGGGTCAAAATTTTAACCGGCGATCGCGATTTATATCAGCTAATCGATCCCGACCAAAGTATCAGTATTTTGTATCTGAGCAGCGAGTTTTTGAGACAGGGACGTTCTAGTGGCCCAACGGAATTTGGTCCAGAACAGGTTAAGCAGAAACTGGGCATTTTTCCCAATCAGGTTGTAGATTACAAAGCCCTTTGTGGTGATAAATCCGATAATATTCCTGGAGTCAAGGGAATTGGGGAAAAAACAGCCGTTCAGTTGCTAGAGCGTTATGGATCTCTGGAGGGAATATATGCTGCCCTTGACGAGATTAAAGGCGCTACCAAGATAAAACTAGAAGTTGGCAAACAAGAGGCAGAGCATTCTCGCTATCTTGCCCAACTATCATTTAATGCCCCAGTCAACATCACTCTAGCCGATGGCAAACTAGAGGGATTTGATACCGCTATTTTGAAACCCCTGTTAGAAAAGTTGGAGTTTCAGAAATTTTTAGGAAAAATTGACCAGCTTCAGCAGATTTTTGGCGGTCGAGCGGCGGCAGAAACCAAAACTCCGGTAGAGGAAAAGCCTGCCTTGCCGCTACACGAGGAATCGAGAAAAGCTGAATCTAATGTACTCGCAACCCCACAACCCGAAGATGGGGATTTGTGGTTTTTCAGTGCGGCTGATACCGAAGAATACCAGAAACAAACCTCTTCTAATCAGTCTGGAATTCAACCCACCATCATCAATACACCCGAAAAACTTGACGAGTTAGTTAAGCAGCTACAAAACTGCACTGACTCAGCAATCCCTGTTGCCTGGGACACAGAAACCAGCGATTTAGAGCCACGAGACGCCCAGTTAGTCGGCATTGGTTGTTGCTTTGCACCTACCCCCCCTAGTCCTCCCTTATCAACAGGGGGAACGGAGGAGGGAGGACTAGGTGAAATTCCGCCTTTAGATGTGGAAATTGCCTATATTCCCATCGGTCATAAAGAGGGTAACAATTTAGATAAAAATACAGTTCTAGAAGCGTTGCGCCCAATTCTAGAAAATGCTAATTATCCCAAAGCATTGCAGAATGCCAAATTTGACCGCTTAGTGCTACGTTGCCAGGGTATCGAGTTAGCTGGGGTTGTCTTTGATACGATGCTGGCGAGTTACATTCTCAATCCAGATACGACACATAACCTCACCGAGCTATCACAGAAATATTTAGGGATAAAGCCTAAAAGTTACTCAGAACTAGTTCCGAAAGGTAAGACAATTGCTGATGTGAGTATCCAAGCCGTTGCCGATTACTGCGGCATGGATGCCTACACCACATTTAGCCTGGTTCCCAAGTTACGAACAGAACTGGAACCCGTTGCAAAATTGCATGAGTTGTTGCTAAATGTTGAACAGCCTTTGGAACCCGTCTTAGCTGAGATGGAATATCAGGGTATTCGCATTGATACCGCCTATCTACAAGAGCTCTCGCAACAGCTAGAACAAGATTTAGCAGCCATTGAGCAGAAAGCTTATCAGGCAGCAGGAGGACAATTTAATTTAGGCTCTCCTAAACAGTTAAGTGAATTGCTGTTTGAAACATTAGGATTAGACCGTAAAAAATCCCGAAAAATTAAGACAGGCTACTCTACGGATGCGGCAACTTTAGAAAAACTTTCTGGCGATCATCCGGTTGTTGATGCAATTTTAGAACACCGCACTCTATCTAAGTTGAAATCAACCTATGTGGATGCACTACCCGCACTGGTGCGTCCAGATACGCAGCGAGTGCATACCGATTATAATCAGACGGCAACCAGCACAGGGCGTTTGTCATCTTCTAATCCTAATTTACAAAATATTCCCATCCGTACCGCCTTTAGTCGGAAGATTCGTCAGGCATTTATTCCAGAACCGGGTTGGTTGTTGGCAGCGGCAGACTATTCCCAAATTGAGTTACGCATCTTGGCGCATTTTAGTCAAGAGCCCGTACTTGTTGAAACGTATCAAAACAAAGAAGATGTTCACACCGTAACGGCACGATTGCTGTTTGAAAAAGAAACGGTGACACCCGATGAACGTCGTTTGGGTAAGACGATTAATTTTGGCGTAATTTATGGAATGGGGGCGCAACGCTTTGCGCGAGAAGCTGGGGTTAGTGCGACAGAAGGGAAGAAGTTTATTGAGCTGTTTAACCAACGCTATCCTAAGGTTTTTGCGTATTTGCAGAAGTTACAACGAGAAGCGATCGCACAAGGTTATGTTGAAACTATTCTAGGACGCCGCCGTTATTTCGAGTTCAACAGTGGTACCCTTCGCAGCTATAAAGGCAAAAACCCCCAGGAGATTGAACTCAATAAAATTGGAGTGCGCGATCAATATGATGCCGGTTTGCTACGTGCGGCGGCGAATGCTCCCATTCAAGGCTCAAGTGCGGACATCATCAAAATTGCGATGGTGAATGTCCATAACCTGTTGCAGGACTATCAGGAAAAAGCACGTTTATTATTGCAAGTCCATGATGAATTAGTCTTTGAAGTTCGACCCGATGTTTGGGAAGAATTGCAGCCTAAAATTCGGGAAACAATGGAATCAGCCGTTGAGTTGAGTGTTCCCTTGATGGTTGATATCCATGCGGGTCAAAACTGGATGGAGACGAAGTAATATAGCAATCCTCAATGGTTTGGAAACGCCAAAATACGCGACTGCTTGAATAAGTCGGGGAGCTGAACAGCTCAAAATAACCAGTTTTCAATCCATCGCTTGCGGGGGGAGGAGTACGAGAAAGTCCCCAAAAGTGAGTTGCTGCCCGGTCTCGATTTCGCAGTGTAGCAGAGTAGGTGATGCAACCTGACCCCTGAGAGGCCGTTCTGGATTTTCGCGAGAAGGTACGTGAAAGGTTGAAATGAAGCGATATCAGATAGGCCAATACTGCTCAGAGCAGACAGCTTCCCCGTGGCTACTAACTCTGGACTCTTATTGTTCAATTCAAAATCAGCGCATGATCGGACTGCCGTGATGATGAACCAAATACCATGAAGATGCCATGCGTTCAAAAACATTTGTTGCAATAGACTCGGCTTTGATGCGTCTCCCCCCGATAACTTGAAGGACTTTCTCGATTAGAATGACGTAGGCAATAGTGTCGCGAAGCTCTATCGAAATAATTTCAGTATCTATCTCTAGGTAGTTGGTATTTTTAAATATTTGTTCCCAGGAGTAGCGAATATCCTTCCATCCGCGTATTACATCACGTCCGGGGTGAATGCAACGACTCCCTGTTCCCTGAGACCAAACAGCATTCATTGATTCGATGTCTTTTTTCTCGAATGCACGATAAAACGTTTCGTTTGCCACTAAGACCTGAGCACACTCATCAGACATAATAGATACACCGTAATACGGAAATGGGGAAGGGTGAACGGATTACCTCTTGACCAATGAACCATGATCAATTATTAGGAAACCATCTGTAGCAAATAAAAATAATAACTCCATTACTGCTTTACTCAAGCGAAGTCACCTTGACCCGTATGATAAGGAAGGGATCAGATAATGATTTTTTGGCATGAGTATCGTTTGGGAATTAGATTTTTACTCGCGACCGATTTTAGACGAAAATCAGAAAAAGATTTGGGAAATCTTAGTGTGCGAGAGTCCTTTGGATACGCGCCAGTCCCCTGATGAGCTGTTTCAATATGCTCAGTTTTGTCCCAGTCAAGAGGTTAATTCTATTTGGTTGCGGGAGGCGTTAGCAGAGGCGATCGCCCAAAGCAAACAAGCGCCCCAGAAAATTCGCTTTTTTCGGCGTCAGATGAGCAATATGATTACCAAAGCCTGCGAAGAGCTTGGTATCCGCGTTATCCCTAGTCGCCGCACTTACACCCTAGAGCGGTGGTTAGATCAACGAATACTAGGATTTTATCCCAAGCAGCCTGGATATAAACCAACAGCCGCCGCTTCGTCGTTTGTTCAATATCAACCCCCAATTCCTCAACCTTTACCAGACGTTTTGCAATATGACAAGTGGGCGTTTGTGACGTTAGAAGTAGGGGCGTTTGAGGAAATGAATGAGTGGGACATCGGCTTTAGTGAAGCCTTTCCTCTGTCCATGATGGGGCTTGCCCCCGATACTCAAATCCCCGGAATTATTATATTCTCTTCTAGAGCAACGCCCCTGGCAGGATGGATGTCGGGCTTAGAGCTGGCGTTCGTGAGATTTGAAAGTGCAGAAACAGCAAGATTGTTACTGGAAACTGGTGCCAGTGATAGCTGGATTCTGGCTACACTCAGAGACTCGCAAACCCTAGCAGACGCTAAAGGGTTCGAGTTAGCCAAACAAAAGGCGGATGGGGTGCATTTTTTGGCGATTCAGTCAACACCAACCTCAGAATCCTTTGCCGGATTTTGGCTGTTGCAAGAGTTGAAGTAGTGCTGGGTGTGTCATTGGTCATCTGAAGGATGAAATGTGAAGTATGAAGTGTGAAGTATGAAGGATGAAGTACGGAACACTCCTTGGATTAGAGATTCCATCAAAGGGAAAGATGCTTTTTTGAGGTTGGTGGGTGTCAAAAACTTCTGCCCATTAGGGAGGGAGGAAAAGACGTTGAACCTTCAGCCTACTGTTCGGGTTCTGCTTTGCACTAAAGCCTTCAGCCTTTATAGGTCATTGGTCATTGACAGACAGGACGCCTGTCCTACCAACCGCCAACTGATAGACAGGCGTCCTGCCTGTCCTGCCAACTGACAACTGACAAACAGCTTTTAGATATGGCTCATCACGATTTGCCTTCGTCGCTGCATACTGAGCAGCTGATAGATTTAGCCCTGCGCTCAGGGGCGCAACATGCAGAAGTCTATCAGTCGCGATCGCTGGCTCGACCCGTCTTTTTTGAAGCCAATCGGCTCAAGCAGCTAGAAAGCAGCCAAGCCGAAGGGGTAGCGCTACGGCTGTGGCGAGACGGGCGTCCAGGACTGACGGTTGCCTATGGCCCGGTTGAACCTCAAGCTTTAGTGGATCGGGCGATCGCCATGACGCAGCTCAATGAACCGGAACCCGTAGAACTGGCGGATGCCCGAACCGAACACTATCCTGACTTGGGAGAGGCGGTACCCGTAGAAGAATTGGTGGAAATGGGGAAAGGCGCGATCGCTCAGATTCGCGATGCCTACCCGGAAGTCCTCTGTACCGCTGAGTGGGAATGTGAGGAAGAAACCACGCGCTTGCTGAACTCTAACGGGTTAGATTGTTATTACACCGACACCACCCTGAGCTGTTTCCTCGCCGCCGAATGGGTACGAGGCGAAGACTTTCTCAATGTTGCCGATGGTCAGACGGAGCGGGGAAAGCTTGACCCAGACAAAGTGGTTCAAAGTATTTTACAACGCTTGAACTGGGCTAAAGAAAACGTCTCCCCTCCGCGTCGTCGTGTGCCGATTTTGTTGACGGCGAAAGCCGCCGATTTGCTCTGGGACACGGTTCAGGCCGCGTTGAATGGCAGACAGGTGCTGGAGGGAGCCTCTCCATGGAGCGATCGCTTGGGTGAAGTGGTGATGGCAGACCCCCTGACTCTTTCTCAGCAACCCGATACCGGCCCTTATAGCTGCCCCTTTGATGATGAAGGTAGCCCAACCCAACCTCTTTTATTAATTAGAGAAGGGCGATTGCAACAATTTTATGGCGATCGCACGACGGGGAGATTACTCGGTACTGGCACGACCGGCAACGGATTTCGCCCTGGCATGGGTAGTTATCCAACGCCAGGTTTAGTCAACTTGCTGATTCAACCTGGAAAAGGGTCACTGTGTGACTTAATCGCACAACTCGATGAGGGATTAGTCGTCGATCAATTACTGGGAGGAGGTGCCGGCATCAGTGGGGAGTTTTCTGTCAACGTTGAATTAGGCTATCGAGTCCACAAGGGAGAGATTACAGGCCGTGTCAAAGACACCATGATTGCTGGTAATGTTTACACCGTGCTGAAGCAACTCGTGGCATTAGGTGATGATGCCGACTGGAATGGCCCGTGTTACACCCCATCTCTCATCGTTGAGGGAATCTCAACTACAGGGAGAAATTAGTTATGTTGTAAGTAAATGGGTAATGGGTAATGGGTTGAAATTTCTAATTTATCTAGCCAATAGCGGCTGAAACGACAAAATTTTATTCACCCTGGAAACTATCTTTTGTCGTGAACAATCGCCTGTGGGGTTTTCCTAAAAAATGATGGGGTGACCCAACTTGGGTGATGATATCCTGCACCAACGCTGAATCACCCTCTAAGCAATCAGTGATGAACCCTCTACCAAGTTGAGTTAATAACGAAAAACAAGCAAATGAGCAATTTTCAGCAATTTGAAGTCTTAAGTTTTGATTGCTATGGAACTTTAATTAATTGGGAAAGTGGGATTTTATTGGCGTTCCAAACCATTCTCTCTAACCACAATATTCATGTGAGTGATAGAGAAATTCTTGAGTTATTCGCTCAACAAGAATCGATGCAAGAGTCAGGCGATTACTTGAAATATAGAGATGTTCTTAAAAATGTTGTTCATGACTTCGGTAAAACGTTCAACTTTACACCCACAGACTCTGAAGCCAATGCTTTGGCTGAATCCATTCAACACTGGGAACCTTTTCCGGATACAGTTGAGGCTCTAAAAGCACTCAAAAAAAGATATAAACTGGCTATTATTTCCAATATTGATGATGAATTATTTGCCCATACAGCCCAAAAGCTAGAAGTGGAATTTGATTGGCTCATCACAGCGGAGCAAGTCAAATCCTATAAACCTTCGGTGCAAAATTTTGAAATGGCAATTCAGCGAATGGGCATCACCCCTGAAAAACTTTTACATGTTGCCCAAAGTATTTATCACGATATAATTCCCGCTAAGACGCTGGGTATTACTGCCGTATGGGTTAACCGCAGAAAAGGTCAAGAAGGTTTTGGTGCAACAGCTCCAGCAAGCAGTAATCCAGATTTAGAGGTCTCCGATTTAAACTCATTGGTGTCTCTCATGGGTCTAGATTAATTAGACGTTTAATCGTCCTAAATCTGGTACTGGGCTGACTCTGGGAGAATCAACAAATAAGCATAGACTTACTTTGATTAATTCTCCCAAAATCTAGGGATTGAAGAGATTTAACCTAATTTTGGTAAATTTACAGAGTTTAGGTAAAAGCCTTAATGTGCTGATCAACGGCACTAGTAAACTTTTCATAAGGGGCAACACCCACCAGATTTTCTACAATTTCACCCCCCTTAAACATGAGGACGGCTGGAATACTTTTTATCCCAAATTTCTTGGCATTAATTTTATTTTGGTCGATGTCTAACTTGGCAACCTTGACATGGCCCTCGTAGTCCTCAGCCAGTTGTTCCATCAACGGTGCAATTTTGCGACACGGGCCACACCAGGGAGCCGTAAAATCAATGATAACTAGCCCTTCATAGGTTAAAAGTTCATCAAATTCACTATCTTGGATCTGGGCTACTTTACTCATGGATATTCCTCAATGTTTGAGATTATCAAAAAACAACTATAAGTTAAATGATTTTTCATGTAACATCCGTCTATTATAGACCTGGATAGGCTTAATTTTCGACTGCAATTAATTATTAATTTAGACAGGTTTTGTGAAAGCTGACCTGCTTTGTTTCCTAGCCTTACCCTAAGGGTAAGGCTGATCACTGATTTTCCTTGTTCAGTATCTGTTGTCCGTTGCTACTGACAAATGACAACATCACCTGTATCTCTTCCCACCCGCTTGCGCCAGTGGCTATTGCCCAGACGACGACTGGCGATCGCAGAAGCCTGTCTGATTGGTATCGTATCTGGACTTTCAGGTGTCTTACTCAAGCAAGGTGCTGGCTGGCTTGGAACCTGGCGCGTTCATGCGTCTAACCAATTACCCGCTAGTTTAGTCTTACCTGCGATCGGACTCTCCTTAGGACTCCTTTGCGGTTTTATCATCGAGCGCTTAGAACCCGAGGCAACGGGGAGTGGTGTTCCGCAAATTAAGGGGGCACTTGCCCTATTTCCCATTGCCCTCAATTTACGGGTAGCTTTCGTCAAGTTGGTAACCAGCATTCTCGCTATGTCTGCTGGATTGACATTAGGGCGACAAGGGCCAACCGTACATATCGGTGCAGCTTTAGCCGCTCAATTGAGCCATTGGGTGCCTACCTCTCCCGATCACCGACGCCAGATGATTGCCGCCGGTGCCGGTGCTGGGTTAGCGGCGGGTTTTAATGCCCCCCTGGCCGGTATTCTGTTTGTGATCGAAGAACTCCTGCGCGATCTCTCTAACTTGACGCTGGGGACGGCAATTCTTGCCTCCTTCATTGGTGCTGTGATCTCGCGCTTATTGGGTGGGCGTACCTTAGATCTGAATTTACAACTGAGCAGTCACTCTAGCAGTTTCAGCGCACCCGAAATTCCCTTTTATCTGTTATTGGGTGTTTTGGCTGGGTTGCTCGGTGCTTTATTTAATCAAGGAATTCTAGCCAGTCTGACTCTCTACAATCGCCTCAACCTGAATTTGCCGATGAAAATCGGTTTGGCGGGGATGATTTGTGGCTGCGTCGTTGCCCTATTGCCTCCTGCTTTTCGGGACAACAATGGGTTACGGGAGTTACTGCTGACCGGTACAGCCAGTTGGCAATTCACCAGCTTTGCCTTTGTCGCCTACTTCTTTCTCACCTTAGTCTGCTATGGCTCTGGGGCACCTGGGGGATTGTTTCATCCCTCCCTGGTGTTGGGTGCTGCCTTGGGTTACTTGGTGGGGATGGCTGAGGTTTATTTGCTGGGATTTGGTTCGCCGACGAGTTACGCCTTAGCAGGGATGGGTGCCTTTTTTAGCGCTGTCTCCAAGGTACCCATTACGGCAATTGTCATCGTGTTTGAGATGACAGCGAACTTCAATCTTGTGTTGCCTTTGATGATCACCTCCGGAGTGTCTTACCTGATTGCCGATAAGCTCTCCAAAGGGTCACTTTATCAGCGCCTGTTGGAGAAGAGAGGTTACACCTTACCCACACAAGGAGTTGAACAGGGTTCATTAGCTGGGTTGACGGCAGCGGATTTGATGCAGCGTCGGGTTGAAACCCTAGCCAGTCAGATGACATTGGATGAGGCGGTTCAAGCCTTCTCCCGTTCCCATCATCGCGGATTTCCGGTGGTCGATCAGGGTGAGTTGGTGGGTATCATCACTCAGACAGACATTGCCAATGCCACCCAAAATCAACTGCCAGGAGAGACTCCTCTTGCTAAAATCATGACGCCCCAACCGATCAGCGTTAAGCCGATCTACACGTTGAGCGAAGTTCTGTTTCTACTAAACCGTTATCAACTCAGTCGGTTGCCGGTTACGGAAGATCGCAAGTTGGTGGGAATTATCACGCGTGCGGATATCATTCGTGCCGAAGCCGATAAGCTCAGTGGTGATACCAAGCAAGTAGGGCCACGCCCTGAGCCGTCCTATGTGGTGTATCAAACTCGCGCCCCAGCGGTAGGAAAAGGGCGTCTTTTGGTTACCCTGGCGAATCCCCAAACGGCACCCGTGCTGTTGCAATTAGCGGCAGCGATCGCCCGTGATCGCAACTATGAGATCGAATGTCTCCAGGTTATCTCCATCCCGCGCCATCACGACCCCGCTCAAACGGCGGTAAGCACCACGAAAAGCCGCCGCTTGCTCCGGATGGCGGAAAAGATGGGG
Organism: Microcoleus sp. AS-A8; assembly: GCA_039962225.1. Lineage (NCBI taxonomy): Bacteria > Bacillati > Cyanobacteriota > Cyanophyceae > Oscillatoriales > Microcoleaceae > Microcoleus > Microcoleus sp. AS-A8. The sequence goes on from JAMPKV010000010.1 coordinate 264,252, forward strand.
CGAGATTGGGAAATTCCGGTTCATACTCAAATCCGGGTATCCCACGATACGGCTCAAGCCATTCTAGAGACGATTAAGGAGCGACATATTAGTCTCATCCTCATGGGTTGGAAAGCTGAGCTACCCACCACCCCGAATCGCATCTTTGGCAGTATTGTTGATACCCTGATTCGACAAGCTCCCTGCGAGCTGGTATTGGTGAAATTGGGGCACAGGGAAGAGCTACAAAAGGATGGGACTGCTGTTGCCTCTTGTCCTTTGCCGATCGCCTGGACTCGTTGGCTAGTCCCGATCGCGGGAGGGCCTAATGCCAGTTGTGCGCTTCAACTCTTACCTGCGCTCACCTCTCATAATTCAGCGTTGATGATTGGGGTGACTCAAGTTTTTGTCCCTTCGATACTTCTACCAGACACCACTGGCTTAGAAAAGGCCGCATTTCTCCTGAGCCATCATCTTTCGTGCCAGACAGTAATGACAATACCCGTCCGTTCCTATTCTGTCTCTGATGCCGTCATTCGCTTGGCTCATACACAGCATTACGATGTTGTTGTTTTGGGAGCCAGTCGTGAAGGGTTGTTGCAGCAGGTTGTTCATGGCAATATTCCCGAAGCGATCGCACGAGGTGTCAACAGCACCGTCATTCTGGTACGTGGTGCTCTCTCGCCATCAGGGTGATCTGTTTCGTCGCTACGCGCTTAAGGCAAAGGCGATCGCCTGTTCCCCCTTTTTTAACCGCAGCTTTAGTCCAAAGGTTGGGGGGAGCCAGGTGTAACCTCTTGATCGTCAACGGGTATTCCCTAAGCATGTATACTCACTAACGTTAAATAACTTCATCAAATTTCCTCATAATGGGTGTTTTTTCGGCAGAGTCCCTTTACAAAACTTTAAGTAACTTTATATGATTAATGGTGCAGTGAGTTTTCGTTAACTTTCTCTAAGAGGTATGTCAACATTTTACGGATGTAGGTGTCGAGAGCAGGCGATCAGCCAGGATTTAGTTGATTAACCCGCTCAGACTGAAACCACTGCTTCGTTGATTGAGGTCAAAGGCTCAACCGCCATCAGCCACCTAAAAGGCAAGGGTTATGAAAAAGCAGTGGAAAAACAGATGGGTAAAAGTTACGATTTGGCTAGCGATCGAAATCATCTTGAACCTAGTGGGACTCGATAACCTTGCCGACTACAGCGAATTCATCTTTGAGCAAGAAATGGCGATCACAACAAACCAAGCTCAAATGATCGCTCTAGTTCCGCCTCACTATCCAGTAGAGCGCCATATCACGAGCCTATTCGCTTATACCAAGCCGCATTCAAACGTATAAGTCTGTGTTTCTCTTACCTCAGCGTCCTCGTATCATAGAAAAAGCGATCGCCTCCTTTGAAGCGATCGCTTAAATTTCAACAGCAATAGAGGTTAATCCAGCGACTTGAGGACTCCCAAAACGGGCGCTACTTCAACCTCTGCAATTCTAGGGTTCGAGAATGCCTTGGCATAAATCTGGGGATTAGCTTGGGCGAATTGGGTATACGATTCGCGGATTTGAGCGTTCACCGCCACCATCTTCACGTCATACATCTGGGTAGCCACCTTAGGGTAGAACCCGATACCGGCAATCAGCACCAGAAAACAGAGGGCAATAAACACTTCACGCGGACTCGCATCTTTATAGAGAGCATCGCCCGGTAAAACACAGTTTGTCCCAAAGCACATTGCCTCCTGACTGCCGTGATTTTCTGAGCCTGTATTGGTTACATTGCATGTCGGTGCTGCACCAGAGTTGTAAAACACTTGTCGCAGCATGGACAGCAGATAGATCGGCGTTAGGATCACGCCTACGGCGGCTAAGAACACCGTCAGCGTGCGGAAGGGCGAACTGTAGATATCGCTAGTTGTCACACCCACAAAGACTGAGAGTTCGCTGATAAAGCCGCTCATTCCAGGAAGTGCCAGTGATGCCATGGCAGCAGCTGTAAACAAAGCAAACACTTTCGGCATCACTTGACCAATACCGCCCATCTCGTCCATCATCAGCGTGTGGGTGCGATCGTAGGTTACGCCGGCTAGGAAGAACAGCACCGAGGCAATTAAACCATGGGAGATCATTTGCAACAGTGCGCCACTGATACCCACGTCGGTGAAAGATGCAATCCCCAACAAGACAAAGCCCATGTGGGAAACTGACGAATAGGCGAGGCGGCGCTTCATATTGGTCTGACCAAAGGAGGCAAAAGCGCCGTAGATAATGTTAACAATACCTAGAATGGCTAGAATCGGTGCAAAGTAAACGTGGGCATCGGGGAGAAGCTCTAGATTCAGGCGAATCAATCCATATCCGCCCATCTTCAGCAGCACACCCGCTAGAATCATCGATACAGGAGCAGACGCTTCGCCGTGGGCGTCAGGTAACCAGGTGTGCAGAGGGAAAACCGCCAGCTTCACACCAAAGGCAATCAGTAATCCTGCATACAGGGGTAATTCTAGAGCCAATGGATAATCTTTCATGGCGAGTTCGACCATATCGAAGGTGATATTGTCGCCGTAGAACGCCATGCCCAGCGCCGCCACCAGAATAAATATAGAAGCGGCTGCGGTATAGAGTAAGAATTTTGTAGCGGCGTAGCGACGCTTTTTGCCGCCCCAAATGGAGACGAGGAGGTAGACAGGAACCAGCTCCAGTTCCCACATAATGAATAGAAGTAGCACGTCTTGTGCGACAAACACCCCTATCTGGGCGGAATACAGCACCAGCATTAGGAAGTAGAACAGGCGAGGCTTATAATCGACTTGCCACGCCGCAAAAATTGCCAGTGTCGTCACCAATCCGGCTAGAAGCACGAGTGGGACAGACAAACCATCAACCGAGATTGCCCAGTTTAGACCTAACTGAGGCACCCAAGCATACTTCTCCGCGAGTTGAAAAGTAGCACTGCTCGCATCGTAATGCTTCCAAAAGACGTAGCACATCAAGACAAAGTCTGCGATACCTACACCCAGGGCATACCATCGCACGCGCTTGCCCTCTTTATCAGGCAGCACAGGGATGGCTAGGGAAGCAACGAGTGGGAGCAGGATAATCGCGGTCAGCCAGGGGAATTGATCCGGCATCATGGCAGTAAGCAAAAATACTTAAGCTGTGGATGATGCTATTCTACTAAGCTTTGTAACGCTTTATTGATAAGTCTTTAACCTAGATAAATATAGATAAATTCACGAGTTTAAGCTGATTGCCAAAATTTCCTTAATATGGTAATTGAGCCAGATGTTCGCTATTCACTCTCTGCTCAGCCTCTCAATACCTTGCCGATAATGATTCTGGAACGGGTGGAATCTTGCCTGTAGTCTTTACCCGCTCTTACCCAGGCACTCAAGGATGAGAACGTCGATGTTCGCACCACGGCTACTAGTGCTTTAGGGCGCATTTGATCGCATTAGTCTCCCTGTCCATCAGATGCAGGAATTGGTTAGGTGCGAAACTGCCCTGTCCCTATGCAAGAATCGCCCTGTTTCAGTGGGCGATCGTGCCACAGCCTAGCACTTGTCACATCACAGATATTGCAAAATGCGGCTAGTGGACTCATAGCCCTTTCACGATTACTGTAATGATGCAGTTCGCCCTCAGCAAAGAATATTGCACGCTCTATATATGTGGGCAGTTGGAGTCCGTACTCTCCAAGCTTCTTTAGCCGAAAAGCATGAGTGTCCTCTTTTGAGCGAAACTCATCGTTTCTGCGCCAAGTTCCCTCGACTTGCGTATACGCCCACGGCTTTTCCAAATCATGTACAAAGAGTACAACCAGAGCATCTGATAGGGGAAACGGTAGAGGGCGCAGCTTGTTCAAAGTGTTGTAAAAGACAACCGCAATGTTCATCACTTCATGCAGATGATCGATGTATCCGCCAGTCCAAGCCTGATGGTTGTTGGATGAGCTTCTCGCTGTCTGAAACAAGTTGCGATGTTCGGCAAAGAGATTTTGACAGCCGGATTTGTACGGCTCATCCATCCTCTGAAGAAGTTCATCGATTGTCAGATAGCGTGCAGACATAGCGTAGTTGTCTAGTGTTTAACTATTAATTCAACCTACTCTACAGCTTCCTTTAAAACGTTCCAAGTAGAGATAGCACTTTTTTCTTGAGTAATTCCATCAAAGCTGGCTTCATGTACTCATATTCATCAGGGAGATCTAGGCAAATGACTCGCTTGTCTTTGATCTACGGCTGAAACATTCGAATTCATGTTTGACCTACCTCTCTAGCGCCTAGATAAGCAAGGGTCTACTAAACCAGTGCGACAAACAATATTCACCAAATAACAGATGGACGAAAAACAATTCCACGCTAATCTGTCTAAATAAACCCTAAGCAGGTATAGGGCAATGGTGCGATTAAAACCGTGGCAGTGGGTCGTATTAGCAACCCCGATCGCAATTATCATCACCTTCCTACTAATCTCCGCAGGAAGGCAGATTCACGAATGGGGCATTAATTGGATTTGGGCTGTATTCACCCTCTTATTAGTCGGTTGGCGTTGGCTGCTGGTGAAATGGACTCGAACTGAGGTAAACCAGCTAGAAGCCGCCTTAGCAGAAGTCAATCAAGAACTGGAATCTGCTGCCGACGCCACAACGGTACAGCCAACGGGAACCGACGCCACCAGTAAAGCCGAAATTGCCATCCAAGACATCCTAAAAGAGGCACAAAACGATCCACCGATTTGGGAAGACTGGTCAGTTTTTTGGAAGCGATGCCAAGAAATTGTGGTTGCGATCGCCCACATCTACCATCCGGAAGTAAAGTATCCCCTGCTTTCCATCTACGTTCCCCAGGCTTACGGATTAATTCGGGGAACAATGGATGACATGGATCGGTGGATGCAAAAGTTATCCCCTGCCCTCAATCAGGTTACAGTTGGGCAAGCCTACCAAGCCTACGAAGTCTACCGTAAGCTAGAGCCAACCGCCCGTAAATTCAGGCAAGTTTGGAACTGGGCGCAGTGGGTATTAAATCCGGCGGCAGCAGTCGCAAGAGTTGCCAGTCAAGGTTCCAGTAACCAAGCCACTCAGCAACTTTTGGTAAATTTAGGTCAGTCGTTACGGGCAGCGGCACTGCGAAACTTATGTCGGCAAGCGATCGCACTTTACGGCGGCACTACCCAGTTACCCTCAGATTTTGCTGCGACTACAACTACACCCACGCTACCCAAAGCGAAAACCCAAACCCTCCGAGAAATTCTCACTCAAGCCGAATCTACTGAAGCGGTTGAGCAAAAACCCGTCAATATTTTACTCGTGGGGCGAACGGGTTCTGGAAAAAGTAGCCTGATTAACACGTTGTTTCAAGCCGATCTCGCTGAAGTTGACGTATTGCCCAGTACCGATCGCATTCAAAATTACCACTGGCAGTCCCAATCTGGAGAAACCCTGACGCTTTGGGATACTCCCGGGTACGAACAAGTCAACCGTGCCGATTTGCGGGAACTCGTACTCGACTATGCCAACAATGCCGATTTGCTGCTCCTCGTTACGCCTGCCCTCGATCCAGCTTTGCAAATGGATGTGGATTTTCTCAAAGACATGAAGGCGGATATTGCAGACTTACCTGCGATCGCCATTGTCACTCAAGTGGATCGTCTGCGTCCTATTCGCGAGTGGGAACCCCCTTATGATTGGGAATGGGGCGATCGTCCCAAGGAAAAAGCGATTCGAGAAGCTACCGAGTATCGTGCCCAGTTGCTTGACAACTTCTGTGATTTTGTTCTACCTGTTGTAACGACTGATAGTAAAACAGGTCGAACGGCTTGGGGGGTGGACGCGCTATCGTTAGCATTGGTGGATGCGATCGACCCTGTTAAGCAACTGCGTCTTGCCCGCTTTTTGCGGAATTTGGAAGCGCGTACCGTGGCTGCGGCAAAAATTATCGATCACTACACTTTCCAGATGGCGACTACACAGGGACTCACGACGCTGCTGAAAAGTCCCGTCCTCCAGTTTCTGAGCACGCTGACAACCGGGCAGCCAACCCTGGCGTATCTGCTAGCCGAAAGAATTCCTGTGGAAGAGTTGCCGGTGGTTATTGGTAAACTCCAGATGGCCTATGACCTATTCTCGCTCTTGAGTTCGGGTGAGACTAACATTCGCAATTTTGACTTGCTATCTCTTTGGCCTTTACTGTTGGAAAACCCTGCTACATCCGATCGCAACGCTTGGGCATTTGGTCACGCATTGGTGGAATATTGGACTCAAAATCTGACAGTGGAACAACTGCGGGAACGGTTTGAGTATTACCTAAACACAACAGTGACTAGTTAAGTGTGATCACTCCAATCTCACGCTTCAAGTGGTGTTTCTTGAGGAGCAAACACAACTTGTCTGCCATCGTTACTGCTTCAAGAATTCCAGAGGAATATATTGAAGCACTTGAGCTGTATTGCAAGACAACAGGGGCAACCAAGACAGGAACAGTTAGGATTCTGTTGCAAATCCTTAAAGATGAGCATTTATTAGCAATTGTGCGGATGTTGTCAATTTAGAACTGGGTTTTTGCCTCTTTAACATAGTCACAGAAAGCGGCGGAAAGGCCATTTCCTTGGCTGCCGGATCTCATAGGAGGATGGGATGAGCATTCCGTCTGCCGCTTGGTTCATAGTTCATAGTTCATAGAGCACAGAACCATGCACCATGAACGTGTTAGCGTAGCGGGACTTGCGTCTAATCCCACGTATAAGAAAGCGTGGGAAGAGCTTAACGTATACTTGTTGTCAATTAACTAATATACGCAAAAGCCATACCTCAGAGATTAGCTATGTACATATTGATTGGTGGAGCAGGGTTAGTGGGGCTGAACTTAGCCCAAGAGTTAGTGGCATTGGGGCATACAATTGCAGTCATTGATATTGACCCCGCAGCCTGCCGATATGCACGGGAGCAGGTGGGGGTGATGGCGTTTGAAGGTAGTGCCGTGAATACCCAATTGCTGCTAGAAGCGGGAATTCGCAAGGCCGATGCACTTGTTGCTGCCCTCCGGGATGATCCACTAAATCTGGCACTGATTACCCTTGCCAAACACTATGGCGTGCCTCATATTGTGACGCGGATGCGAAACCGGGATTTTGCCGAACCTTATCGTCTTGCAGGAGCTCATCACGTCATCGGCACGATTGACTTAGCCGTGAATACAATGGTGACCGTCCTTGAATATCCTCAAGTGGAATCAATGATGCATTACGAGCAGGGACAGGTCGAAGTTTTCAAGCTGGCCATTCCACCAGATTCCCATGTTGCGGGTCGTAGCGTTGCCCTAGTCGCTAAGGATGCCCGTTTTCCCGAAGGTTCTTTGATTATTGGCTATCAATCCCATCCTCATGCCGATCTAGTCATTCCTAATGGCAATACTATGCTAGAGACAGGGTCAACCGTTCTAGTGGTGACTAAATCTGAACAGTTGCATCAGGTGGTTGATTATTTGGGTCTGCGTTCTAGTCATCCTCCAGCTTCAGAAGTTGTTCATTGAGGGTTTTGATGCGCTCTTCAACCACTTCTTCGGAGAGAATCCGTCGGCGCAGAGCATCCGTGAGTGCCCCCTTTTCTGCGAGGAGCAATTGCCGACGAATCGCGTCTATCTTGGTGCGATCGCCAAGCGCGTCCGAAAGACTTTCGCTCTTACTGTCGTGCGATCGCCCTGGACGCTGGTTGTAGATATCCCGCAACGTTCTCTCAGACGCTGCCACCCGCACCTGATAAGCGGCTCGCATCTCTTCGTAGACGGCTTTGGGCAAAACTCCCGATTTGAACAAATTATCTAATTCATCCTGAGCGGCCTTAGCTGTCATGAGCTGGGCTTGCAATTCCTCAATCTGGTGGTACGATTCCGAGCGGTGAGCTACCTTTAAACGTCGCACAACCCAAGGCAGACTCAGCCCCTGTCCCACCAAAGACACCAAGACAATGCCCAAGACGATCGCAATCAGTTTCTCTCGTCCTGGCAACCCAAGCGGTAAGCTCAAAGCCAAGGCCGTTGAGAGCGAGCCTTTAATATTGCCCACAAACAGAACATGCCGCCAGCGCATTGGAATGGGTCGGTCAAAAAAACGAACCAACGCTAAAAGCGGATATACAGTGATTGCCCTCCCGACTTGATAGGCAATAAAGGCTAAGAAAACGGCTGGCAACGTCTGCCAGAGGGTAGTGAGATTAATCTCTAGACCAATGAGTAAAAAAATAAAGGTATTGACCCCAAAGCCAGCGTATTCCCAGAAGCTAAACAACGTTACTTGAGTCGAGGCTGAGGTTACTTGAGAATGCTCGAAGTTGCCAACAATCAATCCCGCTACAACAACAGCAACTACGCCGGATACGTGGAGAAACTGACCCGCTTGGAAGGCTCCCAAGGCAATGGCAACGGTGAGGAGAATGCTACTCAATGGGTCATCGGATTGGCTCAATAAACCAATACTGAGGTAGCCCAAGGCGGCACCGACTAAGGCACCGCCGATGATGACGAACAAAAATTCCTGGACTACATATAAAGGGGATAATGAACCCGTCTTGTAAACCGTCAAAATCAGGCTAAATAAAACTAGAGCCACATCATCGTTAACCAGACTTTCACCCTCAACTAGGGTGACCAAGCGGTGAGGCGCGGACACCTCCTTAAACACCGCAATCACTAGGGCTGTATCTGTAATGGACAAAATCACACCGACCAATGAGGCGGGTATCCAATCTAAACCGAGTTCTAGTCTCAGTAAAACGGAGGTGATGCCAGCGCAGAGCAGAATCCCCGGCCCCGCAAGCAGGGCGATGGGTTTAATCGTACTCCGCAGGCGACTGATATCTGTATTCAGTGCGGCTTCAAACAGCAGAATGGGCAAGAATAAATTGAAAATTAGGGAAGAGTCCAGGCGAATGCGATTGGTCTCAGGCAAAAGCTCAGTAATGGCTAGCCCTGCCAACACCAAACCCGCAATGTAAGGAATACGAAGTCGTCGCGATACTAGGGCAACCCCTGTGGCGACCAACAACAGGACGATCAAAACAGTTAATACTTCCGCCAGATTGCCCTCGTCGCCTGAGACGGGGACTGCCAAGAGGATGCGATCGCCAAGCATCCCGATAGGGTTATCGCGATAGCGAAGCGGTAGCGAGTTTACCAGCGTCAGCATCCCGATAGGGTTATCGCCGAACCATTGCATAGTGCCTACTCATTTAGATAAAGGACAGACCTAGGGTCAGGTTCTACAAAACTGCCCCTTGTATCTTAAGGGATGCACTCAAACTCAACCTAAAGGGTTTTTTTATAGCAACCCTCAGATTTACGGCATTGCACCCACAGCCAATTTTTGCTCAAGCGGTAAACGTTTATTGGGTTACACCCGCATCTTTCATATAACTCAACAACCAATTGGCGGCTGTAGCCCGACGAGTCTGCCGGGGGCCAAATTCCCCGATTTTGTAACCTTTAAAACCCAACTGATCTTTTAACAGTTGTTTATTGGCTGGCGGAATCGAGCGAGTCAATTTCACCGTTGCAGGACGGCTATCAATAAAGTTCGGTGGCTCTGGATATTCCTGTTGCCATTCAGGAGCAACATGGCTAATATCCCATTGATTCCCGGTTGAATCATAGCGATATCCTAGATAGTGCCAAACCAGTTTGTTGACGGTATCATCTGCAATTTCTTCATTCAATATTGCCCAGATGGTATCGGTAGTGAGTGAGGGTAGTTCAGACATCAGTCGGTATTATTTGTCAATAGCGATTTTTACGGGAGTGCAACACAGTTGTTGTAGGGGCACGATAATATCGTGCCCCTACTTTGTCTTCTATGCAACTAAAAAGTTTGCTCAAGTAGAGCGAAAAGTTGATGACTCTCACCAAAAGGGACATCAGTCGTATTCTCAGGCAATTAATGAGCGGCTTTCGCTCTTACCCGAATCTCCACGATAAACTCTGTCCCTTGCCCTAGGGTAGAAATACAACTGATATGACCCTGGTGTTTTTCGACGACAATCTGGTAACTAATGGCTAATCCTAAGCCTGTCCCACTGCCTACAGGCTTGGTGGTAAAAAATGGGTCAAATATCTGATGCTGCACTTCCTGATTCATGCCAGCACCATTGTCAACAATCCGAATGATCACCGATTGGCTATTGGACATCGGAAATTGGACTTGGGGAGACGGGGTACACGCTGTCTGAGTTTCCTTATCCCTTGGTCTTTTTGTCTCCTCGTAGGCACCCTTCCGTGTATCCATCCAAATTAGATGAGGCTGCCAACTCTCCCATAAGGCTAATCCTTCGGCACCATTTTCAGCTTCTTGTACCTCAAAGCCAATCGGTTCGAGCAATTTAACGAGGAGTAAACGGTTTTCTTTGGTATCATCAACCACGAGCAGGCGATACACCTCTTGATTTGGCTCTAAACCGATGACTCGCCGGAGGGGTTTGGCTATGAGTTCAATCGAATCTGGTTCATCAATTTTAATATCAAATTTAAAAATCGCCCCCTCACCTAAAACACTGCTAATCTGAATTTCTCCTCCCATCAGTTGCACAAACTTTCGCGTTATTGCTAAACCCAATCCCGTTCCTTCGGCAAATTTTTGACCCGTTTCCGTTTGCACGAAGGCATCAAATAAACCTGCCATTTCCGCTGGTGCAATTCCCGGCCCCGTATCTTCTACTTCAAAATGCAGGGTATTAGGAAATAAAAATTGGGAGGAAGACGATGTGCAGACATGGCATCTAGTCTTACCCGTGTATCTCTCTGCGGTGGCTATTCCTGCATTCACACGCAAATTTACAGTCCCATTTTCCGTAAATTTAATGGCATTAGCCAAGAGATTTATTAAACAAATTCGCAATTTTTTGGGGTCAGTTTTTATATAGTGAGGAACATTTGATGGAACCTTAAAGATTAGTTGTATTTTTTTTGCTCGGCTTTGATTTGTAGCATTTCCTCCAAAGAATCAAGGAGACGATACAAGTCAAAGCTACTTTCATAAAGTGTACTTAGACCCGCCTCGATTTTGGATAAATCCAAAACATCATTGATTAAATCCAGTAAATGCTCCCCACTGCGATTGATGATTCTCAAATATTCTCGCTGCTCAGTACTCAATTGCAGATCGCGGCTCATCACTTGAGTAAAACAGAGAATTGCATTGAGAGGAGTGCGGAGTTCATGACTCATATTTGCCAGAAAGTCACTTTTTGCTTTAGAGGCTGCTTCAGCCGCTTTTTCGGCTTTCAATCGCTCTTGAATTTCCTGTTGTAATTGTTGATTTTGCTCTCGGAGTTGATGGGAGAGCCTCTGAATCGTCAGTTGATGCTCAACCCGTGCCAAAACTTCTGCGACTTGAAACGGCTTGGTAATATAGTCCACTCCACCAACTGCAAAGGCTTTAATCTTGTCCAATACTTCATCCAGGGCACTAATAAAAATGACTGGAATTTCGCAGGTTTTTGGATCAGCTTTGAGTTTAGAGCAGACCTCATAGCCATCCATTTCTGGCATTCTAATGTCCAGTAAAATCAGATCGGGTGGAGCCGATCTGGCGGCTCTTAACGCCATTTGTCCCTTGACGACGCCCCGGACTTTATATCCCCTCTCTGAGAGTGTGGCAGATAAAATTTGCAGATTTTCGGGTGTATCATCAACGATTAAAATGTTTCCTGAATCTACTTCAATTTGATTACTATTCATGAATTAAAATGTCAATTAAAATAATACGTTATCTTAGGAAAAAAGGGAGAACATAAATGGAGATGATAGGCTTTAATTGTTCATCAGTTATCCTTTATGAGTTCCTAGTCCAAAATTTTAGCTTCTTCAATTAAATCCAAAATTTGATCGCAACGGAAATTATTGACTAAATCAGCTATAGCTTTGGCTAGTGGGTTATAGACAGCAGGGATTTGCTCGATCAGCTGAAATATTCGCTCATTATCAATGGTGACAGCCGCCTGGTATAGCTCATGAACCCACTCAGTTGGCATTACGTAGAACGATGAAGGCTCAAGGATGTACGGCACAGCCAAACCTTCAATGTTAGATGAATCCCCTGGTTCGACTTCGATCTGTTGCCTTCCACCTGCTGACGTGGATGAGGCGGATTCTGCATAAATGTAACGCACCCCTAAGTGTTGAGCCATCTTTTCAAAGATAACCGACTCTCGAAAGGGCTTACGCACAAAGTCGTCACAGCCTGCTGACAAAACAACGGAACGTTCTTCCTCAAAAGCACTGGCGGTTAAGGCAACAATTGCCGTGGCTTGACCTTTTAAGTCGGCTTTGATACGTTTAGTGGCTTCATACCCATCCATGACAGGCATCCGCATATCCATCCAGATCAGGTGAGGTTCCCAGCTTGACCACAATTCAATGGCTTCTTGCCCATTCACCGCTTCTTGCCCCTCAAAACCGACAGATGCCAGAAGTTTAACTAACAGCACACGACTTTCCAGGCGATCGTCAACAACAAGGATGCGATATTGCGGTTGTCCAGATTCTAAACCAATCACCCTAGGACTGGCTTGGGGCGTTACAATTTTAGGCTCTTGGGCTAAATCCACCTCGATCTCAAATTGAAAAATACTTCCCTTACCTAAGCGACTGCTAACCTTAATATCTCCCCCCATCAGTTACACAAATTGTCGCGATATGGGTAAACCTAAACCCGTTCCTTCTAAGGCTTGCCGACCCGTTTGTGTTTGCACAAAAGGTTCAAATAAGGAGTCCATCTCTTCGGGGGCAATACCGAATCCCGTGTCTTCCACCTCAAAATAAAGGATTACGGGTTGATGGCTTGAATGTTGTCGGTTTGAAGACTGTTGAGAACCTCCAACATTCAACCTTTTAACTGGCGATTCATTAGAAGATTCAACCTGCAACTTACTGCCTACTCGCAAGGTAACCCCCCCCTCTGAGGTGAATTTAATGGCGTTTCCCAGGAGGTTAATTAAGACTTGACGCAACTTACTTTCGTCAGTTTGCACGTATTGGGGAAGGGTGGGAGTGCGGTCAAACACTAACTGCAAATTCTTATTTTGGACGGGCAACTTGAACATGGCTTCAAGAGTGTCCAGCAGATGGTACAGATCAAAACTATTCTTATTCAGCGTGACCCGACCCACCTCGATTTTGGACATTTGCAGAACATTATTAATCAGTTCGAGTAAATGTTCACCGGAGTGCTGAATAATTCCTAGGTACTCCTGTTGTTGTGGATGGGGGGATGAGTCACGAGTGAGTAATTGGGTAAAGCCGATGATGGCATTGAGGGGAGTCCGAAGTTCGTGGCTCATATTGGCGAGGAATCTGCTTTTGGCACGATTTGCCGTTTCGGCTACATCTTTCGCCTGTTGCAATGCCGCTTGTGCCTGCTTGCGATCGCTGATATCTTGACTGACAGAAATAACATGAATTTGTCCATCCAAGTCAATCCTTTCTGCGGATAACAATGCTGTCCTTACTTCACCAGACTTGGTTCTGAATTTGAATTCATAGTTACGAATGACGCCCTCCTCTTGCAGGAGATGGAACAGTTGGGCACGGTCTTCCCAATTCACCCAAAGATTCAGATCGACCGCAGTACGACCCAGGACTTCTTCACGGGTATAACCTATAAATTTGCAGAAACTATCGTTAATTTCGATATGACAGCCATCACTTTGGCGAGTGATTGTGAAGGCACTCGGACAGGAACGAAACGCTTTGGCAAACTTTTCTTCTGATTGACGCAGTGCTATCTCTGCACGCTTACGAGCCTTGGCGGCTATTTCGCTAGCCCGAATTTCTTGTTGGAGTTGTCGATTTTTTTCTTCTAATTCCTGAGTGCGATCGGAAACTTTTTGTTCCAAATTTCGGTTATAATCAGCTAAGACTTTCTCCGTTCGTTTGCGTTCCGTGATATCTTGCAAAGCGTTAATACTATAAGCAATGTTTCCATCAGCATCATAGATAGGCGTTGACCAAACTTCGATAGGAATTCTTTGATTACCTTGGTGGACTTCCAAATCGTCAGCAGTTACATTTTCTCCCTTCAGCGATCGCACAATGGGCAACTTTTCGGAGGGATATAACTGATTCGTACCTGCGATATAGACTTGATAAGCTTCTGAAAGCCTTTCCGATGGTGTGTTTGGATCGACTCCTTTGCCAAAAATTTCCTTGCCTCTTTGATTCAAAAAGTAAAGTTTGCCGTTAGCATCAAGTACTCCCACCCCAACAGGTACAGCTTCTAAAAATTGAGCCAACTTACGTTCGCTTTCCCGTACAGCTTCATCGGCTTGGTCTTTCAATTGATTGACGACTGTATCACCATGTTCAGTCGAAGTTTCTAGCAAAATTTTTAGGTCAAATTTTTCCTGTATTAAGGCTTCCCGTTCTCGGAAAAAACGTTTATTTTCAGCGTTGAGTCGGCAAAGCTCTATCTGAGTATTGATACGGAAAATCAGTTCCTCTTTGGAGATGGGTTGAGTTAGATAATCATTTATCCCAATTTCTAAGCGAGTTGCCCAATTAGGGACTTGGTTTTTATCACTTAACTCTAAAATCGGAATTTGATCAGCCTGCAAAATTTTACGGAGTTTTTGAGTCAATTTATAGGCAGACATATGGGGCATATCCAACAAGATCAGGTCGGGTTTTAGACCTTTTTCTATAATTTCTAATACTTCCTCTCCATTGCTGGCTTGAGTAAGGTCATAATTTGATTGGGATAAATATTGGACAAGTACCTGACGATTCTCTATCCGATCGCCCACTATCAAGATTTGGTTATTCTTGCATTGCATATTCAATATAGGTGCAAGTTATTCCGTTTCCGGTAAAAAATTACAAAGAAAGGCACCGGAGCGCTCGGAGCCGAAGGTGAGGATGAGGAGGCAGGAGACAGATGGCAGAAGGGAAGAAGGGAAAAACAACTCTATTGAGTGCGTGTTATTGCCAACGCCTGAAAGAAAAAAGTTTGATTCAAGAGACGACTATCGTCTCTTGAATCAAAACATCCTTTTTCAATCCAACTTCAGAAGGCAGAAGATGGAAGGCATGAGGCTTTTATGTTCCCACGTTTAAAAAGCGTGGGATTGAATCTTTGATGTTTGATTCAAGAGGTAATAATTGCCTATGCACACAAACTTTTTTCTTTTTCGCGTGGGCAATAACACCCACGACTAAAGTTCTTTTTACCTTTCTTCCCTTTTGCCTTTTGCCCTCTGCCCTCTGCCTTTTTTGTAAAAAAAACGTGGGAGCATAATAGCCCTCCGCCTTCTATCTTCTGCTTCTGAATGTAGGGGCACGACATCTCGTACCCCCATTCGATCACACCTAAAGCACAAGAAGTCTCCTCATCTACCTAATGCGGATTGTCAGGAAAATCAAAATCAAGAATTGGCCCTTTGGGAACGAGACCCTGAGGGTTTACATTTCCTCAGAAAGAGTTTGATTACCAAAAGCTTACCTCTGGAGCTTTTGTAAGGTGAGATCTAACCCAAACAGTACTTCATCCTTCATACTTGAAAATTATTCTTCCGCTTGTAGAATTTGGGGCACTTTAAAGAAGTCGCCATCCTGTTCAGGAGCCTCCCCAAGCAGCGCATCTCTGTCAGAGTAAGGCCGCAACTCATCCGGTCGGGTGACATTACTCACATCAATCGCCCTGGTTGTCGGCGCTATATCCGATGTGTTTAATTCGCTCAATTGCTCAAAGTATTCCAAAATGCTACTCAGTTGAGCCGTCATTTGCTCCTCTTCCTCCACTGCCATCTCCAAGCGGGCAAGATTAGCAACTTTCCGAACTTGTTCTCGGTCAATAATGGACATGGTTAGTAATTATAGGGTTGAAGGTTGGAGGTTGAAGGTTGAAGGTTGAAGGTTGGAGGTTGGAGGTTGAAGGTTGAAGGTTGAATGTTGGAGGTTGGAGGTTCCACTTGCCAACTTGTCAACTTTCAACCTGTTAACTTCTAAAAGTACACATCCAGCTCCGAGCGACCTGTGGTTTTCAGCCAGTTTTGTGCCTCAATATAGTTATTGGGGGCAAGGCGAATCGCACGTTTCCAGTATTCAGCCGCTTCGTTAAACAAAGCATTAGCCGTATCCGAGTTTCCAGCTTCCTTCGCCTGTTCCCCCTGGTAGTGGTAGATTACGGCAATATTGTTAAGCGCTTGAGGCAGACGCGGATTGAGTTCGATCGCGTCATGATAGAGTTCCAACGCTTGCTGATGATCACCGTTGCTGGCATGAATCAGCCCCATGTTGTAAAGGATATAGCTCTTGTCGTAGGAGTCTTCCTCTAGCGTCAAAGCTTCTTTATAGTTTTCCAAGGCTTCGGCATATTCACCATCCGCTTGAGCTGACATCCCGTCACGGTAGTAGGCAAACGCTTCTTTGGCTTGCTTGTTGGCTGGCATCAGCTTCAGGATTAGATCTGCCATCACCGTAAAGCTTTTGTCGATGAAGTTATCGTTACGTTGACTTCTGGGCATAGATACCTGTATGTTATTGCGCTCAGTTGACTAGAGTAGCGTGGCTACTTGGAGTTTTCGGATACTACATGTAAATTTAACGTCGATTGGTCACGCCTGAGAGGGTTACCCAGTGCCGGGAGAACGGCTAGTCCGCTTTGGAATATGGTGTGGGTATCCGACCGACAATGGCTTTTCAGCCTTTACGAGGTCTGATTTTGAGGATGACTTAGAATTAATTGGGTTAGATGGTATGTGCCATTGTTTGACGCTACACAAGGTAACCACAAAACCATTTTTGCTTTTTTTACGATGAATGAGTAGCTGATTATCCGAAACTTGAGATGAAACGTTTTCAAAAATTATCTCTGCTGGGAGCCATTGTAGCCCTAAGTACAATAACTGCCTGTGCATCAGGTTCAAATAATACCGTTGATTCAGGCGTTGGCAGCGATCGCGCTACCATCCCCGCTCCAAGCGAACAATCCACCGCACCATCACCTGCGGCAACGCCGAATAATCAGCCCGAAGAAACCCCTGACACAACCCAGGCATCAACAAGACCTAGCACGAAAACTGACACGATTAACATTGAAGGGGAAGAGAGTGAGGTGACGCTGAAGCTTTACGATGAGCTCAGTCAGGTTTTTACCACCTATTTTCCCAAAGATGATTTTGTTGCCGAATCTGCTAGTTCTGGAGCAGATACAGGAAGCATATTTTATTACAACGTAGATGGAAATAAAAACAAAGATGTTTACGTCTCCATATCCTTTCCTACCGGGGCAAACAACGCAGAACAGCTGGAAAGATTACTAACGGCAAAGGGTGGATTGGTTCAAAGAAATCAGTGGCAAATGGAGGAGCGGACGAAAGATGTCCCGTATTCTTGGGCCAAGGAAAAAATCCTTTACAAACAACCTGGAAGTGAGGAAAACCTACTCGTTCAACTGTACATTGGCGAAGCAAATGGGAAAGTTTTCTATGTTATTACCCATTATCCAGCGGAATATGGAGATGGGTTTGCACCACGAGCTAACTTCATTCTGGACAATTTGGAAGTTAAAGGTTAACGGTTTCTTATTCTTGATACTCGGTTATAGGCTTGCTCCGATTCAGCCACTTGCTCAAGAATTTCCAGTGACGGAAGGGGTAAACTAATTGAGCCATAAAGTTTTCCGTGATTGTCTCGCCATAGAGTCCAAAATTCTTGGGTTGGCGACCACCAGGCATGTAAAACGTGCCAAAGATCACATCATAAATGGGGAAAAGTCCTGCAAAGTTCTTGCCCCATCCTTCTTCATCCATTGTATGGTGCCAACGGTGAAAGGCAGGACTCGCTAGGACATAGCGAAAAGGCCCATAAGTCCAGCAAATATTGGCATGGATCAGAGCCACGTAGCTGGATAAGAACGGGACATAAAATTCAACCGCGATCGGAGAGATGCCCAGAATCAGCAAGGGAGAGGCTTGCATCACTCGCGAGATGATGTCATTGACCGGATGCAGACGAACCGCCGTCAGCCAGTCCACTATCTCTGCACTATGGTGGACAGCGTGATAATCCCAGAGTTGGCGGGTATGGTGCCAGCGATGAGTCCAGTAGCCAATGAAATCGCCCATTACAATCGCGATCGCACCTTGTACCCAAAGGGGTAACTGTGAGATTGGGCCGTACCCTGCCAGAACGCTGTCCCATTGTAGCGATCGCCCCAGCAGCAGGTAAAGCGGCAGAACGACTAACGCGATGGAGATCATGCTCAGGATCTGAATCACCATGGGGGTGAAAAACCAATAGAACGAGTCTAACCACACACCCCGCCGCCATTTGGGTTGATTGGGAATGCTCGGATAGAAGCGTTCGAGGATACCAAACAGAACTGTGAGCAGAATATATAAAACTAGCGCCCTAACTAACCGTCCTTTCATGAATTAAATGTTTGATCGAAGTTTTCTTATAACTTTTACCCTGATAACCTTTAAAAGACAACTGCGCCATAAAACTAATCTATTGAATAGCGACAGAGCAATCGCCGGGATACGGCTCACAAGGCATGACCAACATATCCTCTATTGAATCTGTTGGCATTAAAATACTAGATTTTTTTAACGCAGACGACGCAAAGGGTGACCCACAGGGGCGCAGAGTTTTTGTACCCCAATTTCAGTTAATGCCGGTGCCTTACGAGGAGCTGGATGAGGTTTTGATTCCCTTAAACCGTTCTTGGGCTACTTTAAACGCATCTTGCATCACCAACTGAATTTTCTTGGGATCGGGTTTCTTACCCCCCATTAAATCCCCGAAGTAAACGCAGGCTCCTTCCCCCAGTGCCCAGGTGTAGGCCGCAGCCCAAGAGGCGGCAATCACACTGCCAAAACCAGGGATAAATTTGACTAATTCTCGTCCCACTGCCCTGGCGAGGAAGCCACTGGCGATCGCACTCACCACTCCTCCGGCCTGTGATGGGGTGAGTGTCTGCCCATACAATCGCCCCAACAGACCCACCATTGAGACTTGTAATGCTGTCAGCACGGGCATACTGGCAAAGGGGACGGGTACAGCCTCCAGGGCGGCTGCCATGATGGCAAAGGCCAACATGTAACGCCGTCCCACATCTCGGTAGAGGTTGCCCAGTTGTTTGCCAACTTCGTCCCGCTCCAATAACTGATAAATCGCACGGGCTTCCGCTTCTGGGAGAAGGTCGGCGAGGGAAGTCGAGAGTGCTTCTAAGCCATAAAATACAGGATGGTAGCCGTCTTCTTCTAAGGTGAAGTCAATTAAGACGGCGCGATCGCAAATTCCGGTAAAGGCGTCCTGAATAGCGGTGAAGGCTCGGTTAACCTCCTCATAATCGGGCGGATAGACCGGATGATCAGCAGTACCGGGCGGATAAACCTCATGCAAGCACGTCACCACGAGTAGACAGGGAATATCTGGATACTGCTGACGCAGTTGAGCCGCAATGTGTCGCAGTGTATCGGTGGCAAAATCATTGATTTTAACGGTTAGAATCAGGACTCTGGCGCGGCGTGTTTCCTGTTGCAGATCGCCCACCAATTCCTGAATAATGACCTGAGTCTCTTGGTTCACATCTCCCAGTCCCACCGTATCGGTAAAAATCAGCAACGGCAGGTCATTGGAGGGATAGGCATAACGTTCGGTGTGTTGCGTATGGGGACGATATCCCTGACCCACAATCTCCGCAGAAACCCCCGTCAGCCCCCGCACAATCGAGCTTTTTCCAGCTTGGGGCTTCCCAATCAGCAGGGCTTCTGTGGTGGGCAGTTCGGCGCGAACCGTCTCCAAAATCTCTGCAACCTGTTCTTCGCTGACGCTAAACCACTGACTCACGGTTTGAGCGAGTTGGTCTACGGGTAAGAGTTGCACCAAACGTGTTGTTGTGTTGTTCCAGATACCCGAAATGCGGTTTTTCCAGGAATCGTCAACCGACTCAGTCGTCATACCCTCAGTTGGTTCACTCAACGGCTGAGAATTATCTGACGGCGAGTCAGTTTCATGTGGCTCAGTCATTGGCATAATAACGGTTCATAGATTTCAGTCAGATCTTATCTATCTAACATGAGTGCGGGATAAGGAGGGGTGGGGCAGATAAAGTTGAAAGTGCCGAATTTTCGACTTACCTGACCCCCCATGCCTAAATATTACCTTCAACTTTGCTTGCGATCGCTTTTACCCAACAACAGACTTTACCACTACTAAAATACGACCTTCTGTATATTGACTTATCCAGTGTTTTATGTAACTAAGGTAGTTAATGTACGAACTTCCCTATATTGACTTATCAAATATTTTGTGTGTTTTTAGCAATATCTACAAAAACAAAGAATTGTCAATCCACCTATTTAAAGAGTATAAGAAGTCACCGCTGATTCTTTTAAAGATTCATAAAGATAGGCTTGTGAGCAAATTGACAAATGTACGAACTTTTATATATCGACATTGTCGATTTGATTGAACATACTGAGAAGACGAAATAACGTTCAAGGTTGTTTCAGCCAATCACTCTAAGGGAATTCACTGTTGAAAATACTCTGTTGTTTCAAAGGCATAGCTTCACTCCCTGAGACGATAAGGGTTTGTCGGTAATTATTTGGGGATTGGGCAGGGTTGCCCTTACACAAACTAAGAATTTTGCACCCATTAGGTTGGTGTAAATCTACGTCATCTCAATTATCCGAGATTTTATCTCTTGGCGTTGGCATGAGGCTAAGTGTTCATTGCGTTCTCCTCGAAGTGAGGTTGGCGTTCATTTCTGCTGTTTTTTTTGCCTGTACTAACTAACCAAACTCAACATATTCGGGAATTTTTATGGCAACTTTTAAATGGATCGGTAGCGGCGCAACTAATAACTGGACTGAGGCAGCGAATTGGAGCCTTGTTAGTGGCACAGGATCAGATCCAGACGGTATTCCTGATGCAGATGATGTGGCGCTTTTTGATGGGACATCGACCAAAAATGCCACTATTAATACCAACTTCAGCATCCAAAACCTTCAGGTGGCTGCTGCTTATACAGGAAGCATTAGCCTGGGTTCAAATACACTGGCGGTTGCAGGGGGATTTGCGATCGCAAATGCCAGCAGTTTTGACTCAGGGACAGGGACAGTACGCTTTACTGGAAATCAGACTGTAGATACTACAGCAGCACTGTACAACCTGGAAGTTGCGATCGCTAGCGGTAATCTAACTCTAGTGAAAGATTTGGTGGTCAGCAACGACCTTACCATCACCGATGTCAATCAAATTTTCGGCAGTGGTGGCTCATTCAATATCAAGGTCAGTGGGGATGTCATCACCAACGATGCCAACTTTAACAACAGCAACTCTGCCATTCAACTGGTAGGCAGCACCGACCAAAGTATCAGTGGCACTGGGGTACTGTGGAATCTCGATGTTGCCAAAACGGGGGGCGATGTCCTGCTCACCGATGACCTGCGATTACGTGGTGGCACTCTGTCTGGTTCAGGTCTGCTCAAAAATGCTGGCGGTAAGGTGGTCTTTGGAGAGCCGAGTATCTTTAACGAAGGCTATGTCAGTAACTTCAGTGGTTCTATTGATGATGTTGAGCTGAAGTTTCAGTCTCAGTCCAACTTTTTGCTCAGTAAAGACTTGGTTGTTAACAATGACCTAATCATCACTGAGGTGCAGACGATTGCAGGCAATGGTGGCTCATTCAATATCAAGGTCAGTGGGGATGTCATCACCAACGATGCCAACTTTCGCAACAGCAACTCTGCCATTCAACTGGTAGGCAGCACCGACCAAAGTATCAGTGGCACTGGGGTACTGTGGAATCTCGATGTTGCCAAAACGGGGGGTAATGTCTTGCTCACCGATGACCTGCGATTGCGCGGCGGCACTCTGTCTGGTTCAGGTCTGCTCAAAAATGCTGGCGGTAAGGTGGTCTTTGGAGAGCCGAGTATCTTTAACGAAGGCTATGCCAGTAACTTCAGTGGTTCTATTGATGATGTTGAGCTGAAGTTCGGTTTTGCAGGCAACTTGACGCTCAACAAGGATTTAATCGTTAACAATGACCTGATTATTACCGATGTCAATCAAATTGCAAGCAGTGGCTTCAGTATTAAAGTTGCTGGAGATGTGATTTCTAGTGATACCAACGGGATCTCTGGAACGGGTGCCATTACTTTAGTAGGCAGTGCGACAAACACTTACACAGGCTTGGGCAGTGGAACACAGGGGAACCTGGTAATCGATAAAGTGACCTCAACAGACAAAGCATTGTTAGGTTCCAGCGAGACTTTCTCGTCGATTGTTGTTAATGAAGGTATTTTCGATGTCAATGGTAAAACTGCGACTGCTGGCACGACCATCAACAACGGTGGAACCCTCGGCGGATCGGGCAAAGTAATTGGCAATGTCACAGTTAACAGTGGTGGTGTGCTAGCTCCTGGTAGTGGCATTGGTATTCTCAACACAGGTTCTGTTAACTTTACCAACGGCTCACTGTTCAACGTAGAGTTAGGCGGTACATCGGCAGGCAATGGGGTTGGATTCTACGATCAGCTAAATGTAACGGGTACAGTGACGATTGGCACCAGCGCTGTACTGAATACATCACTGTTTGGCGGATTTACGCCAGGTGGTGGTAACACATTTATCATTGTCAACAATGATGGTGTTGATGCTATCACTGGAAGATTTAATGGCTTAGCTCAAGGAGCGACAGTCAATCTGGGTTCTGGAATAAATGCCACTATCTCGTATACGGCAGGGGATGGTAATGATATTGGACTATCGCTCCTCAACCAGGCACCTAATCTTACAGGCAATGCAACATTAGCTGCTGTTGCGGAAGATACCACCAACCCTAACGGTCAAACAATTTCCACCGTCTTCAATGGACTGTTTAGCGACCCGGATGCAGGCGCAAGTCTTGGCGGTGTTGCAGTCGTTGGGAATACTTCAAATGCAACTACACAAGGGACGTGGCAATACTCTACAGATGGTACAAACTGGTTTGCTGTAGGCACGGTTGCGGATGGTGCAACAGCTCTGGCACTCTCTGCCAGCACGGTAGTCCGGTTTGTTCCCGTTGCCAATTACAACGGTGCTCCCCCGGATTTAACTGTTCGGGCGATCGATAACACCTACAGTAGTGGATTTACCAGTGGGGGTACTCGTATCAATGTGAACACTGGTACGAATGGGGGAACGACCGCAATTTCTGGTACCACCAACACCATTAACACCAGCATCACGGCGGTTAACGATGCACCAATAGGCTCACCGATCGCAACTCTAGCAACTGGAACCGAAGACATCCCCTACACCATCAGCAAAGCCGACTTGCTAGCAGGCTTTAGTGATGTTGATGGCGATTCCTTGTCACTCAGCAATGTCACAGTCAATGGCACGGTTCTGACGGCGGATAGCAGTGGGAACTACATCTTCACACCTGCTGCCAACTTCAAAGGCACTGTCAACGTTTCTTACAACGTAGTGGATGGTAAGGGTGGCTCACTAGCAGCAACTCAGTCCTTTGCGATCGCTCCTGTTAACGATGCACCTGTACTAGCAACCAATACCCTAAGCATTACTGAAGGTGGCACAGTTACCCTAAGCAGCAGCAACCTCAACACCAGTGACTCGGATAATACTCCAGCTCAACTGCTCTACACCATTAGCAACATCAGCGGTGGCAGCTTCGGTGGTACAGGCGTCACCACTAATGGCAACGGTACTGTCAGCTTTACCCAAGAGGCGATTAACAACGGAGTAGTACAGTTCACCCACGATGGAGGTGAAAACCCACCTAGCTATGCCGTTAGCGTCAGCGATGGTGCGTTGAATACAAACCCAGCAACTGTGACTATCCCATCGGGCGGCTTCACTCCCGTCAACGATGCACCTACGGGCACACCGACAGCAACATTAGCAGCGGGAACTGAAGACACGGTTTATACAATCAGCCAAACCGCTCTGTTACAAGGTTTCACCGATGTAGAGGGCAATACTCTCTCTGTTGCTGACCTAACTGCCAGCAACGGCACCTTGGTCAACAACAACAACGGCACCTACACCTTCACACCTGCTGCCAACTTCAACGGCACCGTCAACCTTTCCTATAACGTGGTGGATGGCAATGGCGGTTCAGTGGTAGCCACTCAGTCCTTTGCGATCGCTCCTGTTAACGATGCACCTGTACTAGCAACCAATACCCTAAGCATTACTGAAGGCGCTACAGTCATCCTCTCTCCTACTAACCTCAACACGACTGACTCTGATACACCTGCAACCGGACTGACTTACACCGTTAGCAACGTCACAGGGGGCCAGTTCGAGACTGTTGCTAATCCTGGAACAGCAATTACCAGCTTTACCCAGGACAACATCAACAATGGAGCAGTACAGTTTGTCCACAACGGCGGTGACGCGGCTCCTTCTTACTCAGTCAGCGTCAGCGATGGTGCTCTCAGCACCCCTGCAACTCCGGTTAGCATTGGTAATTTTACCTCTGTTAATGACGCTCCCACTCTAGCAACCAATACCCTAAGCATCACTGAAGGCGGCACGGTTACCTTAAGCAGCAGCAACCTCAACACCAGTGACTCGGATAATACACCCGCTCAACTGCTCTACACCATCAGCAACATCAGTGGTGGCAGCTTTAGCGGTACAGGCGTCACCACCAATAGCAACGGCACTGTCAGCTTTACCCAAGAGGCGATTAACAACGCAGTAGTACAGTTCACCCATGATGGCGGTGAAAACCCACCCAGCTATGCCGTCAGTGTCAGCGATGGTGCGTTGAATACAAACCCAGCCACTGTCACTATCCCAGCAGGTAGCTTCATTCCTGTTAATGATGCACCCATTGTGGTCGGGCAAGGCATTGAGGATCAAATCATCTCAATTAATCAAGCCTTCTCCTTAAATGTCAGCAACAATTTTAGTGACGTTGACCCAGGGAATATTCTTACCTACACGGCTACAGGCTTACCCAGTGGTTTCAGCCTCAATGCCAACACGGGTATCGTATCCGGCACAATTTCCACTCCTGGCATTTTTAATGTGAATGTCACAGCCAATGATGGAGATGGTGGCACAGTGAGTGATGCCTTTGAACTGATTGTTGCTAATAATAATGCCACTCCTTTTGATGACATCATCTACATGAGCCAACTCTCTGGCATCCACAAAGATAAAATCAATGCCAAAGAAGGGCGCGATCGCGTGATTGGCACCAGTGCTAATGAGTTTATTGGCGGTGCAGAAGGCGATGATTACTTGGATGGTCAGGGCGGTAACGACAAACTTCTCGGTGGTGATGGTAACGACACGCTCATTGGTGGACTTGGCAGTGACGACCTCCAAGGCGGTGACGGGAACGACACCTTGACCGGTTGGGGCAGTGGTACAGGGAGTGCCAATCAAATCGACGAACTCAAAGGTGGCAGCGGAGCTGACCTCTATATTCTGGGAAATAGTACCTCCGTCTTTTACAACTTGGGTGGCTACAATGACTACGTCAAGATTGTTGGCTTTGAAGCTGAGGATCGCATTCAGCTAAAGGGAACAGCTAGCAACTACTCTTTGGGTTCACTTCCATCATCTGTGTCTACAGATAATGCCTCTATCGGCCTGTTTACCAATTCCGGCACAGAATTGATTGCCGTCCTCAAAAACGAAGGTTTAACCTCCACTAGCCTGACAACAGATGCTCGCTTTACTTTCGTTTAATCGCGTCTTGTTGAGGTAAAAGAGTGAAGATTTGATTGGAATTGAGAGGGTTGCCCCAAAGGAACAACCCTCTTCACTCCGGTAACACTAATCCTGTTGAGTGCGATCGCTATCCCCAGCCTGTTCACAACTCAAGTTCCGCGTTGAGTATATTTCAGGATATTTGGTGGGCGATCGCTCTTTTTTTTTGCCAACTGCTGAGGATACAGAAGACCCAGAGGGAGAAAAAGCGATCGCTTAACCTACAGTCTTGATTGATGGCGATTGCACTAGAGACGAGTCTTCATCAACTCTTCATCCATTTGGTTTGCGATCGCTTTTACCCAACAACAGACTTTACCACTACTAAAATACGACCTTCTGTATATTGACTTATCCAGTGTTTTATGTAACTAAGGTAGTTAATGTACGAACTTCCCTATATTGACTTATCAAATATTTTGTGTGTTTTTAGCAATATCTACAAAAACAAAGAATTGTCAATCCACCTATTTAAAGAGTATAAGAAGTCACCGCTGATTCTTTTAAAGATTCATAAAGATAGGCTTGTGAGCAAATTGCCAAATGTACGAACTTTTATATATCGACATTGTTGAACTGATTGAAGATACTGGGAAAACTCAATAAAGTTAAAGGTTCACACAAATCATCACTCTCAGGAAATTCACTGTTGAAAATATCCTGTTGTTCCAAAGGTATAGATTCACTCCCTAAAACAATAAGGGTTTGTAGGTAATTGTTTTGGGATGGGGCATGGTTGC
This sequence comes from Microcoleus sp. AS-A8, assembly GCA_039962225.1. NCBI lineage: Bacteria > Bacillati > Cyanobacteriota > Cyanophyceae > Oscillatoriales > Microcoleaceae > Microcoleus > Microcoleus sp. AS-A8. The sequence goes on from JAMPKV010000010.1 coordinate 290,697, forward strand.
CCTGACACCCACTGAGAATTTTGCACCAATCAGGTTGGTGTAAATAAAAGTAATCTCAACTTGTCTGAGATTTCATCTCTTGGCGTTGGCATGACGCTAAGTGTTCATTGCGTTCTCCTCGAAGTGAGGTTGGCGTTCATTTCTGCTGTTTTTTTTGCCTGTACTAACTAACCAAACTCAAGAAAACACAAGAACTAGAGGCATTTATCAATTATGGAATTTTTCACGACAATTCAGAATGACAATTCACAGGATGGAATGAGCTGGGAAATAGGTACGGCACTTCGCTCTCGCAGAAACGATGAAATCGCTATCTCTGATTCGGGTTGCAGAGTCGCTTCACACAAGCAGAATGTTGATGAAGTTCGGCAAGTTTTGAGTGGAATTGCCTTTATTGATTCGGGATTAGACGATTACCAAAGTTTGGTTGCGGGAGTGGCATCAGGAATTGAGGTGGTTGTCCTCGACTCCACACAGGATGGGGTGGAGCAAATTAGTCGGGCACTGGCGCAACGGCAGAGAATTGGCAGTATCCATATTGTCTCTCATGGCGCTCCCGGTGCAATTTATATCGGTAATCGCGAACTGAGTCTAGAAACGCTGAATCAGTATGGAAGCGAACTTTTAAGCTGGGCAGATTGGCTAGCTTCCGATGCTGAAGTGTTGATTTACGGTTGTGAGGTAGCAAAAGGCGATCGCGGACAAGCCTTTATCCACCGCTTGAGTGAGCTAACTGGAGCAGCGATCGCGGCTTCAGCAACGCTGACAGGTTCCTCTGAACGAGGTGGCAACTGGGAGCTAGAGTTTAATACTGGAAGTAGTGAGGCTTCAGAAGTTTTTCAACCCTGGACACAGACGGCTTACAGCCATGTGTTGGCGACTTTTAGCGTCACGAATACCAACGATAGTGGTGCCGGTTCATTGCGGCAGGCGATCTTAGATGCAAACGCAGCGGCAGGAGCAGACACAATCGAGTTTTCAGGTTCCATCTTCACCGATGCAACTCCCGACACCATAAACCTGACTTCTGGAACGCTCAATATTACAGGCGACACCACAATTACGGGAACCGGAGCCAGCAATTTGAGCATTGCCAGAAGCTCCAGTGCATCTAACTTTGGCATCTTCAATATCACAGGTGCAAACGTTAACTTGAGCAGCTTGACGGTTACAAATGGTGTTAGCAATTTGGCCGGTGGTATTTTTTATCAAGGTGCTGGAACGCTGAATCTCACTAACACTGTTGTCTCCGGTAATAGAGGAAGCAATGGAGCTGGGCTGTGGGTTAATGGTACTGGTGCTGCAAATGTAGTCAACAGCACTTTTGCAAATAATACTGCTCCCGGAGGACTCGGTGGTGGTATTTTGCTTAACACTGCCACCACAATTAACATCATCGATAGTCAGATAACGGGAAACTCTGCCGCAAGTGGTGGTGGTATTAACAATAATGCTCAAGGTGGCATCATTAATGTTACCAATAGCACAGTTTCTGACAATACGGCTACTGATTTGGGTGGTGGTATTTCAAACCGCTACCATCAAGTAAATGTTATCAATAGCACCATCTTTAACAACACGGCGGGTAATAGCGGTGGTGGAATTTACCATCAATCGGGCACTTTTACAGTAAGTAACTCCACTGTTTCGGGTAACCGCTCCAATAATAACGGTGGTGGTATCTACAACGATTTGTCCGGTGCAGTGATGAATTTGTTGAACAGCACCATTACTAACAATATTGCTGACAACGACAATAACGGTTCGGGTAACGGTGGCGGAGTTGCCAGAAATACTGGAACTGTTAACGTTAAAAACACCATCATTGCTGGAAATTTCGATAGTCCCAATGCTAATACAGCAACTGAAAATCCCGATGTCTCTGGAATTTTTAATAACCAAGGCAATAACCTGATTGGCATCAATACTGGCAGTAACTTTGTTGCTGGAGGTTTAATTGGCTCTGCTGCAAATCCAGTCGATGCCTTACTAGCTCCCCTGGCTAACAATGGGGGTTCAACTCTGACCCATGCTCTACTTTCTGGCAGCCTTGCTATTAATGCAGGTAGTAATACCAGTATCCCTGCTGATACTGCCGATTTAGATGGAGATGGAAATAAAACTGAGTCTATCCCGTTTGATCAGAGAGACTCAGGTTTTACAAGGCTTTACGGTAGCTCTGTCGATATCGGGGCTTTTGAAGTCCAACCTCCCTCCAATACTCCACCAACCCTTAGTGCTCCAGTGACGGTATCTGCAACTGAAGATGACGCTCCTTTGAGCGTTAATCTGCTGGCTAATGCGTCTGACCCTAATGCTGGTGACACTCTCAACGCGACCAACCTCACCCTTACGAGTGGCAATGCGGCGGGTGTAACAATTAACGGCAACAGTCTGAGCGTCGATCCCAGCGCGTACAATAGTCTGTCTGCTGGGGAGAATGAGGTCATTACTTACAGCTACAACATCATTGATGGCAATGGTGGTAGTGTTTCCCAAACGGCGACTCTCACTATTAATGGTGTCAACGATGCACCTGTACTCACAACCAACACCCTAAGCATCACAGAAGGTGGCACGGTTACCCTAAGCAGCACCAACCTCAACACCAACGACCCGGATAATACTCCAGCGCAACTGCTCTACACCATCAGCAACATCAGTGGCGGCAGCTTTAGCGGTACTGGCGTCACTAACAATAGCAACGGTAGTGTCAGCTTTAGCCAAGAGGCGATTAATAATGGACTGGTGCAGTTCACCCATGATGGAGGTGAAAACCCGCCCAGCTATGCCGTCAGTGTCAGTGATGGTGCATTGAACACCACCCCAGCAACTGTGACTATCCCCGCAGGCAGCTTCACTCCCGTCAACGATGCCCCTGTACTAGCAACCAACACTCTTACCATCACTGAAGGTGGCACAGTTACCCTAAGCAGCACCAACCTGAACACCAGCGATTCAGATAATACACCAGCTCAACTGCTATACACCATTAGCAACATCAGCAGTGGCAGCTTTAGCGGTACTGGCGTCACAACTAATAGCAACGGTACTGTCAGCTTTAGCCAAGACGCGATTAATAACGGACTGGTGCAGTTCACCCATGATGGAGGCGAAAACCCACCTAGCTATGCCGTCAGTGTCAGCGATGGTGCGTTGAATACCACCCCAGCCACTGTGAGTATCCCCGCAGGCAGCTTTATACCTGTCAATGATGCCCCAGTAGCGACGGGTGACACGACAACCACCAGTCAAAACACAGCCGTGAATATCAGTGTGCTGGCAAACGACAGCGATATCGAGGGTAACTCTCTCAGCTTGAGCCTTGGCACCAATCCCAGCAACGGCACTGTCCAAATCAATAACAACGGCACTGCCTCAATTCTGTCCGATGACTTCCTCACTTACACTCCTAACAATAGCTTCAGTGGCACTGATAGCTTTAACTACACCATCAATGACGGCAATGGTGGAACTGCCACGGCTACTGTCACAGTAGCTGTAGGTAAAACCTTAGATGGCACCAACAAAGACGATTTGCTCGACGGTACCTCAGGCAACGATATTTTCAGGGGCGGTAATGGTCAGGATACCCTGAACGGATTTGCAGGTGACGACCTACTGGACGGCGGCAACGGGAAAGATACTCTTAATGGCGGTGTCGGTAACGATACCCTACTCGGTGGCAATGGCGAAGATGTTCTTGTCGGTGGCGATGGCAATGACTTGCTAATTGGCGGTAATAGTCCTGACACTTTAACGGGAGGCACTGGCAGCGATATCTTTGCGATCGCTAAAAATGGAGCCAATGATACGATTACCGACTTCAGTTTAGGTCAAGGCGATCGCATTGGTCTATCTGAAGGTCTGACGTTTGGCGAACTGACCTTCCAAGCCAACAACATTCTCAGAGGCACTGAAGTTTTAGCGACTCTGACTGGGTTTGATACCACAACTCTTACTCAGGCTAACTTCATAGCTGTTTAATCTCGATCGCCCAACCGCTTGGTACTCTGTAACACCAATCCTGTTGGGTGCGATCGCTATCGCCATCATAGTCTCCGACCCAGCATGAGTTCTTTGCTCATGCTGGATTATTGCTTTTCCCTTACTTTTTCTTTACTTTTTCTCTGTTTACTATTGGAATTATTCCCTGTTAAATATAGAATACCAAAATAAAAAATCAAATTTATATTTTTAGGCTTCTTATGAAGAAATAAAAAATAATTTGATTTTTGGTTAAATTAGGTTTTGAATTTTAACCTTGCTTGGAGTAGTTCGTTGGAGCTACCAATCTTGAAATGTATATTTCTAGTTCAATAGCCATGAAAGAGAGCCATGACGGCTTAGATTTTATCGAAAAATTAATTTATGTAAAAACAGGGAAATCTCTCAATAATATTCAAAAAGCTGTATTACAGCAATTTTGGCAAGATTCCAGAAAAACCTATGAAGAATTTGCTAAAGAATTAGAATATTCTGCTAGTTATATCCAGCAAACAGTTGCTCCTCAGCTCTGGCGTCTCTTGTCAGAGATATTAGGCGAAAAAGTCAGTAAAATTAATTTTCGTTCTATCGTAGAAAGGCAGTGGTTAAACCAAGTTTTGAGTAAAAGTGATAACCTGATTGAGCCACCAATGCTAGAATTGATGGACTTAGAATTTCCAGAGGGACGAGTTTCTCTAAGTTCCCCATTTTACATAGAGCGAGTTCCCCACGAAAGCAGGTGCTATGCAGAAATTGTTAAACCAGGAGCCTTTATCCATATCCAAGCACCCAAGCAAATGGGCAAAACTTCTTTGTTGGGAAGGATTCTTGCTTATGCAACAAGGCTAGGCTATCAAACAGCCAGCTTGAACTTGCACAGAGCAGATCAATCGATTCTCACAAACCTAGATAAGTTGTTGCGGTGGTTTGCCTGGGAAGTCAGTCATAAACTAAAACTAAATCCCAAATTGGATGACTATTGGTATGAAGATTTGGGCAGTAAGGCGAGCTGCACAAACTATTTTCAAGACTATCTATTAGAACAAATCAATTGCCCCTTTTTCTTAGCAATGGATGAGGTGAATGAAATTTTTCAAAATCCGCAAATTGCCCAAGATTTTTTATCACTTTTGCGTTCTTGGCATGAAGAATCAAAAGACAACAAAATTTGGCAAAAACTCCGCTTGGTAGTTGTTAATTGCACAGAAGCTTATGTGTCTCTAAATATTAATAAATCTCCATTTAAGGTAGGGATACAAATTCAGTTGGACTCATTTACCTGGGAGCAGGTACAGGATGTAGCCCAGCGTCATCGACTCGATCTATCAATCGATGATTTAGCTCAGCTTATGTGGTTAGTAGCCGGTCATCCTTATCTCTTGCGTTTGGCTTTATACCATCTGGCTCAAGAGAGTTTGACGTTGGAGGAACTGCTACAAACGGCTGCTTCAGATACTGGGATTTACAGCGAACACCTGCACCAAAAATCGTGGTATTTACAACAGAATTCGGAACTAGCGGCAGCGTTTGAGAAGGTTTTAAAGGCAAAAGCTCCCATTGAGTTGGAGCAGGTACAGGCGTTCAAGTTGCACAGTATTGGGCTGGTGAAAATGGAAGACAAGCTAGCAATGACTAGCTGTAATTTGTATCAGCAGTATTTTGGCGATCGCTCTTAAATAGGCTGCCACGTACCTTACACGTAAAAACCTAGCTTTCAACTACCTTCTAAAGCCATCTCTCCCCTGTTGACTCGTTCGGAGTCAGTTTCTGGCAAAGACGGACGCAGGCAGAGATAGACGAGTGGGCCAAACAGAGGTACCAGCGCCACAGCCCAAAAGATACGAGCATCTATGAGACCTCGCCTTGCCATGTCATCATCAAACAATGAGGTTAAGGGAAATATCAGACACATTAAACAAAAATCCAGACTGATCAGGTGAACAAAGTGCCTTGTTTGGAATAGCTGTATATAATCTCCCCAATCTCCAGCCAGGATAGCGTAGGCGAATAGACCAATGGTAATCAGTAGGAGAAAAACACCAGTTGAGCGCCTATCTAAAATTCGCAACCACTTATCCTTTTTTCCGGAGAATTCTTGATTCGGTTTCCGTAAAATTAAATAGGGCAGCAGACAAAGTACTCCGGTTCCATTTGACCCAATAAAATAAGGCCAAACCCGGAAGTTTTGCATTCTGCCATCAGCGAACATCAGGCAAGCATAGATCATAGGCCAGACACCCATTAGCCAGAAAATAGCAAAGAGGATAGCGTTAACGTCTCGCCACTGAAGCGTTAATAGCTTTTTGACCAGAGGCCAGGTATCGGGTTGATCAAGGGGCGCTAGCCCTATAGTGTAGGTGACAAACCCTACCCATATTAAAAACAAGACAATTTTTCTAACCATCATCATAATTTAAATTCATTCTTTCAAACGCTAAGAATTGACTCAAAATTCTAAAGCTCTTACTAAAAATGGGATGAACGTCTTAACCATGTGCTTTTTATTTCATTCACTCTAAGGCTGAGGCGGAATAAAATACGTCTGTCTTTAGTCAAGTTTTAGTTTGTCGATTCTGAAGCGTATCTCTTGCCTTTGCTAGTTGCGAGCGCTGAAATATGCCTTCATTTCTATATTTTTAGCACCTGTGTATTCACCGTGAGACTTATCTTTTTGACCGTTGAATGTAACCCTAAAAAATATTTCTGTAGTTAGATCCATCCCTGACTTTAGAAAATATTATTTGGCAACGCACGATCGCGAACATCTATTCAGAGAATTAGGTGAGCGCGGAATTTTTGACGAAGCCGCATTTAGGCGAGCCAAGTTAGCCGCTGTCTTATTAATGACGGCAATGGGGGTGCCAATGCTCTGGATGGGAGAAGAATTCGGTGAGCATAAGCGCAAAAGTGAAAAGGTGACTCAACCGAATAAAATTGCATGGCCGTTGTTGGGAAGAGACTTGAATCGAGATTTATTCGAGTATTACAAAAAACTCATTGCCCTACGCAAACAACATCCAGCGCTTCAAGGGAACTATATTGAGTTTTGCCACGAAAATCCAGAGGCTAAAGTGTTAGCTTACGTTCGTGGAAGTGATGCAAGTTCTCGTGTTGTTGTGATTACGAATTTCTCTGATAATGTTCTGAATCAGTACCATGTCCCTAATTTTCCAGACGCTGGGACTTGGCATGAGTGGATGGGCAACTATGACGTAGCCGCACGGGAAGAGGGCATCCGGATTGATATCGGAGGCTACGAAGCAAAAGTTTTCGTCTGTCAGTGAGCTTCCCCAATCCCAAAAACCAATCCCCATCCCTTGCCATGAGCGATTACCCATGACCCATGACCCATTTCTCAACTTCAGGCTCATGCATCGTGATATCCTGATGGTTGCGACCGGCTCCCCAGCGTCTTGTTACAACGGAGGTTGGCGCTTTTCCCATCCCTTTCGAGCCTATATAGCAGCCTATCTGCCATGTTCTCATCTGAATTTCCCCAAGAGAATGGGTCATCCGGTAATACGAGTGTTACGCTGACGGATGAAGCTGGACGATCGCTCAATTGTTATATTGAGCATTCCCTTGAAGTAGACGGTAGTGAATACCTTTTGCTCCTACCGGTAGACGCACCCGTCGAGATTGTTGCGTGGGATGAAAGCGATGAAGAAGAAGAAGCCGATGCCACTCTCATTGAAGATGACGCTGAAATTGACCTCATCTTCTCGGATGCTCAAGCGGTTCTGGCTGAACAAAATCTGACGCTCAAGCGCACAGCCTATACTCTCACGGTGGAAGGTGAACTGCCTGCTGTGGATGAGGAGGAGATTCTCACCATTGAAATTGAAGAAGACGAGGTCGAATTAGAGCCAGAGCAATTCCAATATCTGGCAAGCTTCTATCATGAGGAACAGGAGTATGGAATTTACACTCCCCTCGATCCCCTGCTATTTTTTGCACAACGGGACAAAACAGGTCAACCTGTGTTGCTTTCCCCGGAGGAGTTCAAAAAAGTGCAGCCCTTGCTAGAAGAATTGCTCTTTGATGATCTCGAATAGAGCAAAGCTTCTCCCAGGACGGTAAAACCTCTCAGGGGAAAGTGATTATTTACGGCACCAGGTTATGAAAGCGGTCAGTAGCATATCCAAATGGTTATTTTATCTGGCTCTCCTGCCAGCAGTACTCTTCATGGGTGCATGGCAGGGGTGGGAGTGGTGGAGCTGGGCGCAGTCACCTGTGATCAGTCCATCCTCAAAGGCCGGGGAGGATAAAGCCGTACAAATTCAGATTCCCCCAGGAACAGCAGCTCAGAAGATTGGCAAAGATCTGGAGGCGGCTGGTGTAATTCGTTCTTACCAAGCTTGGAAACTGTGGACGTATTGGCTGCGGTTTCAGGATAAGCAGGGTGGCTTTAAAGCGGGGACTTACAAACTATCACCCGCACAACCTCTAACTGCGATCGCCGACAAAATTTGGGCGGGTGAGGTGATGGAAGTCTCGTTCACCATTCCCGAAGGTTGGTCGCTCCAGCAGATGGCCACTTACTTTGAATCCCTAGGATATTTCAAAGCGCAAGACTTTCTCAATGCCGCAAGCCAAATTCCCAAGGATAAGTACCCCTGGTTACCCGATAACTTGCCCCATCTGGAAGGGTTTTTGTACCCAGACACCTATCAGTTGCCGAGCGATCGCATGTCTGCCTCACAAGTGGTCCAACAAATGCTCAGCCGCTTTGAGCAGGTGGCGCTACCCTTGTATGAACAGGGACGAAATCAAACTAAACTTACCCTTTTCCAGTGGGTTACCTTAGCCAGCATTGTGGAAAAAGAGGCGGTAATTGCTACCGAACGCCCACGCATTGCTGGTGTTTTTACCGGCCGTTTACAAAAAGGGATGAAACTCGAAACCGATCCAACGGTTGAGTATGGGTTAGGCATTCGACAAACCATGGAGCAACCCCTAACCTTTGCCCAGGTGAAAACCCCTTCTCCCTACAACACCTATCTCAACCCTGGACTCCCCCCGACACCCATTGCGAGTCCGGGTGTAGCCAGCTTAAAAGCCGCTCTCTATCCCGAAAAGACCGATTATGTTTTCTTCGTTGCCCGGTATGATGGCTCTCACGTTTTTAGTAAAACCCTAGCCGAACACCAAGCCGCTACAGCTGCCATTCGCCAACAAATTAACTCCCAGCAAAAACCCGCCTCTTAATCGTTCCTCACGAACGCTGATTGAGTGGGGCATTTCCTCTGCTTGTGAGCCAGGGCGCACACCGCTAGAACTCTAGTGCAGCGCGGCGGAAATAACTATCCAGTTGACAAAGGCAATAAGGCTTACTGTACAAGCAATGTTGCTTCTGCCTTCTGCCTCCTGCCTTCTGCCTTTTTGCACTAGTGCAGACTGGCAGAAATAATCCACCAGTTTTTTTGTAGGTGTTTCTCCCATCCTCACGTTTAGTTCCAGTCCCAATCTCCCACTCCCCCACTCCTTCCACCTAGCTGGTGGGGAACTTTCGCCGCCTTGCACTAGGGCGGGCTTTCCGGCTCACCCCATAAAAACACCAACCATGGGGAAACCCCAAAATCTTACTTCCTCCAGATTGGGCATTGCCAGAGCAAGTGAGTAAGATGCGTTTAGGTTATACCATTTTGGATGCGAGAATTTGAGATTTTAGATTTTAACAGCCTTGCCATTAGGGGTTTCAGAAATTTAAATTAGACAAGTTCATCCCCCAACTGGGATTAAACGTTTCAAATCTCTCAATTTTTTCCAAATCTTAAGCATTTAATCAATCCTCATGTCTTGGCTATCTTACTTACAACCCGATTTAATTCTTGGTGGCCCTATCCTAGGTCTCACCCCAGAAATCTTACAGAAATATCAGATTAGAGGTTTAGTTCTGGATGTTGATGAAACTTTAGTCCCTCTACGCTCTCAAGAGGCGTCTGCGGAACTCAGAGAGTGGGTAGAGCAAATTCGACAAGTGGTGTCCCTGTGGCTAGTCAGTAACAATCTCAGCGAGAGTCGGATTCGCAGTATTGCTAATTCCCTCAATTTGCCTTACATCTTGGCGGCTAGCAAACCCTCGCGGCGAAAGTTAAAACAAGCCGCAACAGCGATGAATCTCCCCGTAGAGCAGGTCGCCATGGTCGGCGATCGCTTGTTCACGGACGTGCTGGCCGGAAATCGTCTGGGGATGTTCACCATCCTTGTCGAACCAATGGTAGACCCCAGCGTCACTGAGCCTTCATATCCAACTCATGACTTTGAAGTTTGGCTGACGCAAGCCTTAGGTGTCTCAATCCCAGCTCAGAAACAAAACTTCAAAAAACATGACGAATCAAGAAAATCAGAAACATAAAGAAAACATTACGATAGTGTAAACGCTGAGAAAGTCATGAGATATTTACATTAGTTCAAATGGGGTCAGCCCATATAAAGACCCTAAACATATTAAAACCCTAATAAATCTCTAGAGTGTCCAGCTTAAAACCGATATGAGCTGGGCGCTCTAGAGTTTTGTCTGTTTAAAAAAATTTTAACCTATACCCTTGTAGGTGTTAATTTTACAAGCATTCCCAGTCGAGAATTGTAGATCATCAAATGTAACAAATCTTTTCTCCAGAGGGTAATCGGGAGTTGTCCGTTAGCAAGTTGCACCTGAGCAAGTTATAAAGTTATTTGTCTAACCTTCTCACATTCCAATCTTCAACCTTCAACATCGCCTCATGTCCCAAACGATTGTTGTTAAAGTTGGTACCTCCAGCCTTACCCAACCACAAACCGGTCAGCTAGCACTCTCAACCATTGCCAAGCTCGTTGAAACTCTCACGCATCTACGCTCCTCAGGTCATGGCATCGTTCTAGTGACCTCTGGGGCTGTGGGTGTTGGTTGTGCGCGGTTGGGGTTAAAGTCCCGACCTCAGACAATGGCTCTCAAACAAGCCGTGGCAGCAGTCGGACAGGGACGCTTGATGCGAATTTACGACGATTTCTTTACCAGCTTGCAACAACCAATCGCACAAATCCTCCTCAGCCGCCGTGACTTCATTCAGCGGAGTTGCTATGTCAATGCCTACGGGACATTTCGAGAACTGCTCCAATTAGGGGTGATCCCGATTGTGAATGAAAATGACACCGTTGCTGTTGAGGAACTCAAGTTCGGAGATAACGATACTCTCAGCGCTTTAGTCGCTAGCCTAATTCAAGCCGACTGGCTGTTTTTGCTCACGGATGTAGACCGGCTGTACTCCGCCGATCCACGCCAGGTACCCGATGCTCAGCCCATTACCCTGGTAAACAGCATGGAGCACTTAGCCGAACTTCAGATCCAAACCGGAGAATCCGGCTCCCAGTGGGGGACGGGTGGCATGGTGACCAAAATTTCAGCGGCGCGGATTGCCACCAATGCCGGTGTGAGGACTGTAATCACAGAAGGACGATACCCTGAATCGATCGAAAAAATTTTACAGGGAGAACCCCTCGGTACCCAGTTTGAACCCCAACCTCGGACTGAAAATGCCCGTAAGCGTTGGATTGCTCACAGTTTAGTGCCTGTGGGTAAACTGTATCTTGATTATGGAGCTGTAGCGGCAATTTGTCAGGCGGGGAAATCTCTATTAGCGGCTGGGATTACAGGCATTGAGGGGGAGTTTCACGCTTCCGAGGCGGTACAGTTATGCGACGGCAGTGGCGTAGAAATTGCTAGAGGATTGGTTAACTACAGCAGCAGCGAACTTCAGAAGATTCGAGGGCGCAAATCCGAGGATATTCCCACGATTTTGGGCTATGGGGGTGCTGAAACGGTGGTGCATCGCGATAACCTGGTGTTGAGTAATTAGCCTTGAGTTGGCGGCTGGGTAGGTGTTTTTTGGGGATGATCTAATGTTGAGGCTGTATAGCTGAGCATACAAAAGTTGGGTGCGATCGCGCCAGTTTTGAGCAGAATTCTGCCAAGAGTTAAAAACTCCTGACTAACAGCAAAAGTCCTCTTGCATAGGACTAAAACGTTATTCCTGAGAGGGCTGCCGTATGGGAAGGGTGACAGTAAACGTTGTGCCTTGACCCACTTCACTTTCTACAAGAATCTCGCCCCCGTGTAAGTCCACACATTCCTTGACAATTACTAATCCTAAACCAACTCCAGGGGTAACACCAATATTACTGCCGCGAAAGAAGGGATTAAATAACCAAGGTTTTTCGGTCGGGAGAATACCAATTCCTTGGTCTGATAGGTGCAAAATCACTTGGCTGGGTTCGCAAGTTAACTCCAACCGAATTGGGTTGTGATCCGGAGAAAACTTAATCGCATTGGAAAGCAAGTTTCTCAGGATTAATTGTACGAGCTTTTCATCTAGAAAGACATGGGTACAGCTTCCTTGGCACTCAAAAAGAATGGGGTGTAGATTTGCGGCATTCACCTGATATTCGTTGACCATTTCACGAGCAATCTGTTCGACATTCACAAGAGTCGGACTAAACTCTAGATTTCCCGTTTCCGCTTGGTTGACAATCAGCATATCTTCAACCAACTTGGTCAAGTATTTAATAGAGGATTGAATGCGTTGAAAATGTTTCTTTTTTTTATCGAGTGTCAATCGCGAGTCGTAATTTTCTAGTAGATCTGCTGAGGACAAAATGGTCGTCAGGGGAGTACGGTACTCGTGTGAAACCGTCGCGATGATGCGAGATTTTAAGTCATTAAGTTCTCGCTCTTTTTCGAGAGCCAATCGCAATTCCTGTTCTAAACGCTGGCGTCGAGCAATTTCTTGCCTAAGTTGCTCATTCGTTTCTCTTAATTGATTCATACCCTCTGCCACTCTAAGTTCTAGTTCTTCATTAGTCTTTTCTAATAAAGATTGAAATTGCTGTTTTTCAGTCATGTCATGAAAAACTAATACAGCCCCAAGAATGTTACCTTCTTCATTTTTGATCGGTGCTGCACTATCATCAATTGGAATTTCGCTACCATCTTTGGTAATCAGGAGGGTGTGGTTTTCTAAACCCACCGTAATTCCCTCTTGAAGAACCAAGTTGATCGGATTCTCAATAATCTCTCGCGTTTTTTCGTTGATGGCGTGAAAAAATTGGCTCAAAGCATTCCCTAGAACCTCTTCGGAGTTCCAACGAGTAAGGGCTTCGGCAACCGGATTCATAAACGTGACTACACCCTGTGAATCGGTTGTAATCACGGCGTCTCCAATACTTTTAAGTGTCGTTGCCAACCACTGTTCTCTCTGTCGAAGCTGCTGCTCTATCTGATGTTTGTAGAGAGCTATTTCAATAGTTGTATTTAAATCTCTCGCTTCAAAAGGCTTCAGAATATAACCGTAGGGTTCTGTGCGTTTGGCACGATTGAGTGTTTCCTCATCGGTGTAAGCCGTTAAATAGACGACAGGAATTTGGAATTCGGTACGTATTCGTTCGGCAGCTTGGATACCATCGATCATGCCTTTGAGTTTAATATCCATTAAGACTAAGTCGGGGTGAGTTTGTTCTACCTTTTGCAGGGCAACTTCTCCCGAAGAACTCACAGCGGTTACAATATATCCAAGTCTTTCCAATCGATTTTGAATATTAAAAGCAACAATATTTTCGTCTTCAACTATTAAAATTTTAGCTTTCACGATTTTGGGTGCAATTCCTTCAAGGGTCATTTTATAAAAAGTATTTGAAATCGGGTTTATCAGCCACAGTCTCATTCAGCATTCGCTCATCGGCCAGTGATTTTTCTCTCGGTAATGAATTACTTGGAGGAAAACTCTCCTAAAAAATTTTAAAATTCTGAGCCTAATGTTTCCATTTGTCAAGTTTGCGTGTGCCAGAGCCTCTTGTGTACATTACAACATGTAACGGAATTGCGTAGGCAAGAATATAGCCGTTCTCCCATGAGTTAAACCCAGCCGTCTGTCAGGACAAAGCCTTCCTTGTCTCTACCCTGTGGTATATACAACTGAGACCCGATATAAACTTTTATCACAGATTGAGCCGGTGTCTGGAACCGGCTTCCGGCTGACTGTGGTACTCTTGTAAGTCCCTGCGGGACTGATGAATTTCATAGGCTACACACCCTAATACTTCCTCCTTTAGGAGGGAATAATGAAAAATCCCCACACTTTTTTACGCTCGGTTTTGTTAATGCATCTGCGGCAATTGCCCTACACGCAAGCCGCCCAATCGTTTCAGAAATCTATCACCTTCAAGCATCCTCTGCTGAAGCAAATAGCGGCCTCCGCCTTGGCAACGGTGGCATTCGCTTCAGTCGGAACGACTTTAAAACCTACCCTAACTCAAGTCAGTTCTGCGACTCTGCCTTTGACTGCAACAGCAAGGGTTAACACCAACCTCAATCCTCAATCGGCAAAGATTGCGGCCTCTGCGCGGCTCAATTCTACTCCATCAACTCTTGCCCAACTGCAAACCCGTAACAGTCGCTATCAAGCGATGCAGTTGTTTGACCTGGGAGGACTCATCCCCATTATGGTTGTGGGGGGTCTGATTATCGCTGTGCCGCTGTTGTTCGGCGGACTGGTGGTGATTAGTGAACGGGAAGTCGGCATTGTGGTTAAGAAATTTGCCCTTTCCGGTCGCGGACTTCCACCCGGTCGTTTGATTGCCTTGGAGGGCGAAGCGGGATATCAAGCGGATACTCTCGCCCCCGGTTGGCATTGGGGTTATTGGCCTTGGCAATATAACGTTCGCAAAGAATCGCTGAGTATTGTCCCCCAAGGGGAAATTGCCCTCGTGGTAGCTGCCGATGGTGCTTCCATCCCGGCGCAACGCATTCTGGGGAAAGTCCTCGCCTGCGATAATTTCCAAGATGCCCGGAAGTTTCTCAAAGGGGGTGGCGAAAAAGGTCGTCAGTTGGGTATCCTCACCGCTGGAACCTACCGGATTAATACGGCTTTATTCACCGTGATTACCGCCGCCAACGCCAACCATCATGGCATGAAACCGGAGCAGTTGCGGCTGTATAGTATTTCTCCGGACAAAGTGGGCATTGTCACCACCTTTGACGGTATCTCGATCGAAGAAGGGGAAATTGCAGGCCCGATTATCCCCCATCACGATAATTTCCAGAATGCTCAAAAATTCATCGATGGCGGTGGGCGACGCGGTTTACAGGAGCAAGTTCTGCTATCGGGTTCTTGGAACCTAAACCCTTGGTTCGTGGGCGTTGAGCAAGTCGCGATGACCGAAATTCCCATCGGCTATGTCGGTGTGGTGATTTCCTATGTCGGCAAAGCGCAAGAAGATGTCAGTGGGGCAGCATTCACCCACGGCAATTTAGTGGAACCAGGGCATAAGGGCGTGTGGGTAACACCGCTTTATCCAGGGAAACATCCCCTCAATACCCGCATTCTGAAAGTTGAACTGGTGCCAACCACGAATATCGTGCTGAATTGGTCAGGCAGAACGGAACGGCACAGCTACGACTCGAAACTCTCCTCTCTCACGGTGCGTTCTCAGGATGGCTTCGCCTTTGATTTGGAAGTGGCTCAAATTATCCATGTCGGGGCGTTAGATGCACCCAAGGTGATTTCTCGCGTCGGTGCGATGCAAAATCTGGTAGACCATGTGTTGCAGCCCACGGTGGGAAATTACTTCCGAAATTCCGCTCAAGCCTATACGGTACTCGACTTTCTCACAGCACGTTCCGAACGGCAAGTGGAAGCGGCTGAGTATATTAAAATCGCACTTCGCGCCTATGATGTACAGGCGATCGATACCCTGATTGGGGATATCTTGCCGCCAGCAACGCTGATGACGACGCAAACCGATCGCAAAATTGCGGAAGAACAACGCAAGACGTATGAAGTGCAGCAAATGGCACAAACTCAGCGGCAACAGTTGGTGAGAGAAACCGCGATCGCAGATATTCAGCAAGACTTGGTGAAGTCGGAACAAGGGGTTAAAATTGCGGAACTCAAGGCCAATGCCAGAGTGAAGGAATCCACTGGGGAAGCAGAAGCGATTCGAGTCACGGGTAACGCCAAAGCCGAAGCATACAAAGCCGGTGTCGATGCTTTGGGAGGACAGGGTTATACTGCATTGCAACTCATGCAGATTATCGGCGATCGCAACGTGCGCGTTGTCCCCGATGTTGCCGTTAGCGGAAACGGCAGCGGTGGTGGCTTAGTGGATGGCTTGTTGGGGATGATGATTCGTTCTCAGACAAGTAAATCCAATGGGAATGGGAAGTCGCCCTCCAAGCCTCCTGTGCCACCGATCACGGAAACGATGACCGCCGAGTTGGAAACCGAACCAATAATTGCGATCGCCCAAGAGGCGGTGGCAAAGCCAATCGCCCAAACTCAGTCTCCGCGTTTAGAAAGCACACCGTCAACCCATGCCACTCAAACTCCCAAATCTCAGGGAACAAAGGCACCCCCACTACCTCCCCATAAAATAGCGATCGATTCATTCTTCGACCAATTGTCGCAGGATGCTCCATCAATCGACTAGGGAATCTGGGCAAAAATGTTTGACCACTTCCCAGACTAGATGGGAGAAGGAGAGATTCTAATCGGTCAAATCGTTCTCAATAGCAATAGGAATTCACAGGAATTTGGCTCCAAAAACTCTGCGTTCCTCTGCCTTAAAAAATAGTATGGCGATACGAACAGATTCAATCTCAATTATCCTTCATCCTTTTTGATGAGCTACTGTGTAAACCCTGATTGTCCAAAGCCGCGAAACCCTGAAACCCAAAAATGTTGTCAGGGATGCGGCTTTAATTTATGGGTGCAACAGCGTTACCGGGCTATTGAGTTAATCGGTGAAGGTGGATTTAGCAGAACCTTTCTAGCTGTGGATGAAAGTGAATCGGCTTGCGTACTTAAGCAGTTGTGGACAAAGAACCTCACCCCTGAAGCGGCAAAAAAAGCGATGCCGAAGGCGGTTCGCGAAGCGACCATCGCTCTTTTTCAACAAGAAGCACGACGACTGGAGGAATTAGGCCAGCATCCCCAAATCCCTACGTTATTGGCACATTTTGAGGAAAATTACTACCTCTACTTAGTGCAAGAGTTGATTGATGGCCTAAACTTGGCGAAGGTCGTAGAGGAAGAAGGGACATTCAGCGAGGCTCAGATTTGGCAACTTCTCGATGATTTATTGCCAGTCCTCAAGTTTATTCACGACCATCACATCATTCACCGCGATATTAAGCCAGAAAATATCATTCGCCGTACCTCTTTGCCTACAGTTTTCTCCCTTAATCAGGCCGGAACTCATACGAGGAGGTTCGGAGAGGTTGAGAAGAGTCAGTTGGTACTCGTTGACTTTGGTGCTGCCAAATTAATCACAGGAATTAACTCCCTGAACGCAGGAACCTGCATCGGCAGTCCGGAATATGTAGCACCCGAACAAGCGAGAGGAAAAGCGGTTTTTGCCAGTGACCTTTACAGCTTAGGGGTAAGCTGTATTAACCTGCTGACAGGCATTCCTCCCTTTGATTTATTTGATGTTGTTAATGATGGCTGGGCGTGGCGAGATTATTTAACGCAAGATGTGAGCGAATGCCTGGGTCAAATTTTAGATAAACTGCTGCAAAATGCGCTAACTCGCCGCTTTCAATCAGTTGATCAAGTGATGCAAGCGATCGCTGATACTAGGGAAAAATCAGGTTTATCTCAATTCCGGCACAAAGATTACGCAGGGACGCACAGCCCTCCTCCAATCTTATGGCAATGCCAACAGACTCTGAGCGGTAATTCAGCGGTCAATTCACTAGCCATTAGCCCGGATGGTCAGTTCTTGGCAAGTGGCTATGAGGATAACACCATTCGCTTATGGAATTTAGCAACTGGAGAGTTACTCTCTACCCTCATGGGACATGGACAAGCTGTAACATCGGTTGCTTTTAGTCCTGATGGGAGAATGCTGGCGACAGGGAGTGATGACCAAACAATCAAATTGTGGGACTGGAAAAATGGTCAGGAAATTTACACCTTGTGTGGGCATTCCCACGCCGTAAAGTCGGTTGTGTTTAGCCCTGATGCTCAGGTGTTAGCGAGCGCTAGTTGGGATAAGACCATTAAACTGTGGAATGTTCAGACTGGTGTGTCAGAAAAGACGCTGACGGGTCATAGATTGCAGGTTAGTGCTGTGGCGTTCAGTCCGACGGGTAATATTCTGGGCAGTGCCAGTTGCGATCGCACTTGGCGTTTGTGGGACTTGACATCGGGTTCATCTACCCCTCTTTACGGTCACGCTTGGGCTGTTGTTGCGATCGCTTTTAGTCCGGATGGTCAAACCCTGGCAACAGGCAGTGATGATAACACGAGCATCTTGTGGGACTGGAAAACTGGGAAAATACTTTACACGCTTTCTGGTCACTCGTGGTCAGTGGTCGCTCTTACCTTTAGTGCGAATGGAGAGACTTTGGTAAGTGGCAGTCGGGATCAGACGATTCAGCTTTGGCAAGTGAGTACAGGGAAGAAGATCGCCACCCTCACAGGGCATTTAGACTCTGTCTCTAGCGTCGCCATGAGTTCGACGGGGGCGATGATTGCCAGTGGCAGTCAGGACAAAACGATTAAGCTGTGGCATCGGCTTGGATAACTTTGAGCATGAGCATTCTCTGAGGCACTGCCAAAAGATAAATTCTCCAATACCTAAATTAACAAGTAAGGTGCGTGATTTAACGCACCCTACTACCTTTTTCAGCCCTAAATTGGCCCCAGTCCTACAGTTCCAGCATAAATGGCGCGATCGCCTAATTCATCTTCAATCCGCAGCAGTCGGTTGTATTTGGCAACCCGTTCACTACGACATAAAGAGCCGGTTTTGATTTGACCTGCACGAGTCGCTACCGCTAAATCGGCAATGGTCGTATCTTCTGTTTCACCAGAACGGTGGCTGATCACGGAACGGTAACCCCGACGCGTCGCTAAATCAATTGTTTCTAACGTTTCAGTCAACGAGCCAATTTGATTGAGCTTAATTAAGATCGAGTTACCTGCACCCAACTCAATGCCTTTCTTCAGGCGTACCGGGTTAGTCACAAACAGGTCATCACCGACTAACTGAATGTTGCCTAGTTTCTGACTCAGCAATTTCCAATGATCCCAATCTTCTTCGTGCAACCCATCTTCAATGGAAATAATGGGATATTGCCCCACTAACTTCGCCATATAATCAATAAATTCTTCGGGTGAGTGAGATGACCCATCGTAGATATACTGACCCTCTTTGTAAAACTCACTCGCCGCCACATCCATGGCTAACGCGACTTGTTCTCCGGGTTTATACCCAGCCTGCTCAATTGCCGCAATCAGCAATTCTAAAGCGGCTTGATTAGACTCCAGGTTGGGCGCAAAGCCTCCTTCATCCCCAACCCCTGTCAGTAACTTCTTCTCCTTCAGAACTTTTGCCAAGGATGCGAACACCTCAGCACCCCAGCGCAGCGCGTCTCGAAAGGTAGGTGCTCCCACGGGTACAATCATGAATTCCTGAAAATCCACATTATTATCCGCATGAGCGCCACCGTTGATCACGTTCATCAGCGGGACTGGCAGCAGATTAGCCAGGGGCCCCCCTAGATAGCGATAGAGTGGAAGTCCCAGATTATCTGCGGCTGCTTTAGCCGTTGCCAGCGAGACAGCGAGGATGGCATTGGCTCCCAAGTTCTTTTTGTTGAGGGAACCATCGCGCTCTATCATTTTTTGGTCAACGGAGGCTTGGTCGAGGGCATCCATTCCCAACAACTCAGGCGTAATTTTCTCCTTAATATTCCGTACCGCGTAGAGAACTCCTTTACCGCCATAGCGATGGGAGTCATCGTCCCGCAGTTCGTGGGCTTCAAAAGTCCCTGTCGAGGCTCCACTGGGAACCTGGGCGAGTCCCTTAGCGCCCGTCAGCAGCATCACTTCGGCTTCTACGGTAGGACGCCCACGAGAGTCTAAAATTTCTCTGGCATCGATCGCTTCAATTGCGGTTTCTGGCTTGTATTCCATACATCTCCTTTTAGCAATGTAAGGATTTTAGATTGCCGACTTTGATTATGGCTCAATAGAGTGAGTTTTAACTCCCCAGATTCATTGATGGGGTTCTACTCCAAAATCTAAAATCGGATGACTCCAGCGATTAGCATACGCCTTCTTGTGAGCGTCAAACTACAACTTTAAGGATGTCTACCGATCCCTACCGTGTTACTACGTACTCTGGGGTAGGGATTTCTCTTCATCGCGTGAGCGCTTTTAGACCGTCACTGTTTTTAAAATGAACTCATAGAGGAATCCGCTTAAGGAGAAAAAGCCCATGCGAATGCTACACACAATGCTGCGGGTCGGCAATCTTGAGGAATCTCTCAAGTTTTACTGCGACGTTTTGGGGATGAAGCTACTGCGCCAAAAAGATTATCCCAGCGGCGAATTTACCTTGGCTTTCGTGGGTTATGGCGATGAATCTGACCACACTGTCATTGAACTGACCCACAACTGGGGTACAGAGCAATACGACTTGGGTAATGCTTATGGTCACATTGCCCTTGGTGTGGATAATATTTACGAAACTTGTGCCCAAATCAGAATTAAAGGTGGTAAAGTCGTCCGCGAACCAGGGCCGATGAAGCATGGTTCAACGGTCATTGCTTTTGTGGAAGACCCGAATGGATATAAGATTGAGCTGATTCAGTTGGGCACTCAAAATTCTGTTAACCAGCAAGAAACCGCCAAAGCTGCAACCAGCTAGTACAGGCTGATCAAAAACTGATTTTCTCTTGAATTGTTCCCTTGGTTAATTTCTTCCTCTCCCCTTAGCCACTCCTTTGAGGCATAAAGGAGTTGCCGAAATGGATTGGGTCAGAATCGTCTCAAAGACCTTAGGAAAAGGAAAAAGAGCCACTTGTGTGACTCTTTTGATTATCAGGGTGCATCTACTAAGCACAATATAACACCTTAGGGGTGGGGGGTGTCACCCCTTATTTAAAAATTCTGCCTGGAAACGAATGAAGACAACCCATAAACCTCTAACTCGTAGAGCTTGGGCAAATGCGATCGCCCAACCCGCCCAAGAATTTCCCCCCACACCCCTGCCCATCCTCTCCGGTAAAATTCCAGAGGGTTTACGGGGTTCACTCTACCGCAACGGCCCCGGACGCCTAGAGCGCGGTGGTATACGAGTGGGACATTGGTTTGATGGGGATGGAGCGATCTTAGGGGTGCATTTTACCGATGCGGGTGCGACAGGACTCTATCGCTACGTGCAAACCGCTGGCTACCAAGACGAAAGCGAAAAAGAGCAATTTCTTTACCCCAACTATGGCATGACAGCACCGGGCAGAATTTGGCAGCGTTGGGGTAAGCCAGTGAAGAATGCTGCCAATACCTCAGTGTTGCCGTTGTCCGATAAACTCTTAGCTCTGTGGGAAGGCGGAAATCCCCATGCTCTCGATCTTCAGACGCTGGAAACCATAGGAATCGATGATTTAACTCAGTTAGGTGAGGGAGCGCCATTTTCGGCTCATCCCAAATGTGACCCCAAGACGGGGGAGATTTTTAACTTTGGTGTGACTATTGGCCTGAATATCACATTAAAGGTTTATAAAAGTGATTCTACGGGCAAGATTATCCAACAGGGTTCTGTACCCCTAGACGGTTTGTCCCTAGTGCATGATTTTGTGCTCGCAGGGCAGTACTTAATCTTTTTTGTGCCACCAGTGCGGGTAAATTTGTTAAGCGCTGGGTTGGGATTGAGCAGTTATAGTGACGCGATGGAATGGCAACCTGAACGCCCGACTCAGATTATTGTCCTTGATCGCGAAACCCTTAGTTTGGTCAGCCGCACTGAAGCTGAGCCTTGGTTTCAGTGGCACTTTAGCAATGGTTATGTGGATACGGATGGCACGATCGCGATCGATCTGGTGCGCTATCCGGACTTCCAGACGAATCGGTATTTAAAAGAACTGGCAACCGGTCAAACCCAGACACAAGTTAAAGGAACGCTGTGGCAGGTGCGTTTAAATCCCCAGACGGGGAAAGTTATACAACTCGTGGAATTGTTAGACAGAGGCTGTGAGTTCCCTGTTGTACCGCCGCAACTTGTGGGACAAGCCTCGCCGGATATCTATTTAGCCGTACATCGGGATGGGGTGGATATTAGTCAAGAGTTTTTTGGTGCGATCGCTCGATTCAACACCAAAACGGATCGTTTAGCGATCGCGGATATGGGAGACAATCGCTATCCCTCTGAACCCCTATATGCCGCCGATGCCTTGAATCAGCAGCAGGGTTGGGTACTAACGGTTGTGTATGACGGGAATTCTGACACGAGTGAGGTATGGATATTTGATAGCGACACTCTAGATGATGAGCCCGTCTGTCGCCTAGGATTACCCAGCGTGATTCCCCATAGTTTTCATGGCAAGTGGAAACCCGCATAAGCTGTTCGTTATCTAGTTTTACAGGGTAATCTCAGGCAGCAAACGATTTCAGGCACTAAATTATCAAATTTAGATGCCCCTCAGCTTAACAACCGAGAAGTTAATACGAGTTGCGTTTAACGATAGTAGAGCGGTTGGATGGGGAGATGGGGAGAAAGAAAAATTCTTGATCAGTCCTACTAAAATTTCAGCCATTTCACTGAAGGAATTGAGCCATTTTGCTGAGGCTTCCTTAGCGAACTCAACTGTAATATTAGAGAGGATTGAGAGAGGAGAGCGAATCAGCGCTCGAATTAGCTGTTTTTAGTCATCTCTTTATCTCTCCGCCCACAGCCGGGAGGAGGGCTTTGTCCACTATCAGGACAAACCTTCTGTGTGCCTGACGCCTTTGTTGTTAATAACTGTACGCCAAAATCCGATGGCTGCGGCCTTGCAGCTCGAGAGCCGAACTGTGGAGAATTAGCAGCTAGGCCAGTGAATAACAGACTTGCTAACAGGATCGAGCTGTAGGTTTGCATTTCGGGATGTCCTTGTCGGAGTATCTAATTCCTTATTCGGACCTCCAAAGACGGTTTCAGTAAAAAAAGCAATGAGAGAAACACTTTTGTAAGTGTTCTCTATCTACTTCATTAAAAACATGTAATTAGATGACTGGGTTTAAGGAAAGGTTAACCCTGACAGTAAAAAAACTGGCCTGCATTTCTGTGACAATTGTCTCTTCTTATGTATATTCTATTAAGTAAAGTAATATCTTTCTTAAGAAGGATGCACAGCTCAAAAAACTTAATCGGTGTTAGCGCAGCCCTTCCGCAGTAGAGCCAGACTAGCGAATCAGTCCCGACCTGAGAAGCGTCAGCGGGATGTATTGATTCTAAAGCGTAAATCCTGTAGAAAATCGCCTGATAATTTTCCCCTCAAGAATAGACAATTAATGCCATTGGAGCCGTGTTAAGAAACTGGGCGTAGTTGTTTACAAATGCTTTAATTTTTGATGGTTTAATGATAAAAGATTTATGAAAAACACAGTCTTCCAGTCTGCGGTGAGCTAGTGAAGGCTTTCATCTGCGAGTTTTTTGTGCATCTTGATAAGCGACGGAGACAGCAATCATGAAAAGCCTTGAGGGCAGAGTGACATTGGTCACAGGTGCGACGCGGGGTCTGGGTAAGGGAATTGCCATTGGACTCGGTGAAGCCGGTGCAACGGTATACATCACAGGTCGCCGTCTTAATAGCTCTAATACCGAAAATGGCATACCAGGGAGTCTCAATGATACTCAATTAGCGGTGGAACAAGCCGGTGGTGTATGCATTCCCGTCTGTGTCGATCACAGTGACGACGAGCAAGTGCGTCTGCTGTTTGAGCGTATCCAAGACGAGCAGGGACAACTTGATTTGCTGGTGAATAATGCATACTCAGGAGTACAGGCATTAGGGGACGCGAATGGGAAGCCCTTCTGGGAGAGTGAACCGAGTTTTTGGGATGCTTGCAACAATGTGGGGCTTCGTAGCCATTATGTAGCGAGTGTTTTTGCGGCTCGAATGATGACCCAGCATCAGCAAGGACTGATTTGCACCATCTCCTCATGGGGGGGGATGTCTTACATTTTTGGTGTTCCCTATGGTGCAGGCAAAGCCGCCTGCGATCGCTTAGCGGCGGAGATGGCGGTTGAACTCAAGCAGCATAACGTTGCTTCACTCTCAATTTGGCCCGGTATTGTTGGTACTGAGTTCATTACCCGCTTTGCGGCTGAAATGGATGACAGTAGGGAGGTTGATTCACAAAGCTCAGCCATCAAGGAGGGTTACAACTGGGAAACTCCCTTACTTACAGGACGGGCAATTGCGGCATTGGCGGCAGACTCAACGGTAATGCGTCGCACCGGTCGGGTGCAGATTGTGGCTGAACTCGCTCAGCACTATGGACTGGTAGACAAAGACGGTAATCGCCCCGTATCATTTCGTTCTCTGCGTTTTCTCCTCCCCTTTGGCTTACCCACCCTGAGACAGTACCCATGGCTCGTACCCGATATTAAGGTACCGTGGTCGTTGCTACTCCTGAGGATGCTCAGTTCCCCTAAAATTTAACCCAAGCGCTAAGAGGGAACTTGCGATATGACCCAGCTACGCGAAGCAGTGGTGTTAATTACGGGTGCAACCGGTGGCTTCGGACAGGAACTCACGCGACAGTTATTGAGGGCGGGTAGCCGATTAATCCTCACAGATCTGGATAAAGTCGTTCTATATCAACGGGCTGAGTCCATTTGGGGGGAAGTTGCAACGGGTGAGGTACTCGCTTGCCTAACTGCCGATTTGGCTTCCCGTGAAGGTTGTGAATCGCTTTATCACCAAGTCAAAGCCCTGGGCATTCCTGTGGATGTTTTAATTAACAATGCTGGGATCGCCGTGGTGGGTCATGTCAACGAAGTTCCGTTAGAGCCATGGGAACAACTGATGCAGGTGAACTTAATGGCACCCATGCGATTAAGCGCCTTATTTGTGGTTGATATGATTGCTCGTCAAAAGGGGCATATTGTTAATATTTCATCGATCGCAGGCTGGGCGGCACCGCCTGGGCTAACTCATTACGCCGCCAGCAAATTTGGGTTACGGGGATTTAGCGAAGGACTTTTCGATGAAGTTAAGGATTACAACGTTAAGGTGACAGCCGTTTATCCGTTTTTTAGCCGCACCCCGATTCTACAATCGAAGCGGTATGGAACACTGGCCCAGAGGAGCCAGGATTTACCAGAAAACTGGATAACCGAGCCAGCAAACGTTATGCGGGAAACGATTCAAGGAATTATTCGCGATCAATTGCACGTATTTCCCGATTCAGTCGCTAAAAATATCCACTTTTTCAAACGATATGCTCCCGGATTTTTGGACTGGATTAGCAACGAGTTCACTAGGAGACTAAAAAGTGGTACAGGTCGTCACTAACTCTCTTCAAGCTCCACAGAGGCTTGATACGACTCAAAAACATTTAATTATTGGCGCGGGTTTTGTCGGCTTAGGCATGGCTCAAGCCCTGAAAGCGGCTGGTATTCCATACGACCAAGTTGATGCCAGTGATGATATCGGCGGTAATTGGTATCACGGTGTCTACGAAACCGCGCATATTATTTCATCGCGCAAGATTACCCAATTTACTCATTTCCCCATGCCGGAGGATTATCCCGACTTTCCCAGCGCTCAAAACATGCGGGATTATCTGAATGCTTTTGCTGATCATTTTGAATTACGTGAGCCTATCGAACTTAATCGTACAGTTAGTGATGTGCGACCCATTGAAAATAACCTCTGGGAAGTCACTTTTGCTGATGGGGAACAACGAATCTATAAAGGGGTATTAGTCTGCAACGGGCATCACTGGTGCAAACGTTTTCCCAAATTTGAGGGAGAATTTAGCGGAGAGATTATCCATTCCAAAGATTACAAACGACCCGAACAGTTGCGTGGTAAACGAGTTTTGGTGATTGGTGGCGGGAACTCAGCCTGTGATATCGCAGCAGAAGCGGCACGGGTAGGAGCCAAGTGTGTTTTGAGTATGCGCGAATCGGTATGGTTCATCCCTAAAACCTTTGCCGGGGTTCCGGTTGCCGATTTGGGTAAATCATGGATGCCACCGCTGCCAGCATGGTTCGGTCGCTTAATGGTGTATTGGGTGATACGCCTGACATTTGGTCAGCACTCCGACTATGGTTTACCCAAACCCAACCATCGAATTTTCGAGAAACACCCAACTCTCAACAGTGAGGTACCGTACTACATCAAACATGGTCGTATTATTCCCAAGCCTGCTGTGCGTCAGCTTAATGGTTGGAACGTTGAGTTTGTCGATGGTAGTTGTGAGGAATTTGACTTAATTGTTTGTGCAACGGGCTTTTACGTTGCCTACCCCTTCTTAGCTCAAGAACTTCAGCGGGTTGAAGGAGCGGTCGTTAAATGTTATGGGGGTTCGTTTCTTGACGACTACAAGGGACTTTATTACATCGGTTGGGAACAAATTCGGGGAGGGGTTGGCTCGCTCGTTGCAGCTTATGGTCCACTGTTCGCCCGTTATCTCAAACTCCAGGATGAAATCAATGTGCCGCTTGGTTTAGTTTTCAAAGAAATGGGGCAACAGCTACCGACAACCCATCTCGCCGATCCACAAAAGATTTTTAGACAATTCCAGGCTGCTAACGCCTCCTTTAACAAGATTGTCAAAAAAGCCCATCAAGTTGATGCCCAATATCCCAACTTTAGTAACCGCCCACTCCAAAAGTAAAAAAACCTGGCTTCCAGAGCCAGGTTATGGTTCGATTCTCGCTTCCAATTTCTCAATCTCCTCACAAACCAGCGGCTTTTAACCGCTCTTCGTGGTATTTCCATCTAACGTCCACTGCCCCGATTGTCATCCTCGTCCTCATACCCACCAGTAAGAGTGCTGAGTAACGGGTTATATACAACAAGGGTAGGGTTTTCACGCCAAACCCCTGAACGGGATTGTACTGGAAACCCGGTCACGTAGTTGCACATTAGGAAATCTCCTATCTGAATTTCTAAAGCTTTTTTCAGATCAAGGGTGATGAATCAGGATAATCGCCAAAGCGCGCAATATTTCGTAATACATTCAACGGCTTCGTGAATTCAGTGGAGAATCCCCGCCTTTATGCGTGGGTGAGTGTCAATATAGATACAGTTCTGATCATTCCGACTCATTAGTTGTAGCCGTCCATGAGCACTTCTCGCCGTCGCTATCACATCACCACCTTCGGCTGCCAGATGAACAAAGCCGACTCGGAGCGCATGGCTGGCATCCTAGAAGATATGGGCTTCGAGTGGTCTCAAGACCCCAACGACGCTAACTTAGTTCTTTACAACACCTGTACAATTCGGGATAACGCCGAGCAAAAGGTTTATTCTTACCTAGGAAGGCAGGCAAAGCGCAAGCACGAACAAGCTGATTTAACTCTTGTGGTGGCTGGATGTGTTGCCCAGCAAGAAGGAGAAGCCTTGCTGCGTCGAGTCCCAGAACTCGATTTGGTGATGGGACCGCAACATGCCAATCGTCTCCAGGATTTGCTGGAACAAGTATTCGATGGCAACCAAGTTGTTGCCACAGAACCGATTCAGATTGTGGAAGACATCACCAAACCTCGCCGCGATAGTACGGTTACGGCTTGGGTGAATGTGATTTACGGTTGCAATGAGCGCTGCACATACTGTGTGGTTCCCAACGTTCGGGGGGTTGAGCAATCCCGCACTCCAGAGGCGATTCGTGCAGACATGGAGGAACTAGGGCGACAGGGTTACAAGGAAATCACCCTACTCGGTCAAAATATCGATGCTTACGGACGCGATCTCCCCGGCGTCACCGAGTCTGGACGACACCAACACACCTTAACCGAGCTCTTGTATTACGTTCACGATGTGCCAGGAATTGAGCGCATCCGTTTTGCTACCAGCCATCCTCGCTACTTTACTGAACGCTTGATTCGCGCTTGTGCCGAGTTGCCCAAGGTGTGTGAACATTTTCACATTCCCTTTCAGTCGGGGGATAACGATATCCTGAAAGCCATGGCACGGGGTTACACTCAGGAAAAATATCGCCGGATTATTGATAAGATTCGCGAGTACATGCCGGATGCATCGATTAGTGCCGATGCGATTGTGGGTTTTCCTGGGGAAACGGAAGCACAGTTTGAGAATACCCTCAAGCTCGTGGACGATATCGGTTTTGATTTGCTCAATACGGCGGCTTATTCTCCCCGTCCCGGTACTCCCGCTGCACTGTGGGAGAATCAACTGAGTGAAGAGGTCAAAAGCGATCGCCTCCAGCGGCTCAATCACCTGGTTTCTACAAAAGCCGCTCAAGCGTCGCAACGTTACTTCGGACGGATTGAAGAGGTTCTCGTGGAAGACCAAAATCTCAAAGATCCCACCCAAGTCATGGGACGCACGAGCGGTAATCGCCTCACCTTCTTTACAGGCGATATTAAAGAACTTAAAGGTCAACTGGTGAAGGTCGAAATTACTGAAATTCGAGCCTTCAGTTTAACGGGTAGGCGGTTGCATTAAAGACGAGTTAATACTCAATTAACCGAATAATTACATCAGTCAGAAGGCATACATTTATGTACCTTCTCTTTTTGAGTAACTTCAGAACCAGGGATTCCCTGTACTCTTCTGCGGCAATATTTCTCTGACAACAAAAAAATAAGTTGATTATAATCAGACTAAATTAAAGTTAAATTTCGGTTAAAGTCTGGCTAAGGAGGAGAGATATTGAACATGAGTGCAAAACTGCATACTCAACTGAAGAGTCTCTTGCCAATACTTCTTGGGCTGTATACACCAATGCTAATTCTAGTGGCAATGATTGTATTGGTTGGTCTTCAGCTCAGCATCCCCATGGCTGATTTGACACGCGATCCCTCGGCGACGACAGGAGACAGTCCCTTTATTGGAGCACTTTCCAATTTTGGGGTCTTATTTTGGTGTGCTTCTGTAGCGATCTGTTTTTTCACTTTTGCACTGCTACAAACAACAGGAAGCCTAGGGAGATTTTCATCTTTTTTTCTGTTTGGTGGTTTGATTTCTTTCATTCTATTGCTGGATGATTTATTTCTTTTTCATGAAACCGTATTTCCGCTTTATTTGAATATACCTGAAAAACTTGTTTTTCTGAGTTATGGATTAATGATAATAGGGTATGTAGTCCGATTTAGAAAGTTAATTTTACAGACAGATTTTATTTTCCTGATTTTGGCTTTTGGTCTATTTGGATTATCAATAGTTATCGATCTTTTAGAATTAAAAATATCCATCCTGTTTGAAGATGGCTCTAAGTTATTTGGCATTGTCAGTTGGTTCGGTTATTTCGCTATAACCTGCTTTCGGGTGGTGAAACAGATTACACTTCAACCTGCTGAAAAAAAGGAACAACGCTTCTCTTAAACAAAAAGGCAATATTGGCCTAAGCTGTGGTGCATTTAATTGGTGAGTTCGGTTTCAGCCTTTCTCTTTTGGGATGGGAAGGATAGCCCGTCCAAACGATGCAATGTTTTATGCCGATTAGCTGACTCAAGAACTGGTGCTATCTAATATATCCCTTAGAAGGCTTCAACCACTCCATTGAGTGAGAAGATCTGTGCATGGCGGCATAAGACAGACGTTTTTTACTAGTTTTTTGGATACTCCTAAAAACTTTCTCCCATCCTCTACTCTCATCTCTGCCCCCACTCCCCCCCGCTGCATGGCGGCGTGCAGCTAGGAGATTTGAGTCAATAGCACCTTACTGTCGCTCTCGAAGTACAATGACGGCAACCCTCCTAAGCCAGAACCTCTGGGGACACACCGCAGGTTGGAATCGGAGAAATTTGCTGGAATTGACATATAGAGTGCTAAAACCTGGAAATATAGACAAAACGAGCCATGAAATGCTAACCAGGTTCTTTGGGGGCTAATAGAGGTTAAACGCAAATGGGGCAACTGAACAAACAATCGGATGATAGGGGAGCAAGCGATTCGCAGGCAGCAGAAGATCTTTTAAGAGCCATGACTCAAGATATTGAGCACCTGCGGCAAAATCTCCTGAGTCAGTTAGCTCAAGATGTTGAGCGGCTCCAGAGAGAAAAATCTCAGTTGATTGAGGACATTGAACAGCTAAAGGCTCAGCGTCAGCAGCAGCTTTTCCAACAACAGATTGATCGTGTCCCCAGTGCGGGGTTCTCGCCAAACGTAATAGCCGAAGTTCACAATGAGAATATAGAGCAATTGATTGCCTCTTTGGATTCAACCCTGAGAGCAACCTTTAGAAGCCTACAACAAGACCTTAAGAGCTATCAAAGTTCCCTCTCCCAGCAGTTGGGTGAGATGTACAGTCTAGAGAAGCAAGGCGAAGCCATCTTAGAGACGCTGGTTAATCGTCTGAGGAAAGAAGTTTCATCCCAATCTTCTGCTACAAAGAACTCTTCACTGTCTTCACCGCCAGCACACCCCAATGTTTCTTTACCCCGCCGCGACATACCTGGGTATCTGGAGGAAGATCATCATTACAACAGCTTTAACGTCTCATATCCTTCTGAGCAATCCATCCCAGCCGTACCATCAATTCCAGCACCAGAGTCGCTGACGACTGCCCCCCAGCCTCAAGCCTCCTCTAAGCCTAAGCGGGGGTTGGTGGGTGGGTTAGTCATGGGGTTTGTTCTGGTTCTGTTGTCCTTCCTGCTGCAAGCGTTCCAGAACATTGTTATTAGTGTAATTTTCAATAAGTCCCCTATTTTGGGGCTATTTGAATTCGGAGGATTGTTAGTTCCCAGCGCGGGCAATTCGCTGCTGATTTTGTGGTTGCGAATGCTTGTGGTAGTACCTTTGATGGCGATTTTAGCGATGGTTCGCTATCCATCGGTGTGGCGAGAAATTGGCCAATTTGCGCGCTCAAAAGACTGGCTGTTATTTTTCAATGTTTTGGCAAGTGGCTTTTTTCTGTTTTTATCTCAGGCGCTACTGTATTTGGCTTTGGGGCCTATTGCTCCAGGGGTTGCCCTGACAATTTTCTTTATCTATCCGATCTTTACTCTGTTATTAGCGTGGGTGCTGTATGGTAGGCGACCGACGCTCATTAGTAACCTCGTTATTTTCAGTGTTTTGGTCGGGTTTGTGCTGATTACCCTTCCCGGTACTAGAACAACGGAACTTTCCAGTTTAGGTATTAGTGCGGCGGCGGGTGCGGGTGTCGCCTTTGCTTTTCATCTCATCCTGACGCGAATTCCTGCTAAGAAGATTAACCCCGTCCCTTTGATGTGGATTAATTATGTCCTCCTCCTTACTTTTGCTGGTTTGTGTTTAGCCGGACCCTTTCCGCAATCCTGGTGGCGTTTCGATGTCGCTCCCACGATGTGGCCTAGTCTAATCATCAGCAGTTTAGTATTAGGGGGTATTACGTTCTTGATCAATCTGCTAAGTAACATGGGGCTGAGACGGATCGATCCACGTCGAGCCTTAATTCTGGAAGCAACAGTTCCTGCTTTAACAGGGCTCTTAGCTCTGGGGATCGTGCAAAGCACCATGCAGGGGTCGCAAATCTTTGGAATGGTGATTGTTACCTTGGGAGTTGTTGCTCTGAATTTTGAGCAGCGACGTCGCCATGCCCAAGCCGCTCAATCGGCCTCGCGATCGCAAAAATAAAGGTGCGATCGCTGGCTATCATGCGAATCTTATCGACTAGGAAGTACTGTGCCATCAGATGTCCTAGTCAAATATTCTATGGTTTGGCTATTAGCCACGATAAGGAACGGAGAGAGAGGGATTCGAACCCTCGTTAGAGTCACCCCTAAACAGCATTTCCAGTGCTGCGCCTTCAACCGCTCGGCCATCTCTCCAGGGGAGTTATTCATTGCAGGTTTTGAATTAAGCTAATTCAGCACCCGGTTTCTAATTGTACACTAAAGTGATGACTAAATCCTATAAAGTTCAAATTCATCATCGCCAAGCTGGTACTCATCATATAGTACAAGTGCCAGATGACCGATATATCTTGCAAGCGGCAGAGAATCAGGGCGTGAAACTGCCGTTTGCGTGTCGCAATGGAGCTTGCACCACCTGTGCCGTCCGGGTTCTGCGTGGTGAAGTTTACCAGCCAGAAGCCATGGGACTTTCTCCAAATCTGCGCGACCAAGGCTATGCTCTGTTGTGTGTGAGTTATCCTCGCTCCGACCTGGAGGTGGAGACGCAGGATGAAGACGAAGTCTATGAACTTCAGTTTGGTCGCTATTTTGCCAAAGGCAAGGTGCAGTTTGGACTGCCACTGGATGAGGATTAAGGTGGACAACAGAGGAGGACTCATACAATTGGGCATGAAACTTGCCCGATTCGATTGTCTGCAACTCCCGACTGGTGAGGTTTCCCAAATCCAAGATCTACAACTTTCGCCTTCTAAGGAGTGTAAGGAGAGTCATCTCTCCCTCCAGGGCCTCCACTCTCTCCTGTGTCCCCACAGTCTTCACGCTCTGCGGAAGGAGTGTTTGCTTTTGCTGAGGCTATTGAGCCTGTTATGCTGCTGTCTCTTTTTATTAGTGGGTTGCCAATCCTCCCCTGTGCCCACGGGAAGAACCGTAACCGTTCAGGTGCAGCGAGTTGTCAGTGGACAAACGCTAGATGTATTGAACCCAACCCAGCAAACCGCCTTGATAGAGCGGGTACGATTGATTGGGATTGAGGCACCCGATTTAAAGCAAGAGCCTTGGGGATCAGCAGCCAAAAATCGCTTTGAGCAAATGATTAGCAAAACGGCTAATCAGCCGCTTGTCTTACAACCTGTTTCCTTGGAACCGGATGTCCAAGAGAAAGACAGCACAGGTCGCTGGCTCGCCTATGTCTGGTACGATGGCGTCTTAATCAATGAGCAATTGGTAAAAGAAGGGTATGTGTTAGCCGCACCGCGATTGCCTAACCAAAAATACGATGATCGCCTTGCTCGTGCCCAGGAATATGCCAGACTCATGGGATATGGCATCTGGAATTTAGACCAACCCATGCGTTTGACCCCAGCCGAATTTCGTCGCCAAAATCCTTAACGTTGCGCTGACGATGGGATTAGTGTTTAGCCCGCTTGGCGGGTAGACGACAAAAACGAAGAGAATTTTGGCTTAGGGTTCATCTCAATCACTTTTGTCTGTTCTGATGAGATTTGAGCCTTCCAAGATCCATTCAAAAGCTTCCGTGTAATGCCTCTTGGGAGGATAATGAGTGGGTGAGTGATAACCCTACTCTCCACTAATCCCTAATCATTCCACTCGCAGCGTTATTCCTGAATTGGTGTTCTAAGCTATTTAAAGATGAGCCAACATACACCCCAACAACTGCAAATCTTCCTGGACATTGCCACCGAAGCCGCTATGGCAGCAGGGGCTATCTTGAAAGACTACTGGGGTAAGTTAGACGAAATAGAGGAAAAAGGACGTCCCGGAGACTTAGTGACGGTTGCCGATAAAGACGCTGAAGTAGCCATTCTCAAAGTGTTACAGCGTCATGTTCCCCATCACTCTATCCTAGCCGAGGAATCCGGTCAGCTAGGGGATAACCAGAATGAATATTTGTGGGCGATCGATCCCCTGGATGGGACTACCAATTACGCTCATCAGTACCCCGTTGCGGCTGTCTCTGTCGGACTCCTGATTTCCGGAATACCTGAGGTTGGAGCGATTTATAATCCCTTTCGTGATGAGCTATTTCGTGCGGCCACGGGTTTAGGAGCGACTCGCAATCGACGCCCAATTCAAGTGTCTCAAACATCCGACCTGAGTAAAAGCCTACTCGTCACCGGCTTTGCCTACGATCGACGCGAGACTTCTGATAACAACTATGCTGAATTCTGTCACCTCACCCACCTCACCCAAGGCGTCCGCCGTAGCGGTGCCGCCTCCATCGATCTAGCCGATGTGGCCTGCGGAAGACTGGATGGGTACTGGGAACGGGGACTTTCTCCCTGGGATATCGTTGCTGGGGTCGTGTTGGTAGAAGAAGCTGGTGGGAAAGTGACCGCTTACGACGGCAGCCCCTTAAAGATTGATTCGGGTCGGATTCTAGCCACCAATGTGCATCTGCACGAACAGATGAGTACTGAGCTGTTACAGGTGCCCCCTCTTTCTGGGTGGAAATAATTTTGATAGGTATTTCACGCAGATGGGAATAATCTAATTAGTAACCCATGAACTTTCAGAACGCCGCTAACTATGAAAAGCTATTTCCCATAGTAGCCAAACAATGTTCTGATAAAAATGACATAGCTTTATGGTGCCTTGATAAACCAAGACAAGGTGATAAAGTTAGCGATTATAGCAGAAATTAAGACATACTAGAAACAATTATTTTGGCACGGAGCTTGGACAAACCCCTATGTCTTTTCAAATTGAGCGCGGACTCTTCAAGTTTGATTTCAACGACCATCACGCCGTTATCGGTGTTCCGGTTGATGCGGATGTTAAAGAAGTCCGCAAGCGATATCTCAAGATTGCTAGAAAACTACATCCTGACAGCTGCAAAGCGGCAAGCGATAGCGAAAAGAAGTTAGCCAATCAACTGTTATCCAAACTCGTGAATCCAGCCTACGAACAGCTGTCTCAGGGGAATAATCGGGATTACTTGGTGAGTCTAGGCCACATGGGGAGACGTTTAGCGGCAGAAGGGGCTAAAATTCCCCTTGCGAGCGCCTCAGCCAAACAATTATTCCAGTCAGGTGCCAATTTAGACAACGCTTACAAAAGCGTATTACAAAAGCTAGCCACAACACAATACGATTCCCTTGACCAAGTCTTAGATAAAATTGCTGAAATCAGTGAACTGAATATGGTTTACCTAATGCTGAGCAAGGGTGAACTCCAAAAACCCACCGATAGAAGACCGGGGGCTCCAATGGGTCCGGGAGCCGGCCCAAAAGGCGGTCAGCCAGCTACTCCAGGCCGGAACCCAGGTCCTAACGCTCCGACACCACCTGGAACACCGGCACGCCCTATTAGTCCGCTACCTGATTCGGGAGTCACGAGATCGGCTGAGTATGTTCGGCGAGCAGAAGGCTACATGGCAAAGAACAATTTTGCCGCCGCTGTTCTGGAGTTGCGTGAGGCACTCAAGCTAGATCCAAACAATAGTCGCTGCCATAGCTTACTAGGAGCCTCTTTTTTGAAGCAAAATCAGGCGACAATGGCAAAAGTTCACCTTAATAAAGCCTTGCAACTGAATCCCAACGATGAGTTGGCTTTGAAGGGCAAAAAGCATCTCGATGCCCTTCAGAACACCAACGGGGGTCAAAAACCGACTCCTCAACCAACTCCGGGCACACAGTCCGATCAATCGGGGAAATCGCGTGGCGGTGGCTTATTTGGTGGTTTATTTGGCGGTAAGAAAAAGTAGAAAAATTAATGGTTCATCAACCACCGGCGGGTGCACGAGATTTGTTGCCCCTTGAAGTGACACAAAAACGTTGGATTGCCGAGCGCTTACAGCAGGTATTTCACCGCTGGGGATATCACCAGATTATTACATCGACCTTGGAGTGGTTAGATACTCTGATGGCAGGCGGGGCAATTCAGCGTTCAACTGTCATTCAGTTACAGGATGCTGAGGCGGGGACATTGGGACTGCGCCCGGAACTCACAGCTTCAATTGCACGGGCTTTTGCCACACGAATCGCAGGGAGTACTACTGAGGCAACCCTATCCTTACCACAACGACTCTACTACAATGCTAATGTGTTCCGCCAACCGCCCATGGGTCACCACGGACGTCAACTGGAATTCTACCAGTCAGGGGTTGAACTTCTGGGAGCTGGCGGACTATTGGCAGATGCAGAAATTCTGCTGTTGCTTGCGGATTCGCTGAATCAGCTCGGTTTGCAACAGTGGCACTTGATTTTAGGGGAAGCGGGGTTAACGCGATCGCTCTTTTCTCCCTTCCCCGCGTCAGTGCAAGACAAAGTGCGAAAAGCGATCGCTCATCTGGATCGTGTCTCTCTAGAAACTCTACCCCTTTCCCCGGAATTACGAGAACGGGCGCTGTTTCTGTTTGATCTGCGGGGACGCCCTACGGATGTTTTACAAAAAGTGGCTAGTCTGGATTTAGACGCATCAGAACGCCAAATTGTGGAGCAGCTCAAAGCCCTGATTGAACTTTTAGAGCAATCTTCTCCCACTCCCTTGCCACTCATGCTCGACCTCAGCTTAGTTCAAACCTTTGAGTATTACACGGGTATTGTGTTTGAGGTGGTGAGTGACAGCAATACTAGTCAGCGAGTTTTGGGTCAAGGGGGTCGTTATGACCAACTCCTGGGGCTGTATCATCCTCAGAAAGAAACCTACCCAGGAATTGGTTTTTGCCTCAATATTGAAGACCTTCACTATGTTTTACTTTCAGGGAGTCAGCTACCCAGACAAACACCCGCTAGTGACTGGTTAGTGGTTCCGGAGACGCCCCAGTCTGAGGCTGCTGCTTTTGCTTATGCCCAAAAGCTTAGAGAATCTGAGCATTTAGTGCGCGTGGAGATTGATTTAGGACAACGCTCACCTACAGATATTCGGGAGTACGCCCGTCGCCACCGGATTACTTATTTGGCATGGATTCAAGCAGATGGCAGACCGATGATTGAGACGTTAAGTTAGGGAGGGACAACGCTAGCCAGATATCCACCAAATCTATAGTTTTAGGTTAATCTTGGTAGCGTCGAAACAGTAGACTAAATTTACTTGTTTGATCCGATTGATAAGAGAGAAAACACTGTGCCACACACGATAGTTACTAATACTTGTGAAGGTATAGCCGATTGCGTTGATGCTTGCCCCGTTGCTTGTATCCACGAAGGGCCCGGAAAAAATGTCAAGGGTACAAACTGGTACTGGATTGACTTTGCCACCTGTATTGACTGCGGCATCTGCATCCAAGTCTGCCCGGTAGAAGGCGCGATCGTGCCGGAAGAACGCCCAGATCTGCAAGAGACTCCTTAAAGAACATTACAAATGCTTGCTGCCACAGAGGTGATGGTGACAGTGCTTGTGGCAGCGTTACCGTTGGTATTCCCCAATAGGGCTTCTAACTGGATAGTTTACATACCTTCTACCAAACTCATTTACCATAGCTAGTCAGTCGTGTGCAATATATTGTATTCACCCTGTTGCTCGTAAGACTTCAATAGGAATAAAACTGTTTTAACCTGCTCCAGAAGTGCTGTAACCAACGCCAAAACGGGGAGTAATTCTTAAATCTGCCCCTCTTTGATTGGTGAGGGTGTATCAGTTTCAGCAGAGAGTGTCTGTGCGATAGCTGGGAATGCTAAGCTAAAAGCAAAGAGCAGACTAGTACAGAGTCGATGCACTACTTTGTTCATGGGCGTATTTATCCCGATAGATAACTTTGATGGCTCATATCGTAGCCTTGCTGTTTGCTTGGTGTGTCAAAAATGATTGTTAACACACCGCTCAAATGATCAAGGATGGATCAAAAGGAGAAAGCGATCGCCTTGCTGAACATGCAGAACGCATTAATAGGGTCTGACTATAGGGATGCCTGGGGTAAAGATCGCGAACCTCCCGTGGTCGGCGCTTCACTCACGCTTGGATGACTTCAGAACTGGATTTGTTGAACAAGCCAAAAGTTAGAGAATTGACTTGTCAGCCAATATTCTGCATTAAGGCGACGTTAGACAATAGAAGAGGGCAAAATAAATACTAAGCTTGCATCTTCCTTCACTATGAGCTACTGCCTCAACCTCGACTGTCCCAAGCCCCAAAATCCTGATGATGCAAAGTTTTGCTTAACTTGTGGCACTAAATTACTTTTGAAAGACCGCTACCGGGCGACCAAACCTCTGGGTCGAGGTGGATATAGTAGAACTTTTGCTGCACTCGATCAAGACCGCCTCAACCATCCTTGTGTGATTAAGCTCTTTATGATGCCACCCGATCAAGATCGGAAGGCAACAGAATTGTTTAATCAAGAAGCTGTGCGGCTATATGAACTAGGTAAACACGCTCAAATTCCCGAATTTTATGCCCATTTTGAACAAAATAATCGTCTGTATTTGGTACAAGAATTTATTGACGGGCAGACCTTATTCGATGAATTAGAAGATAGAGTTACAGCTGAAGGCACCCTATATCAAGAGAGCGAAATTCAGGATATTTTAAACGATCTGCTCCCTGTTCTCCACTTTATTCATCAGCAAGGAGTAATTCACAGGGATATCAAGCCAGCCAATATTATACGCCGTCGCCGTGACAGCAGACTGATATTGATTGATTTTGGAGTGGCTAAACAAGCAACAGTCAAAGCGTTTGTTGAACAAGGAACAATGATTGGCACTCTTGGATATGCACCAGCGGAACAACTTCAGTTTGGCGAAGCCTATCCTGCCAGCGATTTATATGCACTAGGGGCAACTTGCATTCATTTGTTAACAGGAATACAGCCTTTTAACCTTTACAATTCTTTTGCTGGCTGTTGGTCATGGCGAAAAAATATGCCATCTGCTACAACAATTAGCCCTAAGCTAGAAGATATTTTAAATAAGCTGCTCCAAGTTTTGGTGAAAGACCGCTATCAAACGGTTCATGAGGTGTTAAAAGATTTGAATCCTTTTTATGCGACTTCGGATTCTTGTACGTTCACTTTCCCAAGTCAGCTTGATATAACCTTAGAATCAGAAAAAGGTATTGATTACAGGAGATTGCAAGATTTACTCGCCGAACATAATTGGAAAGAAGCTGATCAAGAAACTCGTGAAAAGATGCTAGAAGTTATGGGGCAAAAGCAGCGAGGTTATCTGGATAATGAAGATATTGAAAAGTTTCCCTGTAAAGATTTCCGCACGATTGATCGGCTGTGGTTACATTATAGTAATAAGCACTTTGGTTTCAGTGTGCAAAAGCAAATTTGGCTTGAGGAAGGTGGCAAGCCCGGAGTCTATAACTTAATAGCTTATGAAAAGTTTGGAGAGCGCGTTGGCTGGCGAGTAAGTCATAACTGGAAATTATATTCAGAACTGACTTTTCATTCAAATATGCTTGCTGGACATCTTCCCTTAGGGCTAAGTATAGGATGGGGTGATGGAGCCATTGAATTAGTAGGGGTAGAGGGTGCTGTTGAGGTTGATTGTCTTTTCTCGCGTGTGGATAGTTGTGAATTATAAGTTTTAGAAACTCCTAGTTTGCTACAGCCAGGGTAAATCTAACCAAACAAAAGCCTCTTGCTCGATGTGGAGAAAGAGGCTGTTGTGTGATGAATGACCTGGCATCGAGCTATTGTCCCGTGGGGTGACCCCCAAAGTATCTTGGCCGCTGCAACGTTTCACCTCCGAGTTCGGGATGGAGTCGGTGTGGTTCCA